>CALRET010000012.1 GCA_943356375.1 Candidatus Nomurabacteria bacterium | reverse complement strand
AGTACAATCTTGTGTGAGAACCAGAACGAAATAATGTTCATGAAAATACTAAAGAATACAAAGAAGTAAAGAATGCTCGGGTTTTGGTAGTAGTATGAAAAGAACCATCCAAGTCCTACAACTACAGCAAAAAACACAGACATCAGAATCCATGTCTTGGTAATATTTTGAGATTGGTGAGTGTAAAGTGTTGCCATGCAGATATTCTACCACGAACTTGAAGCTCCACCGCCGCCGGATGAACCACCACCAAAACCTCCAAATCCGCCGCCACCAGAACCTGTTGATCCACCTCCAAAACCTCCGCCTCCAGCCCACCACGGAGGATACTTTCCTGATTCAATCGCTTTATTATAATTTTTTGAGACAATATAATCCAGAAGAAGACCAAATACAACAAAACCAAGACCATAAAATATATTCACAAATAGTGCTACACTAAAAAAATTAGCAAGAATGTTTATAAGCCCAATCACTCCACCAACTACTCCACCCATCCACCAAGATTTTGATCGTCCAAATACAGCAGCAAGCCACGGAATAATGATAAAAATAATCCATATAAACAAAGAAACGAGATAGCCAGTAGTAGAAACTGGCTGTATTTCATTAGCTGAAACATATTCTCCTCTTGTTGCACTCATAAGTGCATTCACACCCTGTGTAAGTCCGGTAGAATAATTTCCATTTTTCACCTGAGAAAGAATTTCGTCATCGAGGATTCGTTTCGCGAGAATATCCGGAACAGCACCCTCGAGTCCATACCCAACTTCAATACGAGCCTTGCGTTCGTCTTTCGCAATAAGTACCAATATGCCATTATTCTTTTCTTCATCCCCAATTCCCCATTCTCTGAACAGTTCGTTTACAAAGTTTTCTATTGTATCTCCTGAGAGATTCGAGATGAGTACAATAACGATTTCATTGGTTGTTTCATTTTGGAAATTGATAAGTGTGTTTTCAAGTGCAGATTTTTCTGGAGAGGAAAGAGTTTCTGTATAATCATTCACAAATCCTGTCGGATTTCCTGGACTCTGATACGCCAAAACAACGCCTGTCGATAAAATGAGGAGTGTCAGAATACTTAAAAAAATTCTTTTCATGTTATTAGAAATTCACTACTGGAACTTGCTTCGCTTCTTCACGAACCTCAAAGTAGGTGCGTGCATCAAAATTAAACATTGATGCCACTGTACTTGCTGGAAATGTTTTTACTTTCGTATTGAACGCAGTAACCGCATCATTATAATCCTTACGAGCAACAGCTATGCGATTTTCACTTCCTTCGAGGGATACCATGAGATCACGAAATGCTTGAGATGATTGGAGATTTGGATAATTTTCCACAATAACCAAGAGTCTCCCGAGAGCGCTTTCAGTTTCATTTGCTGCTTGAGCACGTGCTTCAGGAGTTGTTGCTCCAGCATAGCGCATGCGAGCATCGGCCAATTTGCCGAAGACTTCTTGTTCTTGTTTTGCAATTCCCTTCACCGTACTCACAAGGTTTGGAATAAGGTCATAGCGGCGTTCAAGCTGAGTATCCACTTGCGCCCATTTATTATTTACCTGCTCGTCCTGTTTTACAAGAGTATTATAAGATTCTGCAACCCACACACCGATAATAAGTATAAGGACCGCAATGACACCGATTGTTATAAATTTTTTGTTTTGCATATTCACTAAGAAATAATTAAATAATGATTAAAATTTCACCTCAACAGGGTTCTGCGCAACATCATTGTCAGGGAGATCAAAAAATTCCATTTTTGAGAAATTGAACATTCCAGAAATAATATTCCCTGGAAATTGTTCTACTTTGATATTAAGGTCGCGGACATTTGAGTTGTAAAATCGTCGTGCAGCTTGAATTTTATTTTCAGTATCAGAAAGTTCTCTCTGAAGTTCAAGAAAGTTCACATTTGCTTTAAGATCTGGATATGCTTCCGCAATTCCAAAGAGTCCGGTGATTGCTTGTCCGAGAACTGCCTCCGCTTTTCCATGTTCCCCTGCTGTCTTTGCACCCATTGCCGCTGCGCGAGCTTGAGTTACTTTTTCAAATGCAGTTGATTCATGTGTTGCGTAGCCCTTAACAGTATTTACGAGATTTGGAATCAAATCATAACGACGCTTGAGTTGGACTTCGATATCAGCCCATGCTTCTTTTGTACGATTAACTAATGAGATAAAACCGTTGTAAGCAAAAATACCATAGAAGACAATTACCGCCAAAGCTATTAAAAGATACATCATAAGATTAGTGGTTAACGCATAGTGTCTAGCATATAAGCCGCCAAAGGGCAAAAGAAATCTAGATACTATCGCGATTCAAATTAATTATAACTCTTCAAGTATATCATACTCATAACAAGAACAACTTGACAATATTGTCTTATAATACTATTATAAAAATAGATGTGTCGTTTATCATGACTAAAAAACTATCAAATCAACAGTATATTTTTATCTGCGAACTCTTGTGGGGGTGCATACCCAATGACCGCGTCTGGGCAGAAAATACTAAATTATTTGTAGATGAATCACCTAAAATTCTCAACAAATACCCAAAACTCGATCAATCATTCTTCAATAACTAAATTCGTTTATCCCCTCACTATCGAGGGGATTTATATTTGACAATAAGCGAACATATCTATACTCTACAGCTAGACATACCAGTAAAAAATGCCGAAAATTAAAATATCGATTCCTTCACAAAAGGACATCATGGAGTCTTACCGACAAAGAGGGCTCACAGAATTTGAGACCAAGTGTAAAGAATTTTTCAATGAAGTCCGAAAAGGTATCACAAAGAAAAATTACAAAAACACGATATGTACTGAAACTAAGTTCCATAATGATTCAACGATAGCAACATTTAATGTCAAAAGAGACCGAACAGACATACAAGTAAAAATACTATATGGAAAAGTCTTTGTAGGTGATGGTGTCACCTCTGACAGTACTAGATGTTTATCAATTTGTGGAACAGTTGAAGCTATCCATAAAATTCTCTCTGAGAAGTAATTACAAAAAAGCGACACATGTGTCGCTTTTTTAAATTATTTATTTTTTGGATCACCAGCAACCAAGACCAAAAGTGGAGATGCTAGGAATATACTTGAATATGTTCCGAAAAACATTCCCGCGGTAAGCATCATTGCGAATACTCGAGTTGAAGATGGACCAAAGAATACGAGTGCAAGTAAGACAATAATAACAGTGAGAGAGGTATTGATAGAACGAGTAAATGTTTGATTAATACTCTGCCCTACCGCTTCTTCAAATGTGTTATATTTCTTGTTTTTCAAATTTTCTCGAATTCGATCGAATACCACAATAGTGTCCGAAATGGAAAGTCCTAAAATAGTAAGTATTGCCACAACAAAAAGTGTATCTATTTCTGTCCCATATATATGAGAAATAACTGCAAATACTCCCGTCGGGATAATGACATCATGTAAAAGGGTGCCGATAGCGATAAGACCGTACTTCCATGATGCAACCGGTTCAGAGACTTTTCGAAACGCATATGCAATAAAGAGAACAATTGCAAGTGATACAAGAATTATAGATGTCACCGCCTTTTTAGTGAGTTCATGTCCAACAGATGGGCCAATTGAAGTGAAGCTGACGAGTGTTGCTGTATTCCCGTTGATGGATACCGCGGAGATGAGATTAGTGCGTTCTATATCAGTTAATTCTCGAGATTTAAGTATGAATTCTTTTTCACCATATGGCTGAATAAACACTTCTCCAATCTGTGCAGTCACAAGATGTGGTTGTATCTCTTCAACACTTGGACGAGCACCCTCATATGCGACTTGTAAGAGTGCCCCTCCTTTAAAATCAATACCTGGACGAAGACCAAAAATAGAAATGAGTCCAATTGATACAATAACGAGAATAACGGATATAGTTATAAATATTTTTTTATTTCTGATGATAAACATATAATTAGGTTTTAGTTTCTAGGTTTTAGTAAAATTCAAGATTATTTGACTTTTGAGCGGGCGGAAGATAGTCCTGACCCGAACAAGAATCCGGTAATTTTATTCGACTGCTTAATCCCAAACGCTGACATAAATATTCGACTGATTGTACTAGCAGAAAACATTGAAACAAAAACACCAATAAAAAAGGTAAGTGCAAATCCTTTTATAAGCGGTGTCCCAAATCCATACAAAATAATTGCAGTAATTATACTTGATGTATTTGAATCTCTAATAGATGTCCACGCGCGATCAAAACCAAGCTCAATCGCTTCTTTAATACTTTTTCCAGACCTAAGTTCTTCCTTGATACGTTCATTAATAAGGACATTCGCATCAACAGCCAAACCAATGGAGATAATAAATCCCGCAATACCTGCCGCAGTAAGTGTTACTGGGATAAGTTTAAATATTGAGAGTACTACGAGGATATAGAAACAAAGCGACATAACCGCAACAAAACCAGGTAGACGATACCAAAAAATAAGGAATAGGACTACAGCAATAAATCCGACAAGTGCAGCTTGTATTCCACGATCAACTGCTTGCCCACCGAGTGATGCTCCGATTGTTTGTGTTGAGATGAGTTCAATCGGGACAGGAAGTGCACCAGAATTTAATCGTCCCACTAAAATCTTCGCTTCTTCGGGAGTGAAACTACCAGAAATAACTGCTTTTCCACCAGAAATTGCTTCGTTGACCACCGGAGTTGAAATCGGTGCGCCATCAAGAAAGATTGCAACTGTCTTCCCGACGTTAGCTCGAGTTATTTCTTCAAATAGTTTTGATCCTTCAGTATCGAATTGGAGGGAGACCATCGGCTTTTGAGTATTCGGATCAAATTCAAGTATTGCTTTATCAAGATATCGTCCAGTAAGTTCTGTTACACTATACATATCAACAACAGAAAAATCTGCTATGATTGTTTCTGGAATTTTGAAATCTTTCTTTTCTATTTTGAATTCGAGGAGCGGTGTTTGGCCAATCATCTCAACTGCCTGACTAATATCGGTAACACCAGGAAGATCAACGAGTAGTCGTTCTTCACCATTGGTCCCAATACCACCATGTTCCACTTGAACAAGTGGTTCTGAAACACCAAACAAATTCACTCTGCGTTCAATAACATCCCTAAGTGAATTCATTGAGTCATTTATCTCTCCTGATGCAACCTGAGACACATCTGCGTGATATACCAGGTGTGTTCCGCCTGAGAGATCAAGACCCAATTTAAATGGAAACCGACTTGCCCATGACGAAGGAAAGAGTCCTTGTGACGAAGCAATAAACCAGCCAAACAATACTCCAATAAAGATGATACTAAGTGCAATAAGTCGTGTTTTAATCATATAAAAAATCTAACCGAATAATGGTCCCATAGTACTCTGTTTACACAGTATTTGCAATATTATTTTCTGAAAAATCTGTATACCAATTGGACCCCAAAAAAACCTATACCGAGACCTACCAATATATCCAGAGGAAAATGTACACCAGCAATAATACGAGCAATTCCAATCAAAAGAGCGCCCAGTAAAAATATCAACCCAGTCTTCTTATGAAACACATACATGGCTCCGGAAATTGCTCCAAAAAGTCCTGCATGCCCTGACGGAAATGAATCGTATGCACCGTACGGAAAAAGAGGGGTAAAATTTTCAAAAACAAGATACGGCCGAGGAGACGCAATCAAATCCTTCAAAAGAATCACCAATCCCCATGTAAGCATTGTTGCAACAGTAAAAACAATACTCTCTCTGAAATGATTTTTTACATTTTGAAAGACTGGGGTATTTTTATCCCCATGATGATGATACAAAACAAATATAACAGCACTGACAATGACAAGGTACGGAAAGTACACTGCAAAAAAATGCACAACGATATCAAAAATATCATTGCGATGCACAAGATTTGCGAGTGTTAAAAATAATTGATGATTAATAGACATATATTAATACCCGACAAATTCATGCCTGAGATCGTCTCGGTGCACAGCACGCGAATAACTACGCATACTAGAAAGAATACCTAATGCCATAAACTCTGCAACTAGATGTGACCCACCATAACTCATAAACGGCAGAGTAATACCTGTCACCGGCATAAGTCCAATGTTCATACCAATATTAATAAGAATGTGACTCATAATAAATATCGCAAATCCAACACCAAAAAGTATCTCAAAATTGGATGAACCGTGCAGTGCGGTATCAAGTACTCGCCATAATAATACCGCGTAAAAAATAAGAAGAAGAATTGCACCGAGAAATCCCCATTCTTCTGCAAAAGCAGCAAAAATAAAGTCTGTTTCGTACTCAGGAAGAAATTGTAAATGTGATTGCGTACCGTGACCAATACCTTTTCCTAAAAATTCACCTGACCCAACTGCAATCACTGACTGATATGCATTATATCCTGTCCCCCTGATATCTCTAAGTGGATGTACAAAATTAAGTATACGTGCTTTTTGGTATGGTTGGAATACAAACAACCACAATGAACCAAAAGCTACGAGACCGAGCATACAAACAACAATCAAGTGTTTCCGAGAAATCCCAGAGATAAGTGCCATACCAAACCAAATAAAAAGTATAATAATCGCCGACCCAAAATCTGGTTGAAGAAATACTAAGGTAAAAGGGATGAACGCGTACAATGCTGAAATAAAAATATGCTTCATGTGGGCAATTTCTACATGGCGTCGTGAAAAATATTTTGCCAAAATAATAATCACGACTATTTTCATCATATCGGATGGTTGAAAAGAAAAACCACCAAAATCAAACCAACTCTGTGCGCCTTTTGCGGTATGTCCAAGGATAAACAACAATAAAAGCAACCCACAAAAAAAAGCGAAGAGGGTTACAACAACATCTGTGCGTTTCAAGAAACGGAAATCTATTTTTGAAAAAATAAAAAATATACCAAACCCAACAACAACCCAAATCAATTGTTTCCCAAAAACACCCAAACCCTCTTCAACACCAAAAGATTTCATGGTAATAAGACCAGCTGCGATTATCGGTACAACACAGATAGCGAGTACCCAATCGATCTGAGAGAAGAATGTTGTCCGTGGCATACGATTACCAGATTATAGAAAATGGGTTAATACGGGGAATAATTTCAACGGTAACATTTTGATCAGCGAACGGTTGTTGCCAAGTGAAAAATACCTCCTCTGTTCCATCTGGAGGCAATTCATCAACCAGTGTCCTGCTTGCACCAATAGCATTACCATTACTATCAGATACGACAGTAATAACCGGCGTCCGAGAAACTGTCGCAAGAGATGTGTTAACAATCTCAGCTGAAACAAATGGTGTTGTCTCGAGAGATTCTATTTTTTTATTTTCTACGCGAACCAATGTCTTCATTTGATCATCAGTGGCTCGAAGCCATACGGGAGTTGAAGTGAAATAAAAACGAGTATATACCGGAATTCGATTTCCCACCTGAAGTGCGGGTTCAAATATTGCTGAACGACTATTAGAACCAATAAACGTCTTCCCTGTTCGTTCAGTAATAAGAACATTGTCTTTATCGTAGAGTTTGAATATATATGATATCTCTTTCGTGATAGCTCGAACATTTTGATTTTCAATTGAAGCGACAGCATTATAGGTTGAAGTAGTCACCGGAAATGATCGTGCATATAATACTATAATTGGACTTATTTCGGAGGGACAATACAAGACACACGATCCGCCACAATCAATACCTTTCTCATCGCCATTTTGTTTTCCATCAGCACATGATGGCGCACGAGTAACAATCGGCACCACAATAAGTGCAATGATCCCTAAAAGGAGGAAGAAGAAAATGAATCCATATGTGAGTTTTCTTTTTTGTGACCAAGTCATAAACTAGTTGGTAGTTTGTCTCCGAAGGGACATAAATAGTAGAAAAATACTAAAGCAAATACAATACAATGATACCATATTTGAACTGTGGAGAAAATTTCTGGACACATTGACAAAATGTGTATTTTTATCTAGTATAATGACAGACGTAATTATTTACAATATGAAAATGGCAGAGGAAAAATGCAGAGAAGTACTCTCTGACGCAACTATGCGATTATATGGACCTAAGACACTTGGTATGGGGATCGGAATATGGGCATTATCTTTATTGATTTCATATTTAATAAACGACACCATATCCTCCTGGATTTTCTGGGGAGTCGGAGCAATAACACTCTTACTCATGATAGTTGCCACGATATCATTTAGCCCACACAATATAAATACAGCAATAGGAATACCACCTATTCAAAGAAAAATTCTACATGAATTAGCACGAAGAAATAATTTACTTCTTCTAATACATACTGAGATTTTAGATAATGCGAAAAATGAAGTGATTATACATGGACGAAATAGCTATCTCATAATGCTTAGGCATCGGTATAGTGATTTTTTTGAAATCTTAAAAAAATCCCCAAACTTCAAGCTCAACTATACACAGATGGAATATGGTTCATACTGGTGGCGGATTGAGAGATACATTAATTCATCTGAAGAACTGCGAAAAATGTTAGCTAAATATGACCTAACATCCGATACAACAATTGAAGGGATCCGGGTAAAATTACTCGAAAGTAAGAGTGAGGTTACTGATACAGATTGGAGATTTATCGGATTTATTGCGGATTCTAAAATGGACATCACTGAATGTGAAAAAGACATGCTGCAGGTAAAAGAAGATTGTGAAATACTGAAAGAATTTATTTCAACAAAATTTTCAGAACTCGAAAACATAGAACATTCTGTATCTTAATACAGAAAAAACCCGATACTGGTCGGGTTTTTTTATTTATAAAATTAAGAAACAACCCTGTTAAGAGTTTGCTTTTAAAGGAGATTTTAAATATTTTTGTCCCTCACGGAGCGATCTACTGATCGTCTGGCGACAACATACGAAAAAAACCTCGTAGTATAAGAGGGATTTTTCAAAGAGATTTTAAATATTTTGTTCTGGCGGCAACCTACTTTCGCTCCGAAGAACTATCATCGGCTCAGCAAGGCTTAACTTCTCTGTTCGGAATGGGAAGAGGTGTGACCCTTGTGATATACCACCAAAACAAAACATTCAAAAAACACATTTTTGTGCGGTTATTTGAACAGTAATCAAACAAATCCTGTGATTTTCAAAATTCCTAATAGGAATCGAACAATTAGTACTCCTCAGCTCAATACCTTACGGTATGTACACTTAGAGCCTATCAACCTGATCATCTCTCAGGTTTCTCAAACGATTCCTAATCTTGAAGTGGGTTTCCCTCTTAGATGCTTTCAGAGGTTATCCCTTCCCGACATAGCTACCCGGCGGTCCATTTGGCAATAGAGCCGGTACACCAGAGGTCAGTTCATTCCGGTCCTCTCGTACTAGGAACAAATCTTCTCAAGAATCAACGCCTGCAGTAGATAGGAGACCAACCTGTCTCACGACGGTTTGAACCCAGCTCGCGTAACTTTTTAAATGGCGAACAGCCATACCCTTGGCAGCTTCTCCACCGCCAGGATAAGTTGAGCCGACATCGCTGTCGTATTTGTCTCACATTACTGTGAGGATCGGACTATATCTTCATCCTTTCGATCATGAAAGGCGTTGGCGTATTAGCTGTGATTCTACTTTAATCACAACTTCGTCACATTACAGTGACAAGTCTCTACAGGGTTATACGTGTAATTAAAATTTCATATGAAATTTTACAGCATATATCATGATGATACATTGATCGCTTTCTTACGCGCAAACTTCCCACGGTATTACCCTAAATTTTTCCATTATTATTCTGCGTCGAAAATTTTTACGACTTACGTCATAAAAATCTTTCGACGTGAATTTTTTTCGTAGAAAAATTCAGGGCTCCACCGTTATAAGCCAAGATTTCTATTTAATATATTATTTAAAGACGATTATAAATTTGTTGCTATGGAATTACTTCCAACGCACCCCGATATGTTAAGGTGCCGAACTGTGCCGTCGATATGAACTCTTAGGCACAACTAGCCTGTTATCCCCGGAGTAGCTTTTATCCGTTAATCTAAATCCGCATCTAATGCGAAAATGTCGGTTCACTATGTTCTGGTTTCCCATCTGCTCGGCATGTACGCCTTACAGTTAAGCCAGCTTATGCCATTGCACTATCGGCACGGTTTCCATTCGCGCCTAGCTGACCTTAATAAACCCCTCCGTTACTCTTTAGGAGGGTACCGCCCCAGTAAAACTACCCACCAGATACTGTCTCTCTGCATTTTTGTCTGCAGGGATTAGAACTTGCCATCGTGCAGAATGGTATTTCACTGACGACTCCACATTCCCCGAAAGGAATGTCTCAAAGTCTCCCATCTATGCTACGCAGCACAACAACAAGCTCAATATCAAGTTGCAGTAAAGCTTCCGGGGTCTTTTCGTCTAACTGCAGGTAACCGGCATCTTCACCGGTACTGTATTTTCACCGAGCAAGTCCCCGAGACAGTTCTCCAGTCATTACACCATTCGTGCGCGTCTGAACTTACCAGACAAGGAATTTCGCTACCTTAGGACAATTATAGTTATTGCCGACATTCACGAGGGCTTACAACGGCCAGCCCGTAGCACAAGAGAGTCAAAAGTTTTAAAGTTTTAAAGTTGAAAGTAGACTCGAATGCAATTGCATTTTGAATTTACTTTATGAACTTTATAACTTTCTACTTTATAACTACCTTGTGCTACGGACCACCACTGGTTGACCTTCTCGCATTGGTCAGGTGTCACCCCCTATACATCCTCTTACGAGTTCGCAGGGAGCTGTGTTTTTGGTAAACAGTTGCCAGAGAAACTTTCGCTGCGGCCCCCCACTACTTTAGATATTTCTATCATGAAGAAATGGAGAGTCTTTTGTTTCTGTGTGTCTTTTTTTTGTCTCGATTCACTTATTTTATATCCCACTCATTAAACTCTCCCACTCTTTGGAACTATCCAAAGTAGTGGGGGGCAAGCCTTATTCCGAAGTTACGGCTGCTTTTTTGCCGAGTTCCTTGGGGACCTCTCACTCGTTCGCCTTGGTCTACTCGACCTGATCACCTGTGTCGGTTTGCGGTACGGTTTCTTGTTTATTAAGCTTAGAAAATTTTCTCGGAAGCGCGCTTTGATATATCCTCCCTGGCGAACCAGGAATTTTATGCTCCGCTTGGACTGTGACTTGGGGATTTTCCTCCAAATCATCCTCACGGCACAAACACAAATCCAATAATGTGCATATCATACAGCACTCCGTCCTTTCATCGCATAAACAAGAAGTCATGGAATATTAACCATGCATCCATCGCGTCCAGCTTTCGCCATTCACTTAGGACCGACTAACCCTTGGTTGATTATCATTGCCAAGGAAACCTTGATCTTTCGGCGTGCGGGGATCTCACCCGCATTGCGGTTACTTGTGCCAACATTCTTACTTCCAATCGCTCCAGCATGGGTCACCCCTTTGCCTTCACAGCAGATTGGAATACTCTCCTACCACTTACAACTTCCGAAGAAATTGCAAATCCTCAGATTCGGTACTACATTTAGCCCCGATTATTTGCGGTGCGAAATCTCTTGATGAGTGAGCTGTTACGCTTTCTTTAAAAGATGGCTGCTTCTAAGCCAACTTCCTCATTGTCGGAGAAATATCACCTCCTTATTTTGCACTTAACGTAGATTTAGGGACCTTAACTTGAGATCTGGGCTGTTTCCCTTTTGACTGATGGAGCTTCGCCCCCATAGTCTAACTGCCGCGTTATGGCTCTTGGTATTCGGAGTTTGATAGGTTTCGCGAGATTGCTCCCTGTCGAAACCTTCCAGTGCTCTACCCCCAAGAGGAACACGCGACGCTAACCCTAAAGCTATTTCGGAGAGAACCAGCTATTACCAAGTTCGATTAGCTTTTCACTCCTTACCACATGTCATCCGATAGTGTTGAACGGCTAACCGGTTCGGACCTCCCCCCACCTTTCGGTGGGGTTCATCCTGCACATGGCAAGCTCACTTGGCTTCGGGTCTGATTTGTACTACGAAATCGCGCTATTAACACTCGGTTTCCCTGTAGCTCGGCGGCTTTCACCGCTTAGCTTGCAGTACAAATCAACTCGTTGGCTCATTCTTCAATAGGCACGCCGTGACGGTGTGCAAGCACACCGCTCCGACTCTTTGTAAGCATATGGTTTCAGGTCTATTTCACTCCCCTTATCGGGGTTCTTTTCACCTTTCCCTCACGGTACTAGTTCACTATCGATCTCTAAAAGTATTTAGCCTTGCCAGTTAGTTCTGGCGGATTCCTCCAAGCTATTCGTGTCTTGAAGTACTCAAGAACAACAACAAAAAAGATTCAGTATTTTCGGTTACAGGATTATCACCTTCTACGATGTCGCTTTCCAGCAACTTCACCTAACACTGAATTTTGTAACTTTTCTAGTAATACTACGTTGTTGCCTTACAACCCCGACGCAACACGCAATTTGCGTGCAAGTTATAAAGTAGAAAGTTTGTAAAGTTGAAAGTGAACCCGAATGCAATTGCATTTTGAATTTACTTTATGAACTTTATAACTTTTTAACTTTCAACTCGCAGCACACGCTGTGTGTTACGTCGGTTTGGGCTTCTCCCGTTTCGCTCGCCGCTACTTAGGGAATACATATTTGTTTATTTTCCTCCAGGTACTGAGATGTTTCACTTCCCTGGGTTAACTTCTCAACTTGCGTTGAGATCATCGAGGTTTACTCGACAGGGTTTCCCCATTCGGAGATCTTCGGGTATAACGGTTGCTAGGCACCTTACCGAAGCTTATCGCAGCCATGCCACGTCCTTCATCGCCTTTTAGAGTCAAGGCATCCACCATATGCTCTTATTTCCTATTAGGAATTTTAAAAACCACAGACTGGATCGGAACCGCTTCCTCACCAGAATGTTTGATTACTTGCCTGTCTGACTCCGCTCAAAAGACCCCTCTCAAACGCGGTATGCGTCCAAGAAAAGATGTGGAGTCGACAGAATTAATTTTTCAATAAGCAGTCATTCGGGAAACCCTAATCCATGCTTTTGCATGGTCGGGTGAACAAAAAATCCGCCAGACCGGCGGACAACAGGAAACCAATAATGGTTACTTGTGCCACCGGTTGTTTAGATAATTTGCTTCATTCATACAGTTCTCCTAGACTATACTAATCTGAAAACAAAGTCAAGCGTGGGACAAGCTATAGATGCTATGTTATAGGTTATAGTAAGAAACCCTGATTTTACCTTGTAAAATCAGGGTTTCTCTAGGAACACCTCAATAGCTAATTACACAGAAATACTACATAGTTTTATATACAGAAAGTTATCCACAATTTTACTCATTTTCTAAATCCTCAGGGAACTTTTGCGGTAGAAAAAATACTTAGCGATTTCAACACTGATGAGATATAAAATAGCGATACCAATAATGGTGAAAATAACAGAAATTGGAAGCGGAGAAAATCCAAATATTTTTCCAATAGAAGAAAGTGCGATTCCCCACGCAAGGATCAATGCACCAAACATTGAACACACAACAGCTAATTTTGGCTTAACTGCTCGGAAAATTGAATGGGCTGAACGAATTGAAAATATAACTAAAATTTGTGTTGCGAATGATTGAATGAACCATCCGGTTTGAAAAAAACTACCAGAAAGATCAAATACTGCGTAGAGAATAAAGAATGTTGCGAAATCAAAAATAGATGAGAGTGACCCAAACACCAACATGAATTTTTTTATGAACTTCAAATTCCATGGTTTTGGACGAGAGAGTACTTCTGGATCAACAGCATCGAACGGTAGTGAAAATTGTGCAGACTCGTAGAGTAAATTAGTGAGTAATACTTGTTGTGGAAGCATAGGTAAAAACGGTAATACAAACGATGCACCGGTCATTGAAAAGACATTTCCAAAACTAGAACTCACTGCCATAGTGATATATTTGATCGTATTTGCAAACGTATGTCTCCCTTCTCGCACTCCTTCAACAAGATCTTCCAAACCTTTTTTAACTAAGACAATATCAGCAGATTCTTTTGCAACATCCACACCATTTTCAACCGATATACCAACATCCGCAGTGCGAAGTGATGGAGCATCATTAATACCATCACCCATATACCCAACCACATGTCCCCTTTTTTGAAGAAGTGTGATGATTCGATTTTTCTGAGACGGATCAACACGTGCAAAAATAGATACTCGTTCTGCTTCATACATGAGCTCATCGTCTGACATATCTGCAATTTCAACTCCATCAAGCGCATACACATCTGATATACCAACCTCGCGACATATCTTCTTCGCAACCAATATATGATCTCCAGTAATAACCTTGACGGTTATACCAAGTCCAGCGAGTCGCGCAAGAGTTTCTCGCACCCCTTGTTTCGGTGGATCAATAAAAGCAATATACCCAACAAGAATCAAATTATTCTCAATAGTATGATCATATTGTTCTTGTCCTGCTACAGATTTTGTTGCAACTGCAAGTACCCGATACCCGTCACCAGATAGTTTCAAGAAAGTTTTTTCTGCTATCAATTTTTCTTCATCAGTCAATCGACAAACCGGAAAAATTAATTCAGGTGCACCTTTAGTTATAACTCTGTACGTATCACCTCTCCCAACCACAATAGAATCACGACGACGAGTAAAATCAAATGGGAGTTCTTCTACTTTTTTATACGATGAAATATCAATTACTCTATATGATTTAATCGCATCATCAAGAATTCCCCGTTGTCCAGTATGATATGAACTCGAAAGGAAGCCGAGAAGTACTACGTGATCAGAATGATTTCCCCGCACATCAACACACTCAATAACTGACACATGGTCTTCTGTTAGTGTCCCTGTCTTGTCGGTACACAGAATATCCATACTGCCAAAACTCTCAACTGCTGAGAGTCGTTTGACGAGCACACCTCGATGCGACATTCGGATTGATGCACGAGAAACATTGAGCGCAACAATCATGGGTAATAGTTCGGGAGTCAATCCAACAGCAAGTGCTGCAGCGAACAAAAATGAATTCACTGCGTCACCATGGATAATAAATCCAGCAAAAAATACTACAACGGACATGCCGAGCACTATTTTTGCAATCAGTCGAGAAAAAGAACTAATTCCTTTTTCAAATTCATTTTCTCCGGTCGGTGCTTGGAGCATTTTAGTGATAGAGCTGAATTTTGTTTTCTTGCCGGTTACCTTAATTTTTAATAACGCATTTCCAGTAACTACACCAGTACCCAAATACACCATATCCTTCTCATATTTCTCATTAGGAAAAGATTCACCGGTAAGTCCCGCCTCATTCACAAAAAAATCATTTCCTGAAATAACCACACCGTCTGCGGGGATAACATTACCTGATTCAACATAGACAATATCTCCCGGAACAACTTCTCGAACAGGAATAGAAATTCTTTTTGAATCACGAATAACTATTGTTGTCGGTGCAACCCTTTTGAGTAATGCTTCAATCGCATGTTCTGATTTTTGAGATACAAAAAAATTTATAATCGAACTTGTAATAATAATTACAACAATAAGAACAGCTCCAATATATGATCCTGAGAAAAAAGAGATGCTCGCAGCAACAAGTAAAATAGCTATAAGAGGATTTTTAAATCCATTTAAAAATTGTCGAAAAGGAGAAGGGGTGTCCGTATGAATAACACTATTATACCCATGAGTGCGCAGCAATTCCTGTGCATAAGCCACAGTGAGACCCTCTATTTCTTTTTGTTGATTATTACTCATCTAGATTAATAGTTGCCACATCTCCAAAATTTGGCGCACGTGCATCTACTCCGACATAATCCCTGAGTCGTTGTGAAAGAAAAAGTGATGATTTTGGTTCACCCATTACCACGAATACTTTTTTTATAGTTCCACCAATATTTTCCACGAACTCAATCAAATGATCCATATCTTTATGTCCAGAATATCCAGAAATCTTTTCAATATGCGCACGCACTGGCACTGCTTCCCTGAGTATGGTCACTTCTTTTGCTCCTTCTTCAATAAGACGACCCAATGTTCCCATTGATTGATACCCTGCGAGTAAAATAGTATTGTTTGGATCTGGTAAATAACTTCTTTCATGATGGATAATACGTCCACCATTTGACATCCCTGAACCAGCAATAATTATCTTTGGATTTGGTGCGCTCAGGATATGTTTTGACTCCTCGGTCTCGAGTGTTACTTGGAGCCCGGGAAAAGAAAAAAGATCTTTATCTGATTTAAAAACGGCTTGAGCCGTATCATTAAAATACCGAACATACTTTTTAAACACATCAGTTAAATGAATACCTAACGGTGAATCAAGAAATATGGGCTGTGAAGAAATACGTTTATGCTCAACAAGATCGTTTATTTCAAAAAGAAGTTCTTGGGTTCGTTCAAGCGAAAATGTTGGGATAATGAGTGTTCCTTTTCTTCTATAATTATCTTCTATTACCTGAATAAGCCTATCTTTTCGCTCATCTCTATGTTCATGGTTACGATCACCATAGACGGATTCCATAATGATGTAATCAGCATGGAGTATTTCTTCGGTGTCTCGTAAAAGCGGTGATGGAGAATTACCTAAATCCCCTGTAAAAATGATGATTTTTCCTTCCACTCTCATTTCAAGCATAGCGGAACCTAATATATGTCCTGAATCTTTAAAAATGACATTGAAATTATCTTTAACATGAACAGAAGTGTGATATGAAAACCCCTCCCATAATTTACTGATTTCTGAAATCGCGGCAGTTGTGTATATCTTTGATAAATTATAATCATCTGATTTTCCTAAAATTTGAACTGTATCGGCAAGCATAACGCTCGCCAAATCACGTGTTGCGTCGGTTGAAATAATTCTCCCACGAAAACCCTCTGCGTAGAGTTTTGGAATACGCCCAATATGATCAATATGCGCATGTGTAATAAAAAGTATTTCAATCTGTTTAGGATCGTATAAAAACGGATCCCAATTTTCTTTATCAGCAAGAGCGGTCCCTTGTAATAATCCACAATCAACAAGAAATTTACTATTCCCGTATGATACTAGGAAATTTGCCCCAGTGACCGAACCAGTTCCTCCGTAAAATCCTATCGAAAGTTTTTTGAAAGATTCCATATGATCACAGTATATCACTTTTTGAAATACTCACGAAACAAAAATACTAAACCACCTAATGTATCAAATAGTAGATCAGACAAAGAATCAGGAATGGTTGCCAAATTTGATATTGAAAAAGCGAACTGTAAACCCCATTCAAAAAATTCCCATAATAAACCAACAATCACAACCGCACCAATCGTAGACATAATCCAAAAACTTTTACTCCAATTGATCGTATATTTTTCAATCACAGGATGTTTACACAAAGAAATAAACAAAATAGCGATAAAATATCCACCAAGAAAATGGAGGAGTATATCGAACCACCAGAATATATAGTACCAATTAAAATACTGTGCTAAACCATTCAAGATAAATATAAGGATTAACACACATGCGGTTCTCGTGAGATATGAGCCATAAGAGATATTCGTGTTCATAGATATATGGTATCACGTATGTCGATTATGAGATATGAAGGTAGACCCGCACACTCATTATCACATATAAATACTGTAAAATGAGTGTGCGGATAAATTAAAAACCCACACGAGGTCGTGTCGGTTTCTTATTAGGGCTATTTAGCGAATATTACCCTAGCGTAAAACTAGGTGGGCACTGCATGTGATCAGAGTGAGTACGCTATACCCGAAAGTACAGCACGCTGCGACTGATCACAATGAACAGGTTCCCATATTCGAATTGTTCTAGGTAATATCTTAAATAACCCTACCTGAAGTATACCAATACATAAACTTTTTACAAGAGCAGCAGCTCTAAATATCACGTTTAAAAACTCTGGCAAGAAAAAATCTCCTATTGCCTTTTAAACAATGGAGATTTTTTCTTCTTTTTTTATTTTTTATCTTTTTTAGGCTTTCTAAATTGCTCATGTGCGGTTTCGTAATCAAAAAGTTCACTTTCTGAAAACCAGTGTGAAACTTCAAGAGCTGCTTCTGCAGAATCACCAGAACAATGGATCACATTATAGACATCACTCCCCGCAGTATCCGCATATGCAAAGCTAAGTAATGAGTAATCACCACGAATAGTCCCTGGTGCAGCAGATTTTGGTTCTGTTGGACCAACCATTTTCTTAACAAGGGCAGCCGCTTCAATTCCCTCAAGAACAAAAGCAAGTACTGGACCTTCCTGCATCATACCGAGAGCAGTATTGAATTTGTCTTCGCCTCGACGAGTGATCATCTTACCTATCTCTTCATAATGATGATGGAAATGCTCAATAGATGGCTGAAGCATTTTCGATCCAACAATCTTTAGTCCAACTTTTTCGAAACGGGTAAGAATCTCCCCGACAATCCCACGCATAACTGCGTGTGGTTTAAATACGATAAGTGTTCGTTCTATATGACTCATAAATAAATGAAATATTAAAAATAAAAGATTAAAAATTGAATACAAAATCCATAGTAACAGAAAAAGACTAAAAGGCAACACTGGGAAATTTCTAATTTAAAAGTACAAATTACAAATGAATTTATAATTCTTAAATTTTTAATTGATTTGTACTTTATAAATCGTACTTTGTAATTATTTTGAATCTTCTATTTCTTAAACCGTCCCATGATCTCTTCTTCAACAGTTGCACGATCTTTTCCATAAGTGAGATATGCAAGTTCTTTTAATTTCGGTACGATATCTTTATTGCCTGGTGGAGGATATGGGATGACAATATTAAATGGTTTAGTCGATGGTGCCCCATTAATAATCATACTCATGTATGCATTTAAGTTATCGAGTCGTGTAATATCTTTTGCAGTAAACGTTGGTGCAAATTTCGGTTCAAGATATTGTGCGTCTTCTGGACTGATACGGAAAACTGCCATAGAGCCAACGTTTCCAAAGACTGCACCCTTGATATCTTCGGGTAGCTGAGAGATATACTGGTGCGCCATATTAAGAGACAGTCTATACTTTCGAGCCTCTGAAAGAATAGATGCAATAGCGGGAGTCGTTACGTTTTGGAACTCATCGATATACAAGAAGAAATCCTCAAGTTTTTGTCCAAATGAATCAACACGAGAGAGTGCTGCCATTTGAAACTTCATAACTACAATCATACCGATCAAATTTGCATTGAGCTCACCAAGACGTCCTTTTGATAGATTGACCAAAAGA
>CALRET010000011.1 GCA_943356375.1 Candidatus Nomurabacteria bacterium | reverse complement strand
CGATGGAATCTGGTTGTTTTCAACAGGGCCGATTTTTTATAAAAAGTTTTTAGGGCACCTCATGTCGACAACTCCTTCGTGGATTCCTGTTGTTTTGTTCTATATTCTCTATTCAGTCGGGATTGCGGTTTTTGTCACACTTCCTGCGTTTCGCGCAAATACTCCATACTTGATGATATTCCTATCCGGTGCATTGCTCGGACTTGTTGCCTACGGCGCGTATGATTTTACCAACCAAGCAACCCTTCGTGATTGGCCGGTTGTTGTTACTATTGTTGACCTCGCATGGGGTGCGATACTCACCGGAGTTGTAAGTGTGGTTTCTGTATATATCGGAAAATTATTCTCGTAATGAAAAAACGAATTGTTCGGGTAAATAATAAGATGCAAAAAGGGTATCGGTATGAATGTGTTGCGCCGATTGGCAAACAATTTCATCCTGAATTTAAACCAGCCCTTACTCCAAAGCAGATGCTCGCACTTGGGGTATTTGGTGGCGTGTATATGCGTGATACTGTAAAAGAATTTCCCGCAGATTGGTTTACTCGAGCAAAGTTTGCGCCGAAAGGAACGACAAAGCACCTCGCAGAATTGAATTATTTTGGAGTGAATGCCTCACAACCGCTTTCTGTATGGCGAGCAAAAGGATGGATATCAAAAGAAGATCCTCGGGGATGGTTCGAGTGGTATTGTCGGTACTATATGGGGCGTAGAATTTCAACAGAAGATATTAAACAAATCAAACGATGGAAAGCAATGCGCCGCCACATCGGACAGATTATGACGCATTGCAGACCGGGAGATATTCACTGTCGTCCTCGTCAACGACAAGCATTACTTCACTGGGCGTACGACAGTAGGAAGATATAGCTTTGTTGATTGGGCTAATTTATATAGAAACTTCATACATTAGATGATATAATACCCGTATAATTATGGAGAAAAAATCTCTACTATTGGAACAAAAACGGGAAACTATTGTGAGTGGTTTTTCGTATGAAGCGTTGACAACTAAACAGAGTGAATTATTTACTCAAATTGAAAAATTGTGGCAAACACTCTCTTTCTCAGAACGAAAACATATCATGAGTATGGTTTTTAAAAATTCTGTTGAAGATGGTCTTATGTTGGGTGAAAAATTGCGCATGACCGAGATAGAATACCGTTCGGCTATTGTTGCGCCACGATTTATCTATGGACATCGAGAAGTAATTAGAAATATGGCGCGTCTCATGACCAATGAATTGGGTATTAAAAATACAGATGATGTTGGTTTTTTATACCTAATTCGAGCGATGGAAGATTCGTACGTAGATCAATCTTCTGTTGGAACCAATGGTGGTATTACTTATGATCGGAAATTTTTTGAGAGAATTTTAGAGAGAGAATTTAAAGATAACTCGATAACAGTAAAACAACTCGTCAATGACCTAGAAGAACTCTATGGAGATTTTCTCGTTGTGCAGACTATGAGTGAGCCCGCAAAAAAAGATCGAACCAAGAAAAAGATAGTAGTTGAAAATCATACTACTCGCGAACAGCGACGCCTGACATCTCTAGTAGTTGCAGAAAACAATTTGCTCCGCCTCGGAGAGGCAATGCTGATTAAGGAAAAAAAAGATAAGACAGGTGAAAAACTTGAGGAATGGGAACGACCGCTCGATATTGTCTACAAAACCGAGAAAAAACTGGCTGAGCAAAAATTGATTAAAGAGATTGAAAATGAATCTGGTTTCGAAGTTGTTTTAGATTTGAAAGAAGGGAAGTATGTGACAAAGAAGAAAGAAAAAATTATTGATGATGTTGAAAAGGAAGAAGTCCTTCTGAAATATAGTTACCAGTATGAAGGCAGGGCAGATTTTGATAGAAAACCACCTGTAGTCATTGAAGTGTCTTTAGATGATATGATTGGAAAAACCAATCTTAATCTCTCAGAAGATGATAGAAAGGAATGCTTCTTTGAATTTTTTAAAATTGGAGGCACGCCGGCAGAAAATTCTCGTATTAAGAAAGATATTGAATCATTTATACCTATTTTGAAAAAATTTGAGTTTAAGATGGAGGGTATTTTTTATGACGCAGAAGAAAATCCTTATTTTTCATGTGTGCAGATGACCAATCCACGACCACCTGTTGCGCAACGCTTTCTCTATGATAGATATGGTGAAAAAGTACACGAAGGATATGATCGACTCAATAATATTTCTATTAGTTCAAAGACTGAGACAGGACAGTATTTACATATTATTAGTAATGATACTAAGGAGACAAACTATAATGAACCGAAGTATCATGAGTATTTTTATAGACGAATAGAGAACAAACAAAAAGAAGGTGAGGTTTCTGAAAAAGATATCGAGGAAATGAAAGATGTAATAGATACTTTCATCCTCTATCTGCAGCGTTTTTATTCTAAAGAAGATGAGAATCATTACAAGATTGGTAATATTTTAGAGACAGCAGAAGAATCATCCCCATCTATTAAAGAAAAAATAGAAGAGTTTGAAGAAAGAGCAAAGATTCTTTCTCGTATACCGACAGATATTGTCATGAAATATTTCATAGAATCTGTGGCTAGTAGTCCATGGATTATGGAGATAGTTTTTTCAGATCTCATTGTCAATATGGATAATGATGAAATCAATAAAATAAGTGATCATAAAAAATTTGCACAATTCTTAACCCAGACTTTCAATGAATTCCATCTATTTATGGAAAGTGCATCTCGTGCCAAGTGTTTAAATGATAATTTGGACCATAATCGTAAGAAAGTTCTTAAAACAATAGAAAGAATACGGACATATAAGGAGAATAATTCAGAAAAACAGGGGAAAAGCGAGATTTCCGAAAAAGAAATGCAAGATTTGGAGAAATATACGGCTCAACTTGCTCGTTATTTAAATCTTTTTTATCGTGAGGATATTGATTTTTATGATATTACTGAAGTGCTCGATATTGCGAAAAATAGACAAGATACAGAGAAAGATTATAAAGAAATGAAAGAGTTTGTAGATTCATGGGAACGAAACAAACCTATAGATCTGTTATATGAGAATATTTTCAAAAATATTTCGAATAAATACTTGCTTGAATTGGCGGTGTATGAATTTTGGAAACACCATATTAGATATGAAATATACCACCAACAAAAATTTGGGATTTTTCTGAAGGATATTATGCAGGATAATGAGTTGTTTAACCTGGATGACAGTAGACCAGTACAAGGTCTTTACAGTAAATCACGCGACAGACTCATTGAAATTCGAGAAAAAATCTGGTCAATGATTGAACATATGATTGTGTATGGGGAGAAAAATGATCCTGAAGAGAAAGAGGGAAAAAAGAAATCCAAGCAATACACTACAGAATTTGATTTGGACACCGGTCTAACGGATGAAGAAGTTAAGAGTCAACTCCATATAATAAGGATATACACACTACCTTCGGATGAGTTGAAGGTATTTAAAAAATATGCGAATTTTTGGAATGAGTTTAATTTTATTGTTTCAAAAGATGGATCTGTATCATATAAAACAGATGTTAATCAAGCCATTGATGATTTTCTTGCTCGATGTCCAGATGTTGTGAAATCTGGACTGATTATGCGTGCGTTGATTGTGGACAACATTGGTATACCGTATTTTATTGCTGGAAACTCGTTATTAGATAAAGAGGGAACACAAATACATCAATTTGAAGACTGGCGACAAATTCGCGGTATCGAAAATTCATTCGATGCACTAAAAATTGATTATGAGAAAAACGGCTCTATATGGGAAAAGAAACTTACTTTAAGTACAGAGCAGAAAGAAAAAAAAGAATTAAAACAATATGAATTAATACAACAACATGAAAGAAAATATGTTTCTGATGAATATGAAGTGTTGTTTAAAAAAGAAACATATTACAGACAAGGAATGTTGGCAGATATTTTTGAAGAGTATAGAGATAATTTTACTTCTGATATTCAGTTATTGGTGTCAAAAGATCGGATAGACGCTGATCCAATCATACCTTCCGCTGATAAGATATTACAAATACTGAGAACTTTTTTTACGAATTGTCCGGATATTGTAAAGAATAGATTAGTGATCACCACACTCATCATTGATAATGTTGGGGATTGTTATTTTGTCATTGGGAACTCTTTGTTAGATTTAAGAGGTACTCTCGTGAGTCAGTATCGCGGTCGTGGTGGATCACTAATATGTATGCTCCATAACACACCTAGTCAGAACGAACTCCTTATTGTTCACAGAAAATACCATAATGATGCAAGACAACATGTCGTCGTCGAAGAGAGATTCAAAGTTAGTGAACAAGCTGGAATAAAAGAGACAAAAAAACCGACATATATACAAACTGATGCGTATGAATTGGTTGGTGATAAAAAAAGAAAAGCGCCATTTTGTAGAAAAACAACTTTTCTGTCAGGACACTTTGAAATTGCAAAGAAATACCCACAGAACTTCGGTTTTGATGTCGATGTACGATCAGAAGGGAATCCAGCTACTTTGGAGCGGGGTTTTATTGAACAAGCAATCAGTGAATTTCTCAGTACATGCCCGCAGTTTGTAAACACAGTCAGTATTGATGTTGTTTTGATCGACTCTTTCAATCAGCCATATTTTTTATTGCGTAAGGCAAAAACAATAATGTTTGTTGATCGTTTTGGAACAGAAATCAAAAGTTCAAATACTTTCATGTATATCAATGAAATATATAACGGTCAAGGCGGTGGACCAGATGCAAATTACTTGACCATTGAATTTATGCGAGAAGATTTGGATGGTAATGAAACAGAATATTTAAATACGTATGAAATAAAAAATGGTCTAGATAATAAAAAAGAAAAACAACAGTCGTTATCTCCCGAACAGAAAAAGATTGAGCCAAAATTGAAATTGCTCAATATGGTGCACAATCCAGAACTTGCAGATATTAAGAGCTATTTCAAAGAAAAATGGCAGAATGATGATTTTGAAAAGGACCGAGAAGAACTTGTTGATCAAAATTGGAAGAAGAATTTGAAACAGTATATAACTATGGATACGTTCAAGGGTATGGTCAAGAGTGCCGCAAAAAGCGTTATGGATTTACACCCGAAAGATTTGCTTGGATTTATTTCTGCAAAAAAAGATACTTCAGCTAGATTGTTGGCAGAACGATTGATTGAGAAAACTCTTCCTGAGCCGTGGAGAGAGTATCAGAGAAAAATAAGTAAACCATTCAGTTTTAGAGGAAAGCCAAGCAGAGAATCATATTTGAGTGGATACAATGCAACTGAAATGGAGGGTGGTGATCCACTTGAGGAAGAAAATAAAGAATTGTTCAAACTCCGTAAACCGATTTCTGAAATGCTCGTTTCTGATATCTATACTTCATATAATGAAGTATCTAAAAAGTGGGGAAAATTGGAGATACCACTATATCCTGATCTAGGGATAGAAGCTGAGGAAATGACTATTGAGATTCCTGATATTTCTGGCATATCGACTATTCGGTTGCCTAGAACGCTTGATAGTGAAATTCTCAAAGAAAGAATCAAAGGGATAGATATAAATGGCAAAGAAATACCGCTCACTGCATCAGCGAACTCTCTCGGAGAGATTGATATTGCTATTCCTAAAGGGATTACATCTGTTTTGTATTCCATTGAGAAAAATACTCTGCCTTCTATACCGAGAGATATTTCTATGGATGAATATGTTCGATTTGCTGAAAAAGCAGTGCTTCAGTATGGCGGAAAAATTAATGAATCTGTGGCACAGTTACCGGTTGAACTGGAAGCATTCTTGTTATCGATTGACTCACTTTCTCCTAAAAATCAAGTCATGGCAATAGAATCATTTGTCAGAGATATCTCATATTATGATTTTAATAATAAGGAGACGCAAGATAGAAAACAAGATACTTCAATTGAAGAGTTAATGATGGTAATGGGTATGCGCATGAATGAATTGAGAATAAAAGATGAAAAACTTGCGGAACAGACAGTGGATAAAAAATATGCCGGTGTGTGTGCGGATTTTGCAAAGCTGACCGCCGCACTTCTCCGAAGAAAAGGATTTATTTCTGGTGTGCTTTCAGGATTTCGTACCGGAAACCAAGAGTCTATTGGAACCAAACAAGCACATGGTACTGCGTTTGTTGTCTTTCCTGATGAAAAAGAGCAAATGGTTCCGTATGGAGTAGACGGAACACCGGGTGGTATAACAACGGAAGAAAAGAAGAAGCTTGAAGAATTTGGATTATCTAAACCATCCATGAAAGAAAAAGAAGCAATGATCGAAGAGAAAAAAGAAGAGATGAAACAAGAAGGCGAAAAGCAGATAAAAGAACTCGAAGAACTAATTAAGAATGGCGATGAAAAAGCGATAGCGGAATTGGCGAATGGGAAACTAGAAAAAGTATTGAATACGGTTCTTAGGTACGAAGTAAACAAATCTCATGCGAATACATTGACGCGCGTACTCAATGCCTATTGGTACACGCCATTTTCAAAAGAAGCCGAGACATTAGACACCAAACTTGAACGGAAGAGATTTTTTATGGGTGAAATTAAAAATATTCCTGTTGCAGTTGATGGGAACCCAGCTGGAACAGAACTATTTAACACAGTGAGGTCGTTTGCGAAAAAAATTGAAAAAGAAAGTAAATTAGATAAACATAGTGTATTTGAAAAACTTGAAACAGTATTTGCAGATGCGATGGAAAATCTTTCAGAAATAGAAAAACGAGCAATTACGGTCATTATTGCGTATCTGAAAGCGGATTCGATGAAAGGGAAGAGGAATTAGGTTTTAGGGACTAGTTGCTAGGCAACCGATTTCTTAGACGGTACTCCGTCTGTTGAAATCGCAGTCCAGTGGAGTGATAGTGGAGTCGTGGTTCTAGTAATAAATCAAAAAACTAAAAGTTTTTTGATTTACATAGCGTATTTCACTAGCCACTAGCACCTAGAAACTAGAACCTGTATGCTCAAGTTGACTTTTTCTAAGAAACAGGTTAGAATAGATTTAGATAATTCAATATTCACAATTAAATACAAATCACAGATGGTAAAAAAAGAACAAACAGAAAGAAACAAATTTCTCGCACATGAAAAAGAAAACATCGACTCATTCTATAAAATTTGTTTTGGTATAGAAGTCCCATGGGAACCGGTATTAATACCAATACATGAATCATTACAAAAACCAGAATATATTTTCTCTCACTTAACCGAATTTGAAATTCTCAAAGAATACGCACGTATTTTCGGAGACAGATCGGTTGATGCAATCTCTTTTCAAAGTATGATTTTTGAGAAGATCGACAATAGATCTTTCAAGAAAAATAGACGTAATAGAGTGGTCATGCACGCAGGTAGTCTAGAACCGGATACTTTGATTGAGACAGCTCATTTAATCCCGTCTCCACTTGAAAATGTGATACATATGAATGCTCGAGAAACGCTTATATCTGCATTTCGCAGACGGTTTGAAACGAAAGAGTTATATGATCCAAAAGAATCGGTAACCCAGCTTAATTTTACAAGTATAGATGGGTATCCAGCATATTTGTATCATAAGCACGGAACACTATATATTCGTAGACATGTTCCACTAGGACGAAAACTTTGCGGAATTCGCAAACTCTGTGTATAAAAAACTAACCCCGATATCGGGGTTTTTTGATTTTTGTAGTACAAAAATGATCAAGGGAATATATTATTGAATGTTTAAAACCTGTTTCTGGTATACCCGCACACCTAGTTTATTGCAATAAAATAGGTGTGCGGGTATACTTATATTATGAAGATTCCTTTTTTCTCAACACCGAAATCACACGAGCTCGCAGTGATTTTAGATATTGGTTCCGGTGTAGTTTCTGGTGCTGTTGTTTCTTTACCTAAAGGTGGTGATGAGTTTTCTCGCCCGACTTTTTTTTATCAAACGTCCCATGATATTGCTTGTCATGGGACAGCTACCTGTGAACCTTTAAAGAAATCAATGCTCTCGGCACTTCGTTTGGTTGTAAACGACATTGCGCATGCACATGTTGGTATACCTACTCGACTATATTGTGTGTTAGCATCACCATGGTGTATTTCTCAAACAAGAATCATAACTCTCAAAAAAATAATGCCATTTAAAATTACCTCAGAAATAGCTGTTACACTTGTTGAAAAAGAAAAAAAGATATTCAGTTCATATGTTCAAAAGCAATTAGCGAAAGAGAAATCCATTCAATCTCCACTTGTGATAGAGACTATGATTTTATCAATGATTTGTGATGGAGTGACACTATATGAACTCCCGAAACATTCTATCGCATCTCTTGAACTCTCTGTGGCCATGACTGTTGCAGACCAACATATTATTGATGAAATACAAGGAATAATAAGTACTGCTTTTTCAGGTAAAGAGGTCTTGTATCATTCATTTATAACTGCATCGTTTTGTGTTGCGCGTGACTTATTATCTCAAAAAAGAAATATACTTATTATTGATATTGGTGGAGAAGTATCTGATATCTCATATGGTAAAGATGATGTGCTCTTGCAAAGTATTTCTGTACCATTTGGTACACATACACTTATGAGAAAAGCGACTGAAGGCGGAAAAGTGACTATGCGAGAATTCAGATCACTTGTTCGTATGCATAAATCAAAGTTATTACATACTCATATACATTCACATATGAATATACTATGGGAACATTTAGGGGTTGCATGGAAAGAAGAATTGAGAAATGCAATTAAAAAATTATTTATCTCTGGATCACTCGATACAATGATCATATTTGCTGATGGTTATACAAGTGAATGGTTTACAGACAGGATTAGAGAAGTCGCTACCGAATTCGACACACCCGTTGTTAGTCTTACGCCGATTTCTGTATATGATCGATATACTGCCGCAGAAAATGTCACACGAGATATCTACACAATTACCGACGCACTCTTTCTTGTGAAAAGAAATATGTGATATAATTACTTACATGACAAAAAATTCTATCAACGATATTGTTGCTCCACGATCAACAAAAAAATATTTGAATGAATTACCTAAAGTAAACAGAGAAAATTCAGACAAGAGATTGCCTCCAGCAGATCTGCCACCACTTGTCTATTACGAACCAAATACCACTAACAGTTCACGACTATGGATCTGGATTGTTGCTGTGGTATGTGTTCTGGTCACTTTTTTTGCAGTATCAACATTATTTTCTGGTGCAAAAGTGAGTGTTACCCCAAGGACTGATACAATCGTATTTGATACAACAGTATTTGTTGCAACAAAGGATTTTACAGATGGAGCTCTTCCATTTGAAACGATGGAGATCGAAGGTGAAGAATCGGTTGCAATTCCTTCTACTGCACATGGTGTCATAGAAAAACGGGCAACCGGAAGAGTCGTCCTCTACAATGAACATAGTACAACATCACAAGCACTCACTATTGAAACTCGTCTAGAAACAAAAGAAGGTAAGATATACAAAACAGACGAACGGGTAGTTATACCTGGATATAAGATGCAAAATGGAGAGAAAATCCCTGGAATGATTGAAATCGGAGTGCATGCAGATCTCCCTGGTGCATCATATAATATTCCACTTTCTGATTTCGTTATTTTTGGTTTTAAAGGAACAACAAAAGCAAGCACTATTTATGCACGTGCAAAAACAGAGATGACGGGAGGGAATTCAGGGTTACTGTATAGTGTAACCGCAACAGAGGGAGAGACCGCATGGAATGATGCAGTAAAGAAACTGACCGAAAAGCTAATACGAGAAGCCCGCGCACAGATTCCTGCAGACTACATTTTATATGATGGTGCTGTGCATATTGCCATCACTAATGCACCTGCAGAGTATACTTCTACAGAAAAAGATGTTCCAGTTATTGCACGAGGTATATTACGGGGAGTGATCTTTAAAAGAGATGCGATGGCTGATACGATAGCTAAAAAGAAAGAAGCTTTAAATGCTCCAGGAACCATTTCTGTCGCAAATCTAGATGAACTCATCTTTAAGAGCAGTAGTGTTACTAATGGTACAATAGAGGGTATTTCAACGCTTGATTTTACTTTATCCGGTGAAGCAAAAATGGTATGGAAATATAATCCAGATGAAATTATCACTGAACTTCTTGGTAAAAATAAAAAAGATATGAAAATAGTTTTTGCTGGAATGAAAAATATTGATAAAGCGCGTGTCAATATGTCTCCTTTTTGGAGTTCAAAGTTTCCTGAAGATGCTAATAAAATTAAGATACTAGCGGAATAGGGTTTAGGTCCCGGTATTTTACGTTTCTGGGGATTGACTTTTATAATGCTTTTTGTTAGTATCTTTATTACTTGCGACATGAATGAAAACAAAAAAGAAAATACAACAACTGTTTCGGGTGTTGTAATAGAAGCTCTTCCAAACACATTTTTTAAGGTTGAACTTGCAGATGGTAAAGAAATGCTCACCTATCTTTCTGGTAGAATGAGAAAGAATCGAATACGAGTGTTGGTTGGAGACAAAGTAGAAGTTGTCACTGATTCGTATGGGAGCAAAGGGAGGGTTGTCAAAAGATTATAAATCGTGTACTATATACCGGCTAAACCTAATAGCCGGTCCAATAAGGGAAAAACCCTTATTTTAATTGTTTTATTATGAAAGTACGAACAGCAGTCAAAAAAATATGTTCAGAGTGTAAGATTATTCGCCGCAAAGGGCATCTTCGAGTTATTTGCTCAAACCCAAAGCACAAACAAAAACAATAATTTTAATATAATATGAGAATCCTCGGTATAACTATTCCAAATGAAAAAAGACTTGATATAGGATTAACTGTCCTTTTTGGCATTGGTAGAGAACGCGCACGAACAATTTTGAAACAAGTCGCCATTGATGCCAGTGTAAAAGCTAAAGATTTGACCCCAGAACAAGAAAACGAAATTAGAAAGATAGTTGAGGGTCACACTATTGAAGGAAACCTTAAACGAGAAATTGCTTCGAATGTAAAACGTCTCAAAGATATCAAGGCGTATCGCGGTATCCGACACATGAAAAAACTTCCTGTTAATGGACAACGAACAAAAACCAATTCTCGCACCGTGAGAGGAAATGTCAGAAAGACAATGGGATCTGGAAAACGAAAAGAATCAAAGACATAAAAAATAATTAATTAACTATATCATGGGAAAAAAACGAATTGTAAAACAAGAGGGTGGATCAGATACAGGCGCTCAAGGACGTGGTGCTGCTAAGCTACCAAAACGCAAAATTACTGCGGGAACTTTGCATATTCAAGCTACATTTAATAATACCAAGGTAATTTTTACTGATAAGCAGGGTAACGCGCTCTTCTGGTCTTCCAGCGGAACTCTTGGTTTTAAGGGCGCTCGTAAAGGCACTCCATTTGCCGCATCAAAGATCGGAGATGTTATTGGTGAAAAGGTTCAGAATCTCGGCGTGAAAACTGCAGATGTTATTGTTAAAGGAGTTGGGTCTGGTCGAGAACCGACAATCAGAGCATTTATGGCTCGAGGCATTGAGATTACTGGTATCAAAGATGAAACACCAGTACCACATAATGGACCGAAAGCTAAGAAGCCACGACGCGTGTAGTTTACTAAAACCTATCAACTATAAACTAATTTATGATATCTGGACCAAAATATAAAATTTGTCGACGACTCGGGAGTGCAATATTTGAGAAATGTCAAACTCAAAAATTTGCTGTCTCTGAAGGACGTCACGCAAACAAAAAAAGAGGAAAAAAACCAAAGGCGCTTTCAGCGTTCGGTTTACAGCTTATTGAGAAACAAAAGATTCGTTTTAGTTATGGTGTTTCAGAAAAACAATTTTCAAACTATGTAAAAGCAGCCATGGAAAAGAAGGGGGCTGGCGCTGCGGAGTCACTTTTTGATCGTTTGGAAAATCGTCTCGACAATGTGGTGTACCGACTTGGTATTGCACACACACGGGCACTTGCTCGCCAAATAGTTTCCCATGGACATATTACAGTCAATGGTGTGCGAACACGTGTACCATCATATGCGGTCCGTGTGGACGATGTTGTTGCTATACGCGAAGGAAGTAAGGCACGAACATTATTTTCAGATACTGCAAAGAAGCTCGAAAAATACAGTTACCCATCATGGCTTTCATTTGATGTAAAGACACTTTCAGGAGTAGTAACTGGACGACCTAAAAATACAGAAGGAAATTTTGACATTAATACGGTACTTGAGTTTTATAGTCGATAGTATTGGCAATTCATTATTAAGCATTATAATTTTTTTATATAAACATTTATGCCAGAATATCAAATTCTATTACCATCAAAGCCTCGTATAGTTTCTGAAGAAGAAACGAAAGGTGTATACGAAATCGATAACCTGTATCCAGGGTATGGCCATACGCTTGGAAACTCTCTTCGCAGAATCATCCTTTCATCATTACCGGGTGCTGCAGTTACTATGGTTAAAATTGATGGTGTAAACCATGAATTTTCTGTACTTGATGGCGTTAAAGAAGACGTTATTATGATTCTTCTTAATATTAAGAAGCTTCGTTTTAAAATGACCACTGATGAACCACAAACAGTTACTCTTTCTGCAAAAGGTGTGAAGATGGTTACTGGTGCTGATGTAAAAACAACAGGACAAGTTGAAATCCTTAATGAAGATCAACTTATTGCAGAGCTTACTGAAAAAAATTCATCACTCTCAATCGAAATGACTATTGAAAAAGGTCTCGGATTTGTTGCTCGAGAACAATTAAAGAAAGAAAAAATGGATATCGGAGTTATTGCTATTGACGCGATATTCTCTCCAATTCGACGTGTATCGTATGAAGTTGAAAACATGCGTGTTGGAGATAAGACAAACCATAACCGTCTTCGTATCGCAATCGAAACAGACGGTACTATTGGTGCACGAGAGTCTCTCGAGAGATCGATAGAGATTATGATCATGCAACTCCAGGCAATTTTTGATTTCAAACCAGAACCAATTGTTCGAGAAGTTATAGAAGAAGCTGTGGAAGAAATCGTTACTAAAAAAGATTCTTCAAAAGAAGAGTCAAAGGTCCGTGAGGATGATTTGACTGATATTATGAAGACTCGTATTGATTCTCTTGCGCTATCAACACGAACATTGAATGCTTTGAATATTGCAAATATTCGAACTCTTGGTGGACTTGCTCGAAAGAAGTCAGACGATCTTCTTGAAATAGAAGGCATTGGAGAAAAAGGAATCCAGGAAATCAAAAAAGCACTTGGAGAATACGGACTTTCCCTTAAATAATAATTTTACTATTTATGTCCCTACGGGACATCTCCCGGAGGGAGACTAAAAATTTATGAGACATCACAATTCAGTTCGAAAATTTGGCCGAGAAAAGAATGTGCGCAATGCGCTCATGAAGGGTCTTGTGCTTAACCTAATCAAAAACGAACGCATCACTACAACAGAAGCAAAAGCAAAGGAACTTCGACCAATGATTGAAAAATTAGTTACCCTTGGTAAGAAAACAAAGACCATTGCTGGACGTCGTCTTATTGCATCTCGTTTGTATAACAGTGCTGTTGGAACAAAGAAATTGGTTGAAGAAATTGCACCAAAGTACGAAAAGCGTGATGGTGGATATACCAGAATCATGAAACTCCCTCCACGATTAAGTGATGGTAGTAAGATGGCTATTATTGAATTCATTTAGATTTTTATTTATATTTTATGGAACACACAATTGACGCACAAGGAATATCACTCGGACGAGTAGCAACAAAAGCTGCAGTTTTACTTATGGGTAAAAATACACCAGCGTTTGAGAAAAATACCGTTGCTCCGGTTAAAGTAAAGATCATAAACGCTTCTCAAATCAAGCACACGGCAAAGAAATTGAAAGAAACATTGCATGAGAGATACTCTGGTCACCCAGGAGGTTTGAAATTTCGTTCGAATGAACAAATAATCGAACAGAAAGGATATACAGAACTTTTTAAACTTGCAGTATACGGTATGCTTCCTCCAAATAAACTCCGACCGATTATGATGAAAAATTTAATTATCACTGAATAATATGGAACCAAAGAAAATAAAACAATATATTGAAGCGATTGGACGCAGAAAAACAGCAACTGCTCGTGTCCGTATCTCTGAATCTGGAAAAGGAGTATTTACTATCAATGATAAAATCATGAGTGATTACTTTGCAACAGATGAACTACAAAAAACCGTACAAGATCCTTTCACTAAATCAAAAATAGCAATAAAGTTTGATGTAACAGTAAAAGTACTTGGTGGTGGTTCACACTCACAAGCTGAAGCAATAAGACACGGTATTGCTCGAGCCCTGACAGAATTTGATGAAGAAATGAGAGGTAAGCTCAAGAAACTTGGATTCCTTAAACGAGATCCTCGTGCAAAAGAACGCCGAAAATTCGGTCTCAAGAAAGCCCGAAAAGCCCCACAATGGAGCAAACGTTAAGAAAAAAGACCTCGCAAGAGGTCTTTTTGTTTGCTCCATTGTGGGTGAGAAAAGGGTCGGAAAAACTCCGGTTTTTCCGTGGAGGAAGGCAGCGAGTGGAGCGAGCGTTGGAAAACCGTGGGTTTCCAAAGAGTGGAGCGTCACAAATGGTCAAAACGTTAATACAAAAGCCGCCTGCGCGGCTTTTGTTCGTTTTGACGGCCGGAACAATGTCGACTTGTCGACTGTGAGGCGGGCTCGAGAGTACTTAGTCCGCGCAATCTGTATTCAGATGAGCAGACTTAGTAACTCGTGAGAAAAGCGTTAAATCAAAAAGCCGGCTGCAAACGTTAGTACTCACCAAAACTCGCCACAAACTGGTTTTGTGTTTTTATACCAGATCAGTATAATAAGTACCATGAAAGATGAAGAACAAAAAGAAATAGCCGATGAAATCATAGAAGAGGATGCTGCGGAAGAAATGGCGGATGATGTTGAATTTATAGAAGAAGACAGCGAAGGTGTAGAACTTTCCACCCAGGCAAAACTCAAGAAACTTCGTGGCGATCTCAAAGACTGTCAAAAAGAACGAACCGAATATCTAACCGGCTGGCAACGATCGCAAGCTGACTATATTAATTTGAAAAAAGAAGCTGAAGAACGTCTCAAGCGTGGTAAGGAAATTGGCAGGGAACAGATGATGGATTCATTGCTACCGGCATTGGATGCATTTGATATGGCAATTGGTAATAAGGAGGCCTGGGAGAAGGTAGAACCAACTTGGCGTCAAGGAATCGAATATATCTACTCTCGACTCGTTTCAGCGCTCGCTGAGAACAATATGGAGGTCATAGATGCTATTGGTGTTCCATTTAACCCGGCACTTCATGAAGCAATTGAAAATATTCCAACTGATGATGAGTCACTCGATCATACTATTGCAGGAATTATTCAAAAAGGATATAAGATGGGTGACCGTGTCCTAAGGCCCGCGAGAGTGAAAGTATATATAAAATAAAAACCGGCAATGGCCGGTTTTGTGTTATCTAGAGACCGTGTGTCCCATAAAATCTTTTTCCTTATCATGTGCTTCAAAAATAAAGTCGTGACTTGGGCCGTGAATGAAATGACTTTGTGGTCCATATTTCTCCACTTCAAATTTAATAATCAGTTCTTGAAGTTTTTTTGAGTAGCTTTTTCTGTCGATCTGTATTTCAAATCCAAGAATGTCATAATAGGTTGATTTGTGTTTACCGCTAAGTCGATCTATCACACCGGATGAGGTGAGGTATCCAACCTTCATAACAATATACAGGGCGGCAAGTTCGCGCTCTTTTTCGTTAACTACTATCTGTTCAAGTTCTTTTTTTGCGTTTGTGAGCAACTCTGACAAAGATTTATCTGAATTCGATTGCATGGTACAAAAGTTGATTTCCGTTACTGTATCATACTATTAGAGACTTGTATACTCATTAAAAATCCCCGAATTCGGGGATTTTTAATATTCTACCTATCAGTATTTCTTCTTTGATCTTTATGTTTTTGTAACATCCCCTTTGCGAGTTCATGGTACTCATGAATTAGTCCTTGCTTTTTTCCTTCTTCAACTATAGCGAGAAGCTCAGGAAGTTTTTTGCGAGTCTCTCGTACTAATTTTTCGAGATACGTTTCGTTTTTATTGATTTCTGAAATTTTGAAGTTTCCGGGTTTATATTTTTCTTTTCCGCCATATCTTGAATCAAGTATATCTACTGCATGCCAAAAATCTTTAGGATCTACACCTTCTGGTACTGGATTCGTCATATCGAAAACATCTTCTGGTTCCGGTGATTTTTTATGGGTTTCTATCATGACCATAGTATACTATCTTTCTCTGTAAAATTAAAGACTAAATATGACAATAGAAAACCCCCTATTGAGGGGTTTATTTTTTTAATCGAGTCGCGTTTCTTCTCCATCAATCATGATGTACCAGCTGTTAGTATCAGTGATGACACCAAGATGTCTCTGAATAAGGACGCGCTTAGGTGTGTGCATGGGTCTTCTTATTTCAGTAAGGATTTTCTTGAAATGCGCGAAAGATGTTCGTATGACTAGGTCGATATATGGAGCATAGACTCCATCTATTATTGCTTCACCATAAATAGATTTAATTCGATATCCCGCACTTGGATATTTTGTATCAGGTGTCAGTGATCGATCAACGGTATTCACTACATCCCAGAAATCCCTGGAATTAATGCCACTAGATATAATGTCACTTATTTTCATGAACAATTTGTATCTTTGTCAATAGTATACCATGATATGAATATTTTACAAGCGTGAAATTACATGATACTATTCATTTCAGAAAATAGTTATTTATCATGAAAGAAGAAAAGGCAACATTGGATCAGATCTTTAAACATGGTAAAGATTTTAAATTCAATAAAGTAGATTATTCAACAAAGGAAATCGGTCGCGAGTCTGCTCGATTAAAAAAGAAGCAGGAAGAAATCGAACAGAGTGCCTATGTTGATTTAAATGACCCGGTATTAAAAAAACCATTTGATATTTAAAAAATAAATACTACAGGCATGAAAAAAGATACAAGAAGTACTTATGAAAAATTGATTGATGAACTTACTACTGAAGGTAAAATTATCACACTAACATCTACAGAGCATGAAGAATTTGCACTGCATATGAATAAGGGTATGCAAGAATTTGAGAATGAACAAAGAGCAAGAACTGCTTACACCCTCAAGCATATGAATGATTTCGTGATGTTTTAAACAAAAGTCCCCGAATTGGGGATTTTTTATTTATCCCGTTAGAGATCGCGAGGGCTCGCAGCGAATAAATATCTCTAATGGGATTTTACAAATATTTTCAATAATTCTTGTTCAGTTTCAGTATCTATTTTATCGGTCACAAAAATCATCATCTCGGTTGTGAGTCCGAGATCTTTTTTAATATTAATAAACAAATGTTCAAACGGGTGAGGGGAAACCCAGACTGAATTTTTGAGACAAATGAAACCTGCTTTTTTGAGAAGGTAGCGGAGAGATTCGCGTTCGTTTTTGCGTTCTTCAGGGAGATCGAGAATGATCATGCGCCAAAAGCCATCCCAAACAGTGGAAACTAGAGTGTGCTCGTTCTGAAGTTTCAAGCTATACATCTTTTTTCGGCCTTCTTTGGTGAGGCGGGCATAATCGCTTTGTCCGGATGGGAAGTGTTCTACCAGACCAGCTTCTTGGAGCCCTTTTAAAGATCTAGAAATGGCGTATTTAGGGCTTTTTTCCTCATTTTGATCAGATACTCGTTCAGAGAGTTCAGGCACTGAAATAGCCGATTTTTCACCTAAAATACGTATGATTTTCTTTGAATAGTCTTTTTTCATAGGTTTGCTTTATCCGGTAGTGAGTATTCTCTACTACCGGGTTGACATGTAATCATATTATCAAGTATATTGTAATTAGACAAGTATTTCGCGACCACGAAATACTTGCATAAAATTCATATTTACGTATAATAGACTTATGTTAATACCAGTACAAGAAACAGTGAAAGGAAAGTTTTAAATTTTACAAAGAAAATTCAATATGAATGTGTTAATTGCTCTACTAAAGGTGTGATAAATCTTAATACAATAGTTAGTACCGATAATTTAGGACAAAATGATTTAACATGTCCAAACTGTAGTTCGATTTTAAAATAACACAGTAAGTATTAAAAATTAAAATTAGTTAATCTAAAATTATATGTTTAAAAAAATACTATTTCCATTCTTTAATAAAGAGAGACACGGATTTTTATTTACAAAGTGGTATTTTAGAACCACAGTTGTTGTTTATAGTACCATGCTTATGATTAGCCCTTTTTGTATTTTCTTTGGTTATTTTAGTTCACAAACTTCTTGGTGTTATGATTCCCTTTATTTATTTTCTGGTAATAATAAGTCATATGATTATGTATTGCAAAATTGCTCTGATCTTTCTCGTCATACACTGTTTCCTTCACTCGCTTTAGCTACCATAGGATTTTTAATTGTACATTATATAATTCAATTCATCTTTTTTAAGATAATTGTTGACTATATAATATTGGATTCAAAAAAATAATTATTAAAGAATTAGTTTAAAAATACTTTTAAAATATGAAAACAACTTACAAAATTTTATTTCTAATTATTGCTATGATAGGAATGTTTTTTATCGGAAAATCCTTGGGAGATCCTAATAGAAAAATGACTTTTGGTCCCCAAGGAGATCCAAAAAATTGTCGGGCAATTATCTATAAAAATTATGAGGGTTATGTAATGGAGCAATATAAAGCAGAAGAAGCACTCAGCTCTATTTACAGAAATTGTGGAGATAATGGTTACTCATGGGGAAGATAAGTTATAAATAATTATTAATTAAAAAAATATGAATAATATTGAACTTAAAAAAGGAAATACAGAAACAAATTCAAGAGATCTTTATTGGCAGAAGAGTTATGTACAGCATATACCTTTAGACAATTTATTAATTAAATTATTGATAATAACTTCTTATGAATATGCTGTAAAAAACTTAGGTATAGATCCTTATAAAGATTTTGAGAAAATTGATTTATGGCTTAGCAAAGAAACACAAAAGCTTTTTGATGAATTTAAATCAAATTCATCAACACCTAAGGATGATTTAATTATAAGGCAATTTTTATCGGCACCCATACCAGATATAAATGAATTTATTGAAAATGAAGCTTAATTATTAAATATAAATAAAAAACTATGAGTAAAATAATTGGAATTGATTTGGGAACTACAAACAGTGCTGTCGCCATCATTGAAGGAGGACAGCCGAAAATAATTGAAAATATCGAAGGCAATCGTACAACACCGTCGATCGTTGCTGTATCAAAAACTGGCGAACGTCTCGTTGGGCTTCTTGCAAAACGCCAGGCAGTGACCAATCCACAAAATACTATCTATGGTATCAAGCGGTTCATGGGTCACCGATTTGAAGATGCTGAAATTCAAAAAACTCAAACTACTGCGTCATTTAAAATACAAAAGGGCACAGATGGAGGAGTTGAAGTGAATATCGGCGACAAATGGAATCGTCCGGAAGAAATCTCTGCGATGATTCTCGCAAAGATCAAAGCTGATGTTGAAGCAAAACTCGGAGAGAAAATTACTGAAGCGATCATTACTGTTCCGGCATATTTCAACGATGCACAAAGAAAAGCAACTAAAGACGCAGGTCTCATTGCAGGTCTCGATGTAAAACGTATCATCAACGAACCAACTGCAGCTGCGCTTGCATATGGATTTAACACAAAAAAAGATGAAAAAATCGTTGTATACGATTTTGGAGGAGGAACATTTGACGTGTCAGTACTCGAAGTATCAGGCGATGTCATTGAAGTGAAATCAACTGACG
>CALRET010000010.1 GCA_943356375.1 Candidatus Nomurabacteria bacterium | reverse complement strand
ACAATTAAATGGATGTACAGAAACAGATTGGGAACCAGAAGAAGGAGGTACTACTGGTGGAAGTGCACCTGCGGTATGTTCAGATGGGGATGATAATGACAGTGATGGATTTTCTGATATGGATGATATTGGATGTTCATCTTCATCTGATGATGACGAAACCAACAGTCCGCCAGATGATGTAACTATATATGCATGTTCTGATGGAATAGATAATGATGAAGATGGAAATACGGACCTTGCAGAGGATTCTGGGTGTATCGCATGGAATGATAATAGTGAATATAACAATGTTCCACAAGATGAAGATTGTGAAGATACAAGTACCTGCCCAATTACAGTACCGACGTGTGAACAATTGGGAAATTGTCCGACACCCGGAGGATTAGGAGATACCTGTGTCGGTTTAAATTGTAATCCGCAGCCAGACCCTATTGATTTTGGTCCACCGCCCGTGCTGAACCCTCAACCAACTCCGATACTCCGAGATGTTTTTGATTGGCTTAATTTGTCACCCTCATTTGGTACGGGTGATATTTTAGATGAATCATTAGGAATACGCATCGGAAAAATTATCGGACTCATCGGACTCCTTGCCGCACTACTATCAATACCCACTTCTTTTTGGAGAAGTCTCTTCGCATTTTTGTGGAGGAGAAAATCTCATGCATGGGGGGTGGTGTATGACAGTATTACCAAACAACCGCTTGATCCGGCATACGTGATTTTGAAAGACATATTTGGTAATGAGGTCGCATCAGCAATTACCGACATGGATGGACGGTACGGGTTTTTGGTTGCACCTGGCAAATATACAATTGTCGCAAATAAAACTCACTACGAATTTCCTTCGAAAAAATTAGCAGGGAAAGGACGAGATGAACTTTACCAGAATTTGTATTTCGGCGGCATGATTGAAGTCACTGAGAAAAACCAGATCGTACTGTCTAATATTCCGATGGATCCACTGGGCTTTGATTGGAATGAATTTGCGAAACGAGAACAGAAACTGATGAATTATTATTCTAAACGCGAACTTACTTTGGTCCGGATTTCAAATGCGTTATTTGTGTTTGGTTTCGTGTTGTCACTAATTCTTCTTGCAATCCGGCCGGATTGGGTGAATGCTCTTATTGTCGGATTATACATATTGATCTATTTTACAAAACGCGCAATTTTCAGAGGGAAGGTGTATGGCGGTGTGGTTGATCGCACGACCGGAACGGGGATACCGTTTGCGATTGTCCGTGTATACTTTGCAGAACTGAAAAGGGAGGTATTGCACAAAGTCACCGATGAAATGGGCCGATATTATTGTTTGATTCAAAAAGGGACTTATTATGTGACGATTGAAAAGAAGAATATAGACGGAACATATACACTTGTTCACACGAGTGAACCATTCACTGTAAAACGTGGCATGATTAATACTACTTTTCAGGTATAATATATAGTATACTTATTTATATATGCGAACGCATTCAAACAAATTACTCCTTCTTCTCTCATTCGTATTTTTCTTTTTGTATTCTACTGTGGTGCATGTTTTTGCCGCGCAATACGGGCCGAACAACACTGAACTTGATCCAACTTGTGCGTATACTGATTCTGATTGTACCGTTGGCCAGATAGAATTTTTAAATGAGGGAGTGAGTCTAACCAATGAACCAATTTCGGTTGATTTTGTTGGACCTGGTGTTACTGCAATAACTGATGTAAATGGTGCACTCACGGTTACTATTTCTGGCAGCGGAGGTGCAATGGCTATTGATGATGGGGTGGTTGGCGGAACAGAGGGATCAGTCCTGTTTGTGGACTCTTTGGGTAATCTACAAGAAGATCCGGTGAATTTCTATTGGGATGATGCATCTGATTTTCTCGGTATTGGAGACAATACTCCGTCATTTGCACTTGATGTTGCTGGTGTGATCAATACTGGTACACAGTTTAATGTTGCCGGAGATTTCTTTGCGACACAAGATATATCGATTAGTGCAATTCGTATAGGACAAAATGCTGGCAACGATACTATGAGCGGAAATGCGAATACAATTGTGGGAAACAATGCAGGGAATAATCTGACAAGTGGATATATGAATCTTTTTGCTGGAGCAAATGCGGGCAGTATGAATACGACCGGAAATGCAAATGTTTTTCTTGGCCCATATTCTGGATTTTCAAATATTGATGGAGAGATGAATGTTGTTATTGGAACTCAAGCAGGAGAAAGTAATACTGCGGGTGACGAAAACACATATCTCGGTTACTACGCGGGTAATCTTGCGACCGGATCAGACAACACACTCCTCGGTTATCGTGCAGGAGATAATATTACGACAGGTAGTAATAATATTATCATTGGACACGGTATCGACGCACCTGTTGCAGGGAACAATGATCAACTTTCAATTGGGAATATTATTTACGGAACAGGTGTTGATGGCACTGGTGCGGGGAATATTGGTATTGGAACCAACTCACCTGATTATACACTTGATGTCGCCGGAGACTTTTATAATCTGTATACAGATGGAGCGGGGGTAGGGCTCATTGTAAACGGCGACCTTTCTATGTTTGCTGGTGATTTTGGCACAACTCAATTTGTTGGAGATAGCGTAACTCCTTCTATTTTTGGATATCAACGTACAGATTATAACGAAGGTGACCCGCTTATTCTCATTCGGGCAAATAATAGTGCTAATAATGTTGGTTTTGATTTGTATTCAGAAGATGGAACAATTGAGATATCATCAAATCCATCAGGTGATGCGAATTCATATCTTCATTTTAATGCTGATTCAAGTATAGATCTCTATTCGAATATTTCTGCAACAGTGAATTCATTTATTGAATTTCAAGATGACGGAAATATAGGACTCTATTCAAATCCTATGACTGATGTATCTTCATACCTCACACTTGGTTCACAAGTTGGTGCTCAGGCAACAAATGTCGCTGGTATTGGTGTAGATTTTATGCTCAATCCTGACGGATATTCTCTTTTTGAAGTTGATGACGAAGATGATGATGGGCGTTACGGTGTAAGTTTTAATAGTTCTGATAGTGCTGGGGGATCAATATATCATATCCGCGATCTTGGCCCTGGTGATGTACTTGATGATGTGGTGACATATTATTGGCAGAACACTATATGGCATCGTGTAGTTACGCAGACTCAGTATGATATTGATGCAACAGGAGATGAGGATGATTTTATCTCAAACGACTTTCGTCATGATTTGTCTGGTTTTCATTTTAATTATCAAATAGGGCAGGGGTCGTTGGTACAATCTGCAGAAGGAATATTTACTATTAATGATGATCTTGCGTGGGTTGGAGATTCTACAAGCTTTACATCCACAATTCCTGCATCAAATACAAACGATGGGGATGTTTCAGCAAATTTATTTACAACAACAATTACTTCTAATGCTGATGTAACAGATGAGGCGAGCTATAAAGGAATTTCAAGTATAATTGATTACACAAGTGATAATGATTTATCTGCGGGTATTTCTGCAACAAGTGAAGCGCCAATTATCGGTATGTATTCAAGTGCAACAAATAGTGGGAATGGAGATGTGGCTGGTGTTATCGGTGGAGATTTTCGTGCATTTCAAACTGGTAATGGAGCTGCTACAAATGTCCGTGGCCTAAGTGTTCTTGCGGGAACATTAGGAGGTGATATTACTGATTTAAACGGTGTGAATGTCTCAGTTGGTAGTTTTGGGCCAGGTTCAATTACTGAATCACGAGCGCTTAGTTTCAGCGCGAGCAATATATCAAGTGGAAGTATAACTGACGGATACGGTATTATTGGGCAGGTTACCAATAGTAGTCCCACTGGAGGTGTTATTGATAATGCATACGCAGCAAATCTTATTGTTAAAGCAAATCCAGCTGCATTTGGGTCTATGAGTCCTACTATTACTAGTGCAACAGGGTTATTACTCAAGGTATTTTCACCAGATGCAACTATTGATGATCCTGTATCAGGCACCATAAATACAGTAGTTGGTATTGATATGAGTGCGGGTCTCTATGGTACTGATCAAGAAGCAGGATTAGAATCTTCTGGGAATACGACTGGTATTTCATTTAGTAGTTCTGCTGGCAGAGGTTCTCTTGAAGGTGTTGATGTATATGGTATTTATTTTAGTGATGGAGATTCTCTCCAAGGGTCAGATGATGAATATGCGCTTTATATTGGAGATACTGATGCGGAGAACTGGTTTGCAAACGGTGCTCGTATCGGAGCAGGGAACGGCACTGATGATACTTATAAAATTGACAGTGAATCAAACGGAGGAAGTTCTTCAACACTCTATATTGGAAATGAAGCTATTGATACAGGTGTTTCTGACCGACGTCTAAAAACAAATATTACTGATGCAGAAGGGTCTGCGCTTGATTTTGTCGATCAATTTGATGTTGTGCAATTTAATTGGCTTTCAGGAAATGATCGCAGTCAATATGGTGTAGTGCCGTTTGGTCTCATTGCGCAGGATGTTGCTGAATTGGCTCCTGGGTATACACGTATTCCTAATGATCCAAACAATTACTACTCTGTTCGTTTTGGTGATATGGTACCGATGCTCATCAAAGCAATTCAAGAAATGCATCTTGAAATTTCAGGTATTCAAAATATGACTGATGAGAATTTTATTTCTCATCTACAAGATTGGCTTGCAAGTGCAACAAACGGCATACAAAATATTTTCTCAAATAGAATTGAAACCAATGAACTCTGTGTCGGATCACGTTGTATTACTGAAGAACAATTTATTCAATTGCTTGATGAGAATAATGTGACTAGTGGTGGTGATAATACTCCTCCTCCAGCGGATAATCCACCACAAGATGTCCCTCCATCAGATACTCCACTAGATGACGATGGTGGAAATGAAGATTCAGGAACTCCACCATCAGATATCGTAGAAGACGGAGGGGATACAAGTGGTGTAGTAATACCACCATCAGAGGAAAATACTCCGCCAGATGATACCGGGGATGACATTCCTCCACCTTCAACCGAAGATCAAAATCCACCTGAAGAAGTTATCTAATTATTAAACAAAAAAAGCAAGAAACCTTGCTTTTTTTGTTTAATGTGATATAGTAAAATCAGAAAAAAGTTATTTAAAAATGAAAATCATACAAAAATTCATCGTGATCTGTGGTATTTTTTTTACCACAAATTGTCTTGGACAAGAGCTGATTATTCCTGGATATGGATCTACGTATCCCGATGTGCAATTGGGTGACCAATTTACTACTACGATCACCAATACTTCATCAGAACCGCTGTGTCTGTTTGCAAAACTTGATGGATATGGCACCGATGCAGAATATGTATTTTGGTCAGATAGCAGTGCATTGGCGTGGCTCTATAGCCAGATCAATCAATCTCACTCATGGGAACAACAACAAATGGAATCAATTCTTGCAGTTGAACGAATACTCAAGAGTCCGCTTTTTATGAACAGACATCTCATTTTTTATGAAGGGGAATCTGTATCACAGACTACCAAGAAGTATTCTTTGGTTGGAATTGGACATTCTATTTACAATCAGCAGTGCGGAGATTATGCGCGTATTCTTGCTGAGTGGATTGCAAAAACGAATTTATTTACTTGGAATGAACTACGTGCCAACAATGTTGGTGTTTCTGTAAACGGAATATATACCGGATTGCATGTCGTAGCCGAAGTATCTATTAATAATCGATTTGTAAAAGTTGATGCAGACCCCGGAATGCCACGGGCACAGGATTTTAATCCAACAAGTTCGAATGGATTTGCATCAACAGATGATATTGTACAGGACGTGCTACTCGTCGGAGATACTATATATCAGTGGATAAATGAACAAGGTGATTCAGTGCAATTAACTCATCAATCTATCAGTAGGTATCGTTCAGTATTCGGAGAATATTATTGGTTTAATTGGTTTCAACAAGGAGCTGCGACATATGAATTATCACCGGTGATCACATTGCCACCAGGAGCATCGATGAGTACTCAGTATATTGAGGATTATTTATTACTTGATCTCAGTGGATACTCGGATTCAATATTGAATGCATTTTCTGAAATTTACGATAGTGGGGATACTAACGCAATTGTTGATGCAATGGTTACTGTTACTGGAGTTTCTCATGATGCAGTTCTTGCATCTGTGCAAGAAAACAAAATTGCTTTGATGCCGATTCCGTATTGGCCAGGGTATGATGCGGAAAGAATCTTGCCATACATCACCATTCATATTCCTCCATCATCAGATACAACTTTTTTAGGATCGAATCTCTCTGCACCATTTCTGGTGAGGAAAGTGAAAGTACTCAATGGGTATGTGCAATTGGGCGATACACTAATATCAGACGAAGCAACATTTATTCTCTGGGATTCTGTTTTGGTTGCAGGGCGCACCGCACCAATAGTAAATGATAAGTCGGTAAATTATTTATCGGAAGGATTTATTACCCCAGGAGCTGACGTCACTTTTACATTGTATTTCAATCCCAGATATTATAATTTTTGGGATGGATTTGCGTGTGATGTATTATGCGGAGATATTCCAGTAGTTACTCAAGAATTCTTGACCGGTCCGAATCATGTTATTACTGGGATTACAGAAAAATCCGATCAATCGATACTGTATCCAAACCCTGTGCAGGCAGGATCACCTATGTCAACACTTTCTCATGTGTGCATTATTGATATATATGGACGGATGTATCCAGTTTCTGATTTTACACCCCATGTGCCAGGAATGTATTCTGTCTATATTGATGGTGGATGGCAGAAATTAGTTGTGATTCCATAATTAATAAAAATAGTTTTACCAAACGGAAAGAGTATTCTTTCCGTTTTTTAATCCAAAGAATTTTGTATTACTTGTTGAACCGTGTGATAAATCATTGACTTTTTTTAAATTTTATTTATACTGCATATAGACTTTAAAATAGGTGAGATGAAAAATTTGGTTTTTGTACTTTATATAGTAACAATGATTTCTTGTAAAAAAGAACCCCCTTTTGTAGATAATCACTGTACTTCTCCTGTCCTTGAGCAATATGTGGTCAGTGAAACAGAGTACTTTCAGAGTATTCACAGTCTGTCGACCGATTTCTTCACCAAATCAGATATGGATTATTTTAGAGGCGTAACGTACGCAACACCAATTCTTGGTGGGGTGAATATTGATAGCGCAAATAAATGTTACTATCTGAATATTCCTCAATGGTTTGATGTGTTTAATAATGATCCGGGTGGGGGTGCGTGTGGAGGAATAGCTATGTTTACCTATCGAGTACTCGATAGTGTAACAACTATTCCAGTAGCGACAATAAGTATTCGGAGTAAGGATTTTAGTAATACACAAGAAGGTCATGAGATAAATCTCGTCGCGGTGCAACAAGATGACAGTCTGGTGTACTCTGAACAAGATGTTATGTTCAATAACACTATTGTTTGGAGGAATAATCCCGGTAAGTTGGTTGATGTACGAGATGTTATTAAAATGGCATATCAGGGTACTTTGGCTCAGCAGACAAAACTTACTCAAAATACAATAGCCGGATATTATTTCCAAGAATCTCAATGTTTGTGGGATAAAAATACGTATTATGTTTCTGGGGAAGTCGAAGCAATTTACCATAGCGGAAGAACCGAGTACCCATACATTGTAAAGTCAGATCGGACATTTGAGAGATATTCAAAACTCTTTTATTGGAACGGAAAAACTTTTACTGAGGCGTATAATGCTATTTTAGCAACTTACGGATGGGGGCCATTCGACTTTGAAAATAATCCAGATGACCTAGTGTATGTTTATGCGGCAGTATTTGGATTTATCATTACTAATGATGGATTTCCTGATGAAAAGTTTAAAATGTTTGGAGTGTATGATTTAAACAAACCTCCAACGGATCCTAAATATAAGTTTGAAAAATTTTAAGCTTATATTGCACATCCCTCGTACCTAACAGTAAGAGGGATTTTATATTGGAAATTTGAGATATATATTGTGTTTTTATCTATGTATGGTAGTATATAGACAGATTTGTAAAGTTATTTTATAATGAAAAACATACTGACTACGGTAATCATATGTATTACAACTATGTGTTCTGCACAGGAAGTTGTTTTCGAGAATTGTTTCACTTTTGGAACAACAACCAACAACGGTGATGTGCTCGGTGCACGCGATGGCGGATATTATATTGCCGTCAATAGTATGCAACAAGACAGTGCTATTGTTATCAAATTTACTGATCTCAACAGCGAAGTGTGGCGGTATAAACTTCCAACTCGCGAAGCAGTCATTAAACGCTTGTTCGAAGATGTAGATGGAAACCTGTATATTGCGAGTGCGCATGATATGGGGAGCCTCTTGACGATTGGTCAGCAATCGGACGATATCTGTATTATAAAACTGAACTCAGATGGTGGTTTTATTTGGGAACGGCATTTTGGCGGAACAAATATGGATCGACCTACGCATATTTCAGAAAATAGCTTCGGCAACCTTTTTGTTACTTGCGGTGGTTATTCGGAAGACGGATTGTTTTCTGAAAACCATGGACCTGGATGGGGTGATGGATTGGTGATTGTTGTTTCGAAAGAAACGGGCGATCTGCTTAACTCGTCTTGTATTGGCGGATCCCTTAACGATGAACTAGCAGGGGCTTTTGCCACAGATACAGGAATGATTCTCATTGGGACAAGTTATTCAAATGACGGCAATATGTCTTCTTTTACTGATGTATTAGCCACAGGCGAATTTCGCTCGTTCTTCCTCGCTTTAGATATTGATGCCAATGTCGTAAGTAGCTACGCTATCCTCGGTAATACGGGCAATATCTTGTCTGTTGCTCCATCGACTAATGGGCGATACTACTGTGCGGGGATGAGTAATGGTCAAGGATATGTCTCATTGGTCAGTAGTACTGGTGTAATATGGCAACGATTGCTTGAACCTGGAATGATGAACCGTATTATTGCGACCAGTGATGGCGGGTGTCTCGCAGTGGGGTCATCTGAAATGAACAATGACAGTATTGATGACGGTACATCATTATACGCATTCTTTGTGAAGTATGACGATATGGGAAATTTGATTTGGAAGAAACATCTTGGTATCCCTGGTTCATATGTAACATTTGCAAGTTCAGTAACCGAACTCATGTCTCCTGAAAGGAATGTCACCGCACAAGAATATGTAATCGGAGGCAGAACAAATTCAGGATTGTTTGGATGTGAATCAAGTGAATACGGAGCATGGATGGTTCGTTTACAAGACGATTCAGTGCTTACGACCGGTATCAATGCCGTTCTGTCCGAAATGTTTGCGGTATACCCAAACCCGTCTGGTGATGGAAGGATAACGATCGCATCCCCGGAAAGCATGCATATCCGTATTATCGATATGCACAATCCTACATGTGTTGTATATGAGAAAGATATTTCCAAAGGGAAGATAGAGCTTGCGCTCAGTGCTTCTCCAGGTATGTATTTACTCACGACTGACAGGGCTTTTTGTAGAAAAATCATACTACAATAACACTCAGTCAAATCCCTCGAAAGAGGGATTTTTTAATACCCTAATTAGCTTTATATTTCAACATAATTTATCTATATTTGACGCTTGGTTTTTGGTCAGATTTTTGCTATAATTAAACGGTATTATTTACTTAAAAATCTATAAATTAGTATGGCAAAAGACGACACAAAACAAAAAAAGGATGCATATGGTGCAGACGCTATATCAGTCCTCGAGGGACTCGAACCAGTACGGAAACGTCCTGGTATGTATATCGGTTCGACAGGGCCTGATGGACTCCATCATTTGGTATGGGAAATTTTTGATAACTCGCGCGACGAAGCGATGGGTGGTTTTGCTGATCATATTGAAGTAACACTTCTTCCTAACGATCGTATCCGTGTTGTTGATAATGGTCGTGGTATCCCTGTTGATATTCATTCGAAAACAAAAGTTTCTGCCCTTGAAACAGTTATGACCACACTTCACGCCGGAGGAAAATTTGGCGGTGACGAATCTGGATATAAAGTTTCCGGGGGACTTCACGGTGTCGGTGCGTCTGTTGTGAATGCACTTTCCGTATATACAAAAGTCGAAGTACACAAAGATGGCGGTATTTATATGCAGGAATATTCGAAAGGGAAGAAAAAAGCTGCCGTAAAGAAAGTCGCATCTTCAAAATTGAACGGTACCATTGTTACCTTTGAGCCGGACATTGAAATTTTCAAAGAAGGAATTGCGTTTGATTGGAAGACGATTGTGCATCGTTTGCAACAACAAGCATATCTCGTAAAAGGTCTCCGGATTACCATTATTGATGCGCGGGCATACGAAGGCAAGATTGATCTTGATGGCACTTTCTATTTGAAAGACCTCGGTCTCCAAACTCCTTCAATGACATTTTACTTCGAAGGAGGTCTTATTTCATTGGTTAAATTTACCAATAAACTTCAGAAACCAATTCACTCTTCTATTTTCTATACTGAAAAAGAAGTTGATGGTGTTGGTGTTGAAGTCGCACTTCAGTATGTAGATGATTTGGCGGTAAAGATTATTCCATTCGCAAACAATATCTACAACAACGAAGGAGGAACACATATTACCGGATTCAAGACCGCATTAACCAGATTACTTAATACGTACGGAAAGAAAAATAATTATATTAAAGATGCCGATGGTGCATTTACCGGAGATGATGTGGTTGAAGGTCTTACTGCTGTCGTTTCAGTAAAACTCCGAGAAATTCAGTTCGAAGGACAGACTAAAGGAAAGCTCGGTTCAACCGAAGCACAGGGGGCAACTGCAACCGTATTTGGAGAAGCTTTTTCAAATTTCTTGGAAGAAAATCCTGATGAAGCAAAATCAATCATCAACAAGATTCTCCTTGCGCTTCGTGCTCGAAAAGCAGCGAAAGCAGCAAAAGATTCCATTCTTCGAAAAGGTGCGCTCGAAGGAATGACTCTTCCTGGAAAACTTGCGGACTGTCAATCAGGGACCGAAGCCGCTGATGCAGAACTCTTTATTGTTGAGGGAGACTCTGCGGGAGGTTCTGCAAAACAAGGACGCGATAGAAAGACTCAGGCGATATTACCACTCAAGGGTAAAATATTAAATGTTGAGCGTGCACGACTCGACAAGATGCTTGCATCAAAAGAAGTAAAATCTTTAGTGATTGCTCTTGGTGCATCGATTGGTGACACATTTGATCTGACTAAGATGCGCTATCACAAGATTATTATTGCAACCGATGCGGACGTTGATGGTGCGCACATTCGCACACTCCTTTTAACACTCTTTTATCGATACTTCAGATTAATAATCGAAGCAGGATACCTCTATATCGCACAACCACCACTCTATAAGATTAAAAGAGGGAAAGAGATTTTTTACGCATACTCAGAAGAAGAAAAGGTTGCACATGTAGGTGTTGTTGCACCAGAGATTGATGAATTATTGAGTAAAAATGAAGATTTTGCTCTCCCTGTGGAAGGAGAAGAGGTTGAGGTAGAAACTGAAGAGGAAAAAGTAAAATCATCTGGTAAATACCATATCCAGCGTTACAAAGGTCTCGGAGAGATGAACCCAGAAGAATTATGGGAAACGACAATGGACAGCTCTCGACGTGTTCTAAAACAGGTTACGATCGATGATGCAGCACTTGCCGATCAAGTATTTGATACGCTCATGGGAGTAGAAGTTGCTCCTCGCAAGTCATTTATACAGACCCATGCGAAGATGGCAGAACTAGATATCTAAAAGAATTGTGAATGAGAATGATTGAATAAGAATACTGTATTCATCAATACTATTTATTTTGTGACAATGCGGCTTGGGGCTTTATTGATTATTCCTGATAGAAGTTTTGAAATGATTTCTATTTTTGAATTAAGTTTGTCAAAATCAGACATTGAAATGAATTGTAGATCACGTGCAATAAGGAGTTGATTATGAACCTCAAAAAGGGATCCTTTTGCTATTGCGTAAAACTGTCGTTTGTCATTCGCGGAATTTCTTCCAAAACATTCTGCTATATTTGATGTAATTGAGACTGATGCGCGCCGTATTTGATTTGTTAAACCAAACTTTTCAATATCAGGAAATTTTTCTGAAATCTTATAAATATCTAATACTAGTCCATGAGAATATTTCCAAGTATTCAAATCAGTATATTTTTGTATTTTTTCCATTGTATTTGTGTTATTCATCATTCTTATACAATATACTCATTCAGTTAAGTTTTTTGGTTGAGATTTCTTCATTGAGTCTTTGTATAAAATCTGCAAGTGAGATACCTTCCAATTTTTCAGTTCGTGTTTCAATTGTGATCATTCCAGAATCTTTTTCTTTATCACCAATGACGATAACATATGGAACTTTGTGTGCTTTTGCACTGTTGATACGCTTGCCGAGAGAATCTTTTCCATCAGAAAGCGTGACGCGGATATTCGCATTTTCCAATTGTTTTTTTATTTCGTGCGCATATTTACTATGTTCTTCTTCGCGAACTGGAACAATAGTGACCTGTACAGGAGATAACCAGACAGGGAATACTCCTGCCAAATGTTCAATAAGGGTTGACATGAATCGTTCAATGGAGCCCATAATTGCTGCATGAATCATGACCACTTGCTCCCGTTCACCTTTTTCATTTGTACACACGAGTCCAAAGTTTTTTGGTTGGTTAAAATCGAGTTGTATGGTCGCAACTTGAAGCACTCTTCCGATTGAGTCTCGTGCAATGAAATCGATCTTAGGACCATAAAATGCTGCTTCACCGAGTCCGTCGATCCAGGTTGTATCTTTTTGTTTCATTAAATTTTTAAGAGCACTTTCTGCTTTCTCCCATACTTCAGCACTTCCCATATATTTTTCCATTTGAGATGGATCATGTCGTGAAAAACGAACCTGGAGATTGAATCCAAATGTTTTATAAAATTTTTCAACAATATCCCAGATAGCTAGTACTTCAGTCTCAATTTGATTTTCTCGACAGAAGACATGTGCATCGTCTTGAGTGATTGAGAGCACGCGTGAGAGTCCGGAAAGTTCTCCTGACTGCTCATCTCGATAGACCATAGTCGTTTCCGCATATCGTTGTGGCATATCTCGATAACTGCGAGGTTCTGCATCGAAGATTTGTGTATGGTGCGGACAGTTCATCGGCTTCATCGCATAGGTGTGATCTTCACGCGTGTGAATTTTAAATAAATCATCTGCGTATTTTGCCCAGTGTCCCGAAGTCTCATATAAATCTTTTTTAGTGATATGAGGAACGGTTACTTTTTGGTACCCGTATGTACGACGAAGTTCCCAAACATAATCATTCAGGAGTTCGCGTATAATAGTTCCCTTTGGTGTCCAGAGGGGAAGTCCTGCACCGACGAGTTCTGAAAAAACAAACAATCCCATTTCTTTGCCGAGTTTTCTGTGATCGCGTTTTTTCGCTTCTTCTTGTTGATGAATATATGCATCAAGTTGCTCTTTTGATTCAAAAGCGAGTCCATAGATGCGGGTAAGCATTTTATTTTTTTCATCTCCACGCCAATATGCACCAGCAACTCGATCGAGTTTGAATGAGTCAGAGGAGATTTCGGTTGCAGGATTTTCTACGTGTCCACCTCGGCATAGGTCTGTAAAACCGCCGCAGGTATAGAGGGTGATAGGTTCTGCCCGATCCGCGATCTCATTAATCAATTCGAGTTTATATTCATTGCCTGCAAATATCTCATGCGCTTCGTCAGGAGATACTTCCTTGTGTGTAAATTCTGTCCATTTTTTTAAACTCTTTCGCATTGATGTTTGGAATGTTTTTAAATCATCATCAGATATTTTGTCGGCACCAAAATCAATGTCATAGTAAAATCCATTATCAATTGCAGGTCCTAAGGTCAGTTTTGCATTGGGGTACTGTTCCAAAACGACTTGTGCTAAAAGGTGGGCGAGCGTGTGTCGTAGATGAGCCAATTTTTCTTCATTCATATAGGGGAAATATACCATATTTATAAGGGTTTTTCCAAACTATGATAGCTTGACTTTTACATTAAAATATGCTATCATGTACCCAGTTAACTTATCGTTAATCGAATTTAAATGAGTACATAAACAACTTAAAAAAAGGAGGAACTTATGGGCACAAAAGGCGCCTACAAATTTCAAAATGGTAGTAAAGATATACTATCAGTGTATTCCCTCAACGAAGAGGAAACACTTGATTCATTTTCTGCATTGTTCGTTTTCCGTAAATCGGAAAAAGGGATTGATGAGGTTTTATTGGTCAACGACCAACACGGTGAAATAATCAATGTGAAAGCCCCAGGTGGGATGGGTAACAAAGTGGATCTCCACTTTCCATCATGGATTAAAGTGATTGGAGAATTATTAACTGAGTATAAATACCATCCGAAAAGAAGGGAAAAAATACTCAAGTTTGAAGCTTCAATTAACCGCACTGTGAATGAACGGTCGGCACTCAGAGAGTTTCTCGAGGAGACAACTTTCTGGCTTAATTCAGGTTTTACATTGGTGCACTCTCAGCCCCAGCAGAAAAAGGGATACAATGGAGCAAAGATTGAGAACGAATTCATTACTCAAGATTTCTTCATGAGTACTGATTTAGTGTCTAAGCTCGATGACTCAAAGAGAGCAATTGTTGAAGGTAAAAAACCTGCAGACAAAGATGTATTAAGTTATGTCTGGATGCCGATTGAGGAAGCGACAAAGAAAATCTTCCCAACCCATAAAAAAGCGTTTGAGAAGGCGCTTATGATGTGGGATGAAGACCTTTTGGTTACCCAGAAAGAAGTTCAATTTATTTCGCATGAAGAGCAATTGCGTATGAAATATGCAGACATGCTTGCTTCATATGGATATGTTCCTAAATAGGAATAATTTCTTCAGTTTCTTTAAACCGCTCTACGGAGCGGTTTTTTGTTGCAATTTTTACCTATTTCTGTTACGATACTTTTCATATGGTAGTACGAATGAGACACACACGAGCGCATACGGCTAATCGCCGATCGCATCATGCGCTAAAGAGCAAGAATCTTTCTGTTGATAAAGAAACAGGAAGTGTTCACCTTGGTCACCACATTGATATGAAAACCGGCCGCTACAAGGGTCGCCAGGTTTTGAATTTGGTGAAAAAGGCAGAAAAGAAGCAATCAAAATCTAAGGCAAAAGCCTAATGGTTTTTTGAGTGTTGTTTGTAATCTTTAGAGTAGTAGTACTCTTTACTAGTTAACACAATTAGTTCTTATGGCAAATCGACATCTTTCTCGTTCAATCGTTCTCCAGTCCATTTTCGAATGGGATTTCGGAGGACAGCATGATGATAAGATAGGAGATATATTGGTGCGTAATACGAAAGAGTTCGGTCCCGGACTTGATGATTCTTCGTTTATCGCAGATCTCACTGAGCTCGTACTTCGTAAAAAGACGCTTATTGATGAAATCATAACCAAAGCCGCTCCTGATTGGCCACTAGACAAAATTTCTGTTGTTGATCGCAATATTCTTCGTTTAGGACTCGCTGAGCTTTTGTTTAGCGATCGTTCCCAGGTTCCTCCAAAAGTTGCTATAAATGAGGCAATTGAATTAGCAAAAACATTCGGTGGAGAAAATTCAAGTAAATTCGTCAATGGTGTACTTGGTGCTGTGTATAAAGAAATTGGTGAGCCAGGTAAAGATGAGATATCAAAGAAAAAAGGCAATCATGAGCCGATTGATATTACAAAATTGCCTCTTGAAAAACTAGGAGGAGCAGTCGTGTATGCAAAAGCTGATGGACAGGTTATGATCGCTCTTGTGCATGATATTTTCGGATACTGGACTCTTTCAAAGGGGCGCATTGAAGCTGATGAGGATGTTGAGCAGGGAACGATTCGTGAAATCAAAGAAGAGATCGGACTTGATGTTGCACTTGAAGGAATTTTGGGTGAGAACGAATATATCGCTTCACATCCGGAAAAAGGGAAATTGCGCAAGCATGTGCACTATTACCTCGCACAAGGACCATACCAAGAACTTGTTCTTGAGAGTTCTGGTGGTCTTGATAACGCAAAATGGTTTACATTGCCTGAAATTGGCGGACTTACTATCTACGATGATATTCTTCCACTTATTGCAAAGGCAATTGAAATAATTACTAAAAATTAGTTTCTAGGTTCTAGTGCCTAGGTTTTAGTTTTTGAGTGGCTATACTAGTCACTAGAAACTAGCCACTAGCACCTAATTATATATATGATTGATTTTTCAGGTTTAGAAAAAAGTTTACAAGTTTCTTTTAAGGATAAGTCGCTCTTGATGCAAGCATTTATCCATCGTTCATATATCAATGAAAATCCAGGGCTCAATCTCTCCCACAATGAACGGTTGGAATTTCTAGGTGATGCAGTTTTAGAACTCGTGGTCACTGATCACCTCTATAAGACATATCCAACAGAAGCCGAAGGAGAACTCACTGCATACCGTGCAGCAATTGTTAATGCTATTCTTCTCTCTGATGTTGCACAAGAACTCGGGATGAATGAATATCTACTTTTATCAAAGGGAGAAAAAAAGGATGCAGAAGGCAAAGCGCGTCAATATATTCTCGCGAATACCTTCGAATCATTTGTTGGAGCACTGTATTTGGACAGTGGATATGATGTTGTCCAGAAATTTATTTCTACGGCACTTTTTGGAAGACTTACTGAAATTGTTTCCAAAAAACTTTGGCGTGATGCAAAAAGTTTGATACAAGAAAAAGCACAAGAACATGTACATCTGACACCAGCATACAAAGTGATGTCCGAAACTGGTCCCGATCACGATAAACATTTTACCGTGGGAATTTACTTTGGTGATGATCTCATTACCCAAGGAAAAGGGAAGTCAAAACAAGAAGCCGAACAGAAAGCGGCGAGCCATGCGCTGGAGATGAAGAAGTGGGTGGATTAGGTATTCGCCCACTATTTTAGAAACGCGTATAATTTCCTGGTGGAAATTTACTATTCTTGTGCTGTCGCACTGCGAAATGTTTCTAAAATAGTGGGAAATACCTGAGATGGGGGTGTGGGTAGGAAAAACCCTTATTTTATAAGGGTTTTTATGCTTGACTTTTGCACTAAAATATGCTATTATATACAAGTAATAGTTCTTTGAGATATTTGGGTTTTGTGGATTGTGATTTGTTTGAATTACTTTGTATTCCTTAGAGGAGTTTGAAGTAATTCAAATAAATCTAACAATCTAAAACCCTATAAAATGGAATTATCTACTATCGCCCTGATCTTATTAGCTACCCTTGCTGTTTATTCAGTTGTAAATGAATTTGTAACTGAGTATCGTAATCTTAATTATATTCTTATAATTTGGAAACGCTTCCGCTTCGGCATGTTATTTGAATCAATCGGACTATTGATTGCTGTCATTGCTATTGTTGCGGTTTTATCCATAACTATGCCATTTTTAAAGATTGGCTGGATGAATCTTTTTACTGAAAGCGGAGGGAATTTGATCTCAGCTCCTGTATCCGCAGGATCGCACTCATCTGTCACATTTGTTCGATTTTTACCGCCATTATTTTTTTCAGCACTCATTATTGTTGTGCCATTTCTTGCAAAAGCTGAAGAAAAAATATTTCGGTATGGTCATGAATAATGGAGTGGGGTTATTGTGCAATCGATAAAATTTGGATTAATCCATCTCGTTATGGGGGTATCACTTGCTATAGCAATAGCGCTCATCTTCGCAGGTTTATTTTTTGGGTACAAATATAAAAAAGCATTTGATAAAAATGTTGTAACAAAAGACCTGGGTGAAGCGAGAGAAGAAGCAATGCTTGTGAGTACCGCATATCACAGTCTGTATAATACAGTTTGTGCTGTCATCTTAATCATTCTTTCTATAACAATGATTTAATTCCATGGTTTTTAAGCCCCTGAATATTTTCAGGGGCTTTTGTTTTGTTTGATTTTTTGATGTATTGACAACTGTGTTAGCAGGTAGTAATGTGTGAATAGAATCTTTACAAAAAGAATAAAACTTAGAAAATGAAAGCTTTAAATGGCGTAGTAACCTTGGGTGAGCAGTATACTGACACTCGAGAAAAAATCATTACTGATATCAAACAGGGAAATCTGCAGGCAAAGAAACGCATTGCCGGTATTCCGTGTCCTGATGAATTGACCACTGGTGAAATGCTCAGTTTTTTCACAAAGGAAAATCTGCATATTGCACAGTTGAAAGAAAAACTGCAGAAGGCAGGATTGCCATTCAAGGCAATTGTTCCGACAGAATTCTATAACAGAATTAAGAAGGAAAAAAAAGTCTATATATTTAAGAACATTGATGAAGATGGTTTTACCTCATTCTCGAAATCTGATACGAGAGAATGTATCGAGGATACAGTTGCTAAATTTGAGAAATTCTTACAGGTGACAGCAACTGCACTCAAAATCATCTGCACAGTTGCTTTCTTCGCTTTAGGCATATGGGCCATCCATTATTGCTTTATTGCGTATACATGGGAGCCGGGAGCGTTTTGGACTTGCCTAGTTATCTTTTTTATCGCAGGGGGTATTTTCTACGGTGTGTCTTATGATTCGTTCACATCCAGGAAAATAGATTCATTATCAGAGTATCTGATTGCTCCGATTTTAAAGAAAAGTGTGATGAGTGGTGTAGTTTCTCGTAATTGTAAACTTTTCTGGCCTAACTATAACGATAGTTTTGAAAATAGTCCGAAGATCAAGGTTAATTTTATTACACCACCCAAAAGAATTATCGATAGTGTCTTGTTATGGAAACAGGCAGGCTATAAGGTGCATATCAGCGCCCAAAAAGAAGCGTTCACTTTGGATATCAGCGGCATACAGGATTTTATTCACTCTACTATGATTGGTGCACAAGATAAAATCAATCATCAAAAAGAACTTGAGCTCCAGGCAAGAATTGAAACTCGGAGAAGATTTTTGGCACAATTCCATGACCCCATTACCTCTATTGAGGATGGAGAGTTCACCGTGCTTATTGATGCGTATGGCAGTAAGTCATTCGTATCCGAAAGAGAAGTTGTTGATTCTGTAAAAGGATACTACAACAGCAGGTTACAGCAATTTCAAACCGTTTTAAATTAAGAGCCATGGAAAGCACATTTGAATTTATTGCCATCTTTGGGATGGCAATCTTTGGAGTTTTATTCTTTACTTGTCTTGAGCAGTCTCTCAAGACAGAGAAGAAGTTCTACAAAATTTTGTTTTTGATGTTCGCTGTTGTGTGTGGTGCCGTTACGATGGAATGTATTTTACGACTTACCACAGAAAGGGAACACATTGCAAATTTCTTAGATATATTGCTTTTGATATGTATGAGGACTATGCAAGGATCGTTTATCCTGATTGGTGTATTAATATCGTTGGGTATAGCACTTAAACCAAAAACACAATAGTTTCGAAAACCCGCATTATTGTGGGTTTTTTATTTGATTTTTGCACAACAAAAATCATCCAGGAAATATATTTTACGCGAAGCTTTAAATATTTTATCGGATAAGGAACTAGAACCTAAAACCTAGCACCTAGAACCTAGTTTTGCTATAATCTCTCTATGCTAAAAGAAATCGAGCTCAATGGCTTTAAGTCATTCGGCAAGAAAACTCGGTTTGAATTCACTACTCCGGTAATCGGTATTGTGGGGCCAAACGGTTCGGGGAAATCAAATGTCGTAGAGGCGATCCGCTTTGTGCTGGGTGAACAGTCGATGAAATCTCTTCGCGGAAAGTCCGGTAGTGATCTTGTATTTAAGGGTTCTAAAACACTCCCAAAACAAAATCGCGCATCGGCAACCATTGTATTTGATAATAAGAAAAAATTATTTAAGCTCGATGCTCTTGCAAAAGACGGACAGCAAGTTGATTTTGATGAAGTGAGTATTTCCCGCGAGGTGTTTGCTGATGGAGGGAATACGTATCGACTCAATGGCAACGAAGTTCGCCTCAAG
>CALRET010000009.1 GCA_943356375.1 Candidatus Nomurabacteria bacterium | reverse complement strand
GGAGTTTTTTTAACACAATTTTTATATGCCATATTTATTTTGACAGTTGTCGGTTGTGCGCCGGTATTGCTGGGATTATGAAATTTGCGCGTAGTTTTGTTTTTACCTTTTCCTGATTTACTACCTTTCGCCATGAGTGTACTGTTTTTAGTCTTTCAGTATATTAGCATATATAAATTTTCTGTCAATAAGTATTAAATTTTTAATTTGTATTTTGTAAATTTTCATTTGTAACTTATAATCAATCAATGGAAGAAACGTTACAAACAGGATATATCGTCAAAGCGGGGAATTTTGAAGGACCGCTTGAATTACTCCTGTCTCTAATCGAGTCACGGAAGCTTTTTATTAATGAAGTATCATTGGCAACAGTAACTGATGACTATATTCTATATATCAGATCAAATAAAGAGATTCCTGTTGGATCAATCACTAGTTTTATTGTGGTTGCGGCAACACTTATTCTTATCAAATCTCGCTCATTGCTTCCAAATTTGTCTCTTTCAAAAGATGAAGAAAAAGACATCAGTGATCTAGAGCGACGACTTAGACTTCTTCAAAAAGCACAAGAAGGTGGGGAATTGATAAAAAAATTATTTGGCAAACGATATATTTTTCCTGGAACACTGCGTAAAAATATCACCCCGATTTGGAGTCCTGACCCAAAGATTACTATTGAGAACATGCTTGCATCACTTCGTTTTGTTATACAAGAGATTCCTAAAAAAGAATCAATTCCTGAAGTTGAAATGGCTCGGGTGATGAGTATGGATGAGATGATTGAAAATTTATCAGATCGTATTCAATCGGCACTCACACTTCAGTTTTCAGATATTTCTCAAAATACCAATCCGAATGCCACACCAAAAGAACACCGGGTCTACACGATTGTCTCTTTTCTTGCTATGCTTGAGTTGGTCCGAACCGGCATTATCGATGTGCTCCAATCCGCCGACTTCGATTCTATTACCATACACAAACAAACAGAACCACAACAACTATGATACCACTAGTAAAAAAATTAGAAGCACTGTTATTTATTACCAGTGAACCGCAATCAAAGAAAGGATTGGCTAAAACACTCGGGTGTGGATTTGAAGAATTAACACAAGCAATATCTCTACTCAAGGAAGCTTTTTTAGAACATGCATTAATAATTATCGAGACCGATCAAGATATTTCACTGGGAACACATCCTGAACTTTCTTCTTTTATTGATGATCTCCGAAAAGAAGAATTGAATAAAGAGCTCACTAAAGCAAGTCTTGATACATTGTCGATTATTTTATACAAAGATTTGGTCACCCGCGCTGATATTGAATATATTCGCGGGGTGAATTCGACTTTTATTTTGCGTAATCTCATGATGCGCGGATTGGTTGATCGTATTGTGCACGAAACTGATAGTCGTAAATTTGTCTATATTCCGACTATAGAACTCCTTTCATTTTTGGGTGTTGCAAAACGTGAGGAACTTCCTGAATTTGAATCATTGCGCGGAGCTCTTGAAGGCAGATTACAAACTATACCGGAAATTGAATAATTAATATGCAAAAAGAGAGTGTACCGTCACTAGGATTATTACTTATTGCAGTTGCGTTTTTCTCTTCATTTTATTTTTTTGGATTATACCGGCAACAAATTATTGAAACAGAGAATACTCGAATACTTTCTCAAGAGCTCAAAGAAAGACAAACAGTAATGGAGGCGCTGTCTATCATCGCTCCAACTGTCTTAGTTTATGACAGTACTACAGACACTATTCTTTATGCAAAAAATCCATTTGAACCAAGACCACTCGCTTCACTTACAAAAATAGCGACGGCTTTTATTACACTCGAGAATCAAGATCTATCAACGGTCATAACCGTTGATAGTAATACAATCGATACATTTGGAGAAACTCAATTTTTGAGCGGAGAGACATGGAATATACCTGATTTGATTACTATTTTGTTGATGACTTCATCAAATGAAGCAGCACATATGCTTACTGATTTTCCACCGACGCTACCATATTTTCCTCGTTTGAAATTTACAAATCCTGCTGGACTCGATGAAGATGTCGTCAACGGAAAGATTCCGGGAGCGACAGGAAGTGCGTATGATATTGCTCGTCTTGCAGAACGTTTTGTGAGCAAATACCCAGAATATGCACTAGTGACTACTCGGGAGTTTGTTGACGTTTCTGTGGGAACACGAATATATCATGCGAAGAATACTAACGAATGGATTGCAAAAATGCCCAATCTTGCTATTTCGAAAACAGGGTACACTGATCTTGCCGGAGGTAATTTATTGATCGGATATTATACAGAAGATGAACACTTGATTATTATTGTAGTACTAGGTTCCACGAAAGAGGGAAGATTTAAGGATGTAGAATCACTCCTTTCAACTTCTCGCACACTATTTCCATAGATCAATAGTGTCATATAACCCTTGTTTTTAAACAGTAATTTAGTATACTCGAATAATGACATTAGGAATTCTTAAAATTCTACTCCCGTCGATACTGGCTTTTATTATTGGTATTGGGCTCACGCCAATTTTAACTAAGTATTTCTATACCTATCGTCTTTGGAAACGCTCGTCTCGAAAAGATGAGATAGCAAATCCAAACATGTCTCTTGCTTTTCAAGCGATACACAATACAGATTCTGAATTACATACACCACGTGTTGGTGGAGTTATTATTTGGATGAGTGTTCTTTTAGTATCCCTGTTCTTTCTTGTTGTGCATTATATTTATCCAACAGAATTATCTGAACAACTCGATTTTCTTAGTCGAAATCAAACAGTGTTGCCACTATTCTCTTTAATCATCGCAGCACTTATTGGACTCATTGATGATTTTATGCAGATTTTTGGCAAAGGACTTTTAGTTGTTGATGGTATTCCACGAACAGCACGTATTATTGTGGTTAGTATTATTGGAATTGTTGGTGCATTGTGGTTTTACAATAAATTGGGAGTCTCAAGTATTGCGGTACCCTTTGGACACCAAATTGAGTTGGGAATATTTTTCATCCCATTTTTCGTCATTGTAACCCTTGCGACATTTTCAAGTGGAGTGATTGATGGTATCGATGGCTTGGCAGGTGGTGTCATGACTACTATTTTTGGCGCATACACAATCATTGCTTTTATTCAAAATCAAAATGATATTGCGGCATTGTGTGCAGTGATCACTGGTGCGTTGTTGGCATTCCTTTGGTTTAACATTCCTCCTGCGCGATTTTATATGGGAGAAACAGGAATGCTCCCGCTAACTATTACTCTTACCCTTATTGCATTTCTCACTAATACAGTATTGGTGTTACCAATCATTGCGTTTCCATTGGTTGCGACAGCTTTGTCATCTGCTATTCAGATTTTCTCAAAGAAGCATTTTGGTAAAAAAGTTTTTAAAATCGCACCATTACATCATCATTTTCAAGCAATTGGATGGTCATCGCCGAAAGTTACTATGCGATATTGGATTATTTCTATTATCTGCGCAATAGTTGGTGTTATTGTTGCAATCTTGGGTTAAAATAAATTGGTTTGAGATAATTTTGTGTTAAAATCTATTACATGAAAATAGGAAGTGTTGATCGTTTCTTTTTTATTCTCGTCGTCACCATTGTTATAGCGGGTCTTTTTGCTTTTGTCTCAGCATCACTCGGTGTCCTCGCTAAAGACCAATCAAAATTTTACAGTATTTTAACTAAACAGATTGCACTAGGACTTGTCGGCGGATCTCTTGCGCTTTTTTTAGTTCAGAAAATTCATTACAAATTTTGGCGCAATAATTCATTATGGATCTTTCTTGGATGTATTGTTTTGACATTACTTGTCTTCATTCCGCAGCTTACTTATGAGCATGGTGGTGCGAGACGGTGGGTCGATATCGGTTTTATTTCTTTTCAACCAGCAGAACTACTCAAGTTTGGATTTGTGCTTTATTTTGCTGCATGGCTTGCTTCTGTTAAAGGGAAACTTCATGATGTAAAATTTAGTATTATTCCACTTATTGTTTTACTTGGAATTGTTTCTTTGCTTCTCTTAAAACAACCAGATACAAAAAGCCTTATTCTTATTATTATTTCTGCATTAGGAATGTTACTGGTTGCTGGTGTACCCTGGAAATATATATTTGGTGTTATTGGTATATCTGTCATTGCGCTTGGGGGATTAGTTATGGCGAAACCATATCTACTTGATCGAGTGCAGACTTTTATCAATCCATCACATGATCCACGAGGGTCTTCATATCAACTTCGTCAGTCACTCATCGCTATTGGCTCTGGGGGTATGTTTGGTCGAGGGTATGGTCAGAGTATTCAAAAATTTAGTTATCTACCTGAACCGCAAGGAGACTCGATATTTGCTGTTATTGGGGAAGAAGTTGGTTTTATTGGTAGTGTGATAGTTATAATTCTCTATTTACTTTTTACGCTGAGAGGTTTTCGTATTGCAGTGAGATCACCGGATCAGTTTAGTAGAATATTGGTCACTGGGATTATTCTTATGATGGCCGCACAGTCATTTCTTAATATCGCATCCATTATTGGTGTATTTCCATTGACTGGTGTTCCGCTCGTCTTCATGAGTCATGGCGGAACTTCACTTCTTATTTCTCTTGCGGCAATTGGTATTGTGCTTAATATATCAAAATATCAACACGCGGATGAATAGCGGTTCTCTTTACTGTATTTTTCTGTTAAAATAAGCATATTATGAAAATTGTATTTACTGGCGGGGGGACAGGTGGACATTTTTACCCGATTATTGCGGTGGCTGAACAGGTACATAAAGAATTGGGTAAACAGAAAATACTTGGTACAAAACTGTATTATTTCTCCACTTCTCCATACGATAAGAATGCGCTGTTTGATAATCAGATGGATTTCGTATATATTCCAGCAGGGAAATTGCGCACTTATTTTTCCATTCAGAATTTTTTCGACTTATTTAAAACTTTTTTTGGATGTATTGTGGCGCTGATCCAACTTTTTCGCGTCTACCCAGATGTCGTATTTGGTAAAGGTGGATATGCATCTTTTCCAACCTTGATCGCTGCAATTATTTTGAGAATTCCAATAGTCTTACATGAATCAGATGCAGCTCCAGGAAGGGTTAACTCATTAATTAGTAGATACGCTGTACGTATTGCTTTATCATATCCTGATGCTGTGGATTATTTTAAAAACAAAGAAGCACTCGCATATACCGGTCAACCGGTTCGCGAAGGGTTGATCGTCCCTGAACGAGAAGGTGCGTACGAATACCTGAAACTCAATCCAAATCTGAAAACAGCGGTTATTATCGGGGGATCTCAAGGGTCAGAAATTATTAATAATGCATTGATTGATGCACTTCCAGAACTTCTTACAAAATATCAAGTACTCCATCAAACAGGTTCAAGAAATTTTGATGAAGTCGTTGAACGCACTACTGTGTTATTGGAAAATAATCCGAATAAAGATCGATATCGACCGATGCCGTTTTTTAATCTTATTACCATGCGGTATGTTGGGGGTATCGGAGATGTAGTGGTTACTCGCGCAGGATCAACATTATTTGAAATATCTCTTTGGGGAGTTCCGGCAATTGTTATACCATTTACTGTTTCCAATAATGATCATGCAAAGAAAAATGCATTTGCGTATGCGCGCGCAGGTGGAGGAATTGTTGTTGAGGAAAATAATTTAACGGCAAGCATTATCACTTCTCAGATCGGCAAAATACTCGATGATACGCAACACAGGGAACACATGTCGACCCAGGCAAAATTGTTTGCAAGGAAGGATGCGGCGATAAAAATAGCAGAAGTGTTGGTGGCTTTGGCGCTCTCTCACGAAACGGAATAGTACTACTGTAAATACTCGTTATTTGCATGATTTTAACAAGACAAAATTAGGCAAAAATGCTACACTCTTTTCTATATGAATACTACAGAAAAAGTCGTAACCAGATTTGCTCCGAGTCCGACAGGCAAAGCACATGCAGGAAGTTATCGTACTGCTATGTATGCATGGCTGTTTGCGCGTAAACACAGCGGAAAATTTATCTTACGTATTGAGGACACCGACAAAGAACGCAATGATACAGAATCAGAAAAAGATATTTATGAAGCACTCGCATGGCTAGGGCTTTCTCATGATGAACTCTATATTCAATCAAAAAATCTCACTCGACACCAAGAACTACTCAATATACTCATCCAAGGAGGTAAAGCGTATATTTCAAAAGAAGAAGCAAAAGATGGATCAGGTATTATTAAAGAAATTATTCGTTTTAAAAATCCAAATAAAAAAATTGCTTTTATCGATTTAGTGCGCGGAGAAATAGAAACTGACACTACTGATTTGGGTGATTTTGTCATTGCACGAAATATTAACGAACCCCTATATCATCTAGCGGTTGTGATCGATGATCATGATGAGGGTGTTACGCATGTCATTAGAGCAGAAGAACATATTGCAAATACTCCCCGACAAATACTTATTATTGAGGCACTTGGATGGGTACCGCCGGCATATGCGCATATTCCTATTGTCCTCGGATCCGATAAACAAAAACTCTCAAAAAGAAAGGGTGCACTCCCGATGACCGAGTATGCGAAACAAGGGTATCTTCGTGATGCAGTTTTTAATTGCATTGCAATGATCGGATGGAACCCAGCAGATCCTGGGTCTCCACAAGAATTATTTACTACAGAAGAATTAATTGAACGCTTTGATTTTACTCGAGTTCAGAAATCTGGAGCGGTATTTAATATTGAGAAATTAAATTGGTACAATCGTGAATATTTGAAAAAGCTATCTTTTGATGAGTTATTTTTATACCTTGATCAGTACATGCCGGAAGAGTTGAAAAATAAAGAAAATTATTCTCAGATGTTAAAAAAGATTGCACCGATACTTCTTGAGCGTATTGAAAAGGGAACTGATCTTACTCGGATGTATACTGACGGAGACCTTGTATATTTTTTCACACAACCACAGGTTGATGTTAAAAAAATAATTTGGAAAGGTCTCGCAGAAGATGCAGATAAAATAGGTAAGACAAAAAAACACCTTGAAGGCGTTTTGGAATTAATTACAAAAGATACAATGAGCAATACTTCAGAAGAGTGGAAAACAATACTATTTCCATATGCAGATGCGAATGGTCGTGGAGATGTATTATGGCCGACTCGTGTTGCTCTCTCGGGACAAGAAAAATCTCCAGATCCATTCGTGCTTATTGGAATTTTAGGGAAAGAAGAATCAATAGGTCGACTTACACACGCAATTTCACTTCTCTCAAATGAAGCGTAGTTTTTTATCCGCTTTTATTTTGTGTGCGTATTTATTGAGTGTTTTTCCTGTACTTCCTGTTTTTGCGCAAGACAAAGATGAACTTCAAGATCAAATAGATGCTCTCGAAAAAGAAATTGCGCAATACCAACGCGAGATAGATTCGACGGCGAAAGAAGGAGATACACTTAAAAATGCGATTAAGCAGTTGAGTCTCACCGCATCAAAACTCGAAGCAGATATAAAAATTACTGAGAAACAAATTAAAAAAGCACAATCAGACATCGGATATCTTGGAAATCAGATTGTTGAAAAAAGCGAGACAATCAATATTCATCAACGGGCATTAGCAGGCACTATTCGTGATCTGTATGTGCGAGATACCAATCCGATCACTCTTGTATTAACAGGATCAGACTCACTTTCTCAGGTTGTTGGAGAACTTGATACATATAAAACACTGCAGGATAAATTTAAGACCGAAGCATCATCACTTCGTACAACAAAGATCGGTCTCGAGACCAGTAAATCGAAAACAGAGTCGCATAAAAAAGAATTGGAAAGACTTAAGAGCACATTACTTGATGAGAGAAAAATTTTAAAACAAAGCCAACTTGAAAAAGATGCATTACTCAAACAAACTGCAAACAAAGAAGAAAATTATAAAAAAATTCTTACCGATCGAATCGCAAAACAGCAACAGTTTGAAGCAGAACTTCGAGAATTTGAGTTGAATTTAAAAACTAAGTTTGATGCTAATTCTATTCCAAAAGCAGGAACCCGTGTATTTTCTTGGCCTCTCTCAGATATACTTATTACACAGCAGTTCGGGGCGACAGTTGATTCAAAACGATTGTACGCTTCTGGTACGCACAGTGGTGTTGATTTTAGAGCGGGTACCGGAACACCAGTTCTTGCACCTGCAAACGGAGAGGTTGTTGGTGTAGGAGATACTGATATTACGTGTCCGCGCGCGTCATTTGGGAAATGGATACTTATTTCATATGACAATGGGCTTGCGACCGCTTTTGGGCACCTTTCTCTTATTAAAGTGAAGAAAGGAGACCAGGTAGCTCGTGGACAAGTTGTCGGATATAGTGGTAATACCGGGCATTCTACAGCTCCACACCTGCATATTACTGTGTATGCGAGTTCCGCTGTAACAGTTACAGGAAAACCTTCTCAAGCGTGTAGTGGAAAGACGTATATTATGCCGGTTGCTCCACCGGATGCATATCTTGATCCGCTTTCATATTTACCAAAAGCATCCGCTTCTCAATTTAAAACTAGATAGTAGAAGACTCTCAGTACGAGAGTTTTCTATAAAAATGCAAGAAAAAAGAGCGCTTGTTGGCAGGCGCTCTTGGTTGGATACAGTGTTTGTTTTTACCTGCTATGCAGTGATTTGCACAGATGGCATTTTCTTTTGCCAGAATGGTCTTTGTGGGGGGTAAATCTGTATTCACGGGGAAGTCGTATTCGAAGGTGTTAAGTAACACCAATGGGTTTAGAATGTTTAACTCTAACTCCTTTTGCTTTTTAAAGATTAGTTTCTTTACAAGGTTTTCTTCTCTTTGGCTGTCAACGACAACCAGTGCATGATTTTCCATGACATGGTGCAACATGACAATTTCCGCATGAGCTTCTACAAGAGCTAGACCTACTGCATAAGTACCTAATCCTACTATTGCTATCCTTCCTTTGTTCATATAGGCAATGAGCGACTGATGAGTATACTAACAGATTATTCTAAAATAGCAAGCCCAGACACTTATACATAAGTGTCTGGGCAATGAGTTGTTTAAATCATTGACAATACTACATATCTTTGCTATAAAAGATATAGAACTTTTAAAACAAATAAATAAAGATGGCTAAGAAAAAAGAACCAAGAAGTGGCGACTTTGATCGTACACACTTCAGAACTATGACTCGCAGACTGAAAAGTTTCGGATTTGAACAAGTAACCAGAAACACACTTGAACGCGATGCGCTTAGGTTAGGTCTTGTTCCTCCGAGCACGGAGCGGATAAAAGACACTAGAAATCAAGTCAGTTTTCAAAAGGAAAAAGATGGCTATAAAATAGTGGTCCATACGACCTATGATCCGAAGAAAAAACGATTTACTGAACTCGGATGTGGTTGGGTCCTTATTGTACAAGATGAGAAACGTTTATATGCGAGATTTTTCTACCGAACCGCGAGCTTTACAAGTAATATGCTTAAAGAAGCAGAGTTCCTATCTAATCGTTTGGAGAATAGACCATTGTGTTCTGTTACGGGAAAGTTAATGGTTCTCCATCAAACTTCTGATTTTACCGCATTATGGAAGTCTCCGAAGGAGGATATTATCGAAGGAGTAGATTTTTATGACAAAACTCCAAAAAATTTATCTTTGCATATACAACGATTAAAACGACAAAAACGATATTATGAAAACGTAGATCGTCCTCGTAAGAAAATTACAAAGCGTAAAAGAGATGATCGCAAAACGTGGACTGTTAGGAGACCTGAGAACGCTATTCATTAGTTATGTAACTCCACATCTGTGGGGTTTTTATTTTACCTCTAGACAGCTCAGAATATTAGGAATACAATATAGTCAAATCTGAAATTTCCCGTCTTATATGGATCCTCACAACAAAATAGATACCGAACCACCTCGAGTACATCATCGGAGACCTGGTTCTCTCGATGGCACCGAAAGCCCTTCAAATATATCTGAAGTCGATGAAAAACTGCATGCACATTGGCATACATTGTTCGGCAATATGAATGCATATCAGATTTGTAATACGATCAATATGCATCATAAGCCAAAAGGAATTACCATCACCTGTAAATTTATCAATGGAAGGGAGGTCCAAAAAACCGGTGGCCAGGAATCGAAAAAGGATTCCAAACGAACCAGGGCGTGGAATAAGCTCTTTAGCAATATGTCATTTGAAGAAATTATTGCATATATTAATAATGTTTGGCTTGATCCAGCATACCATTTTTATATAGTGGAATAATTTCAAAAAGCCGAAAATACTTTTCGGCTTTTTTCATGTCTAATCGATATGATATACTAATGAAGGTATTTAATTAACAATTAATAAAAGAGTTTCATCGCGCCTTAATGGACACTTGCGCGGTATGATTCTGTAGAATCACGTATGGCAAAAGGAAATAATGCACAACAAAAGAAGGTTAAAAAACCAAAGAAACCAAAAGTAAAATAGTTTCTCAAAAAACATCCATAAGGATGTTTTTTGTTTTGTCTGGTATACTTGCATCTATAAGATGAATACTCATTTAAACAATCCATTTCAAGGAAAAACACTCGAATATATCGTTACCTTTTTGGTTGAACATCACGGATGGGACTATCTTGGTGCTCGTATAGAGATTAATTGTTTCGTAAGTGATCCCAGTATTAAATCAAGCCTCACTTTTTTACGGAGAACTCCATGGGCCAGAAAAAAAGTAGAAAACTTATACCTTGAAACTATTTCTGAAAGATAATCCATGCGAAGAGAGATCAATGGAATTGCATATAGTATAAAAAATACCATGCGTTCGCGGAGGGTTTTGATTGCGATTGACAGTGGTGGACAAGTGACAGTTTCAAAATCTCCGCGCATTTCGATTGCATCAATACAGAGAATGATTGCAGAAAAATTTTCCTGGATACAAGACAAATTGCGCGAACAAGCATCAAGACCTCAAAAGCTACTTGCACAGCATAGTATAGAAGATTTCAAAGAGAACAAGGAAAATGCTCGTGTATTAGTGAATGCTCGGCTCTTGTATTTTAATGCATTTTATAATTGTGACATCGGTAGGATATCTATACGCAATCAGAAGTCTCGATGGGGAAGTTGTTCGAGTAAAGGGAATCTAAATTTCAATTATAAAATAGTATTTCTTCCAACAGAGCTTGCCGATTATATTATTGTCCATGAACTTTGTCACTTGGTGGAGATGAATCACAGCAAACGGTTTTGGCTCCTTGTGTCACAGATCATTCCTGACTATAAAGAACGACAAAACAAGATACGATTATTCTAAGATGAATTATTATTCGCCAGAGTATTGTGTTAGTATAAAAATATGAAAATTACTTCTGTAAAATTTCTGAAAGGAGTTGTCGACTCAGATGAGCTTTTTACTGACGGAACACCGCAAATTGCCTTTATTGGCCGATCTAATGTGGGTAAATCAAGTCTTATAAACGCACTGACTAATAGTAGTATTTCACGGGCGAGTTCTTTCCCTGGCAGAACCCAGGAAATCAATGTCTTCCTCATAAATAATTTGGTGTATTTCGTCGATCTACCTGGATACGGATTTTCTCGTGTTTCTGGGGCAGGTAAGGAGAAAATCACCGACTTGATCGATTGTTATTTATTTAATAACAGTTTTACCCAACATAAAATCGTACTTATTATTGATGCAAATGTTGGCATGACCGATAAAGACATTTCAATGTTCGATGAACTAGCGCGACATAAGAAAGATTTTATCATTGCGCTTAGTAAGATCGACAAGATGAATCAATCGGAATATCATCACAAAATGATGGAGATTAAAAAAATTACAGGTCAACACCTTCTCTTCCCATTTTCAACAAAATCAATGAAAGGGTTAACGCAAATTTTAGATGTTGTACTCATTTAGAGTTTAGTGATGCGTCAATTTTAAAAACAACCCCGATCGGGGTTGTTTTTAAAATAATTATTGAGCTGGAGTTTCTTCAACTGAGACTTCTGTAGTAGGAGTTTCAAGCGTTGAAGTTTCTGGAGTCGTTGTTTCTGGGGTTACTGGGCAGATACATGGGTTATTACCACATGTTGCGCATTTAGTTGTATCGTCCATAGAGCTTAGATTTAATTGTTAACAAATATACGAACAGAAAAGCCGACTACACATTGACTGCTGGTGTTTAAAATACCATATAGAATTGATTAAAGCAATTTTTCGTTTTAATAATCGCTTTGATTACTCTTGAAAATAAAAAATGGTATACTGGTTGTATATGGAAACACAAAAAATATATAAAGTAGTCCCACATTATTATGGGGATTCTGTACGTGCTATTTTTATTGCGGGTGCAGTATTTGTTCTTATTGGTCTTTCTGGTATGACTGAAGCGCTTAATCTTCCGCCTATTATTGCTATTATTGGAGTGATTGTATTATGTGTTGCAGCTGGTTTTACAAATCCGGTTCAATTTTTCTCACTTAGAATAAATGTGGCTATTTCTATTGTATTTCTCATCTTTTTTGCGTATATGGGTTGGTACGCGCATGATGTAAATCTTGGTGGTATGATTGAACTTCCAAATAAGATCGCTGCTGTCCTGTTTCTTGTTGCAACATATTTTTCAGTAAAATCTCTCCGTGGTGCAACCGTGTCTGAAAGGTAGCTTGTGGCAAATATCTAGGAATGTGCTATGATTCTTGTGTATTTAGATACAAGGGAACGTCGAAGCTCTAGACAACTACTAACAAAAAAACATATGAAAGGCAAAATAACAGTTCTTACTACTCGAGGATTTGGATTTATCGGAGAAGAACCAAACAAAGTTTTCTTCCACTCTAAAGGATTGGTTGATGTTACATTTGATGAATTGAAAGAAGGTGATGAAGTAACCTATGATATAGAACAAGGTGAAAAAGGACCAAACGCGGTCAATGTACGACGCGCATAATTTCAGTATAAAATAAAAAACACCCAAACAGGTGTTTTTTATTTTACGCTATATCTTTGCAAAGAATGAGGTGCTGGGGTATACTCTACACTCTTAAAGATACTATTAATGACACGAGGAGAAACATTACTGAGATTTGAGAAAGTCTCATTTGAATACGGGCATAATAAACCTATACTTGACGAGGTTAGTTTTCCTTTACGACGAGGGAGTAAGGTTACTATTATGGGTCAAAATGGTGCTGGAAAGAGTACTATATTTGGATTGATTACTGGGTCACTTGAGGCAGAATCAGGGAGGGTTGTCTGCGGAGAAGGAATTACTATTGCAACCGCAAAACAGGTTATTTCACGTGATGATTTAAAACTCACCGTACGAGAGTTTTTTAGTAATTGTTTTTCAAAAAAAGTGTATGATATTGATCCAAAGATTGATGAAGTACTCGAAGTGGTCAACCTTGAGGGACATGAGAAATTGCATGATAAGATCCTGAGCTCCTTTTCCGGTGGGCAACAGGCGCGCATGTTGCTTGCATCAGCACTTATCCAAGATCCTGACATCTTACTTTTAGATGAACCGACAAACAATCTGGATCGTGCAGGAATTGCACATCTTACAGATTTTCTTAGTAACTATAAAAAGACTGTTGTAGTGATTTCACACGACGCAGATTTCCTGAATGCATTTAGTGATGGAGTGTTGTATCTTGATATTTACACGAGAAAAGTTGAGCAGTATGTAGGGAACTATAAGAATGTACTAAAAGATATTACCGCGCGAGTTGAGAGGGAAAATATGAAGAATGCACAACTCGCAAAAGAAATTCAAGCAAAAAAAGATAAATCAAATGAATTCGCGCACAAAGGAGGAAAACTTCGTTTGGTTGCGAAACGTATGCGTGAAAAAGCAGAAGAACTTGAAGAAGAATTGGTTGATGTTCGCAGGGAAGATAAAACAATTAGGGCTTTTACTATTCCCATACAAGAAGATATTATCGGTGAAATTATTTCAATATCTTCATTTGAAACACTTAATCCAAAAACTGGAAAACGAGTCGTACATAAAGCGAATGTAAAGTTGAAGAAAAATCATCATCTCTTACTTGAAGGTCCAAATGGTATCGGTAAGAGTACACTTCTCGAACACCTTGCTCTGGGTACTGGTGTCGGCTCAACAATCACCGCCGGGGTACGTGTCGGCTATTATCGACAAGATTTTTCAACGCTCGATTTCAGCGATACTGTTCGTGAATCTCTAGCACGAATACTATTAGAAGTTACCGGTAAAATAGATGAGGAATATTTGCGGACAGTTGCGGCAAGTTTCCTTATTACTGGAGACATAATTAATACAAAGATTGGCAGTTTGTCAGAGGGTCAAAAAGGTCTCGTTGCTTTTGCCAGTTTAGTGCTATTGCGACCGGGGTTACTTATCCTCGATGAGCCAACGAACCATATCAATTTTCGTCATTTGCCGATCATTGCAGAAGCGATCAGTAACTATCAGGGTGCGCTTATTTTAGTTTCTCATGCACATGAATTTGTTGAAAAAATACGAATTGACGAAACTTTAAATCTTGCGAAATAGTTTTTTGAGGCATTGTATGTGATATACTTGTGGTATGAAAAAAGGATATTTTGGTCATATCGAAGAGTTAACAAAAGAAAATAATAATTTTAGAAAAGTATTATATACTGGTGCGCATTGTCAGCTCGTGCTTATGTCCCTTCTCCCAGGTGAAGATATTGGAGAAGAAATTCATGAAGAAAACGATCAATTTTTTAGATTTGATGCAGGACAAGGAAAGGTAATTATTAATGAGAGTGAGTATGTTGTTACTGACGGAGACGCAATCGTTGTACCCGCTGGAGCAAAACATAATGTGATAAACACTGGGGAAGTTGCTTTGAAGTTGTATACGATATATTCGCCAGCACACCATAAGGATGGCATTGTCCGTGCGACAAAAGCAGAAGCGGTGGCAAACGAAGCAGATTTTGATGGAGTGACCACAGAATAAGTGTCTTTTAGTTGTTAAAATCCACACTAATGACTTAGTGTGGATTTTATGATATAATGTTTTTAGATGAAATTTAATAAACCATGTTTGTACTCCTTATATTCGGACACTTCTTCGCATCGCTATTTCTGCACAGTTTCTTTCTGCATCGATACGGCACACATCATCAGTTTACTATGACTAAAAAATGGGAGCGAACCTTCTTCTTCCTCACCTGGTTGTTTCAGGGTTCATCATTCCTCAATCCAAAAAGTTATGCACGAATGCATCTGGAGCATCACGCACATAGTGATACTACTGATGATCCGCATTCACCGCTTAACTTTTCAATATCGAAATATGGATTAGATTTTCCATACGCAGCAACTCGTATGATGTATATGACTAAAAAGTTGTTTGCACAAATCAGAAAAGAAACACACGAGATTGCATCAATGTATAAAAATCGTGTATTCCCTGAATGGGAAACATTTGAATCGTTTGCAGACAGTAAATTGTCTGTGATTGGTATGGGGACTCTGATGGTATTGATATTTGTATTCTTTGCGAGTGGTTGGGAGTGGATATTGCTGCCGTTTATATTACTCAATGGAGCCGTTCAAGGTGCTATTGTAAATTGGTGCGGTCACATGTGGGGATATCGCAATTACGATCTTCCTGATAATTCGAAGAATACTTGGATTCTTTCTTCAGTCATGTGGGGTGAGCTTTTTCAGAATAATCATCATAAGTATCCAGACAGTCCAAATTTTGGAGGCCCAAAATGGTATGAGTTTGATCCATTGTACCCCGTATTGTTATTTTTTAGAAAAGTACACATTATCAATTTTAAAACATAGTGTGATATTTTAAAACCCTATTCGTAGGGTTTTTTGTTTACAGATAGGGAAGTCCTCTTCTTGTGTCATGGTACAATATATATCATATATGCCAGTATTAAAAAAGTTTAAATTGCGGACACAAGTATGGCGATGGCCAGGAGATATGGGCTGGCATTTTATTACTATACCTAAGAATATATCGGAAAAGATACAGAAAATAGGAAAACCGTATGGATCAGGATTTATACGATCGAAGGTGCAGATAGGGAAAACGGTATGGCAAACTGCATTATTCCCATATACACGAGAGAATGTATACCTTATCGCTGTTAAAAAATCTATTCGTCAGAAAGAATGCATCTTCGATAAAGATATGGTTAGTGTATTTTTCACACTTATATGATACATAAAAAAGAGGATCCAAAACAAATATGGAAAAAGATTTGGCCCGTACTTAATAAACGATATAAACGAACGGCAACTTTTTTAGATTACTGCACGCCGTTTGAATTACTTATTGCGGTTATTCTCTCTGCCCAAACTACTGACAATGGAGTAAATAAAGTAACACCAAAACTATGGGAGAAATATCCAAAACCTGAAGATCTAATGCGTGCACCAATTTCTGACATTTCAAAAATAATTCGTACAATAGGGTATTACAATGCGAAAGCTCAGTATATTAAAGAAACCGCTCGACAGATTATAGAGAGATATAATGGTATTGTTCCAAATAATGAAAAAGAGTTACAGACATTGCCTGGGGTTGGCAGAAAGACTGCTGTTGCGGTGATTTCGAATGCGTTTAATAAAAATATCGGTATTCCTGTTGATACACATGTGATTAGGTTTGTTGGTCGATTTGGATTATCTCAATCAAAAAATCCTGATCGTATTGAACAAGAACTACTCAAGATTATTCCAAAACAAAATTGGAGACGTGCTGGCTATGCAATAAAAGAATATGGTAGAAAAGAAGGACGTGCTCGTGGATATAAAAAAGAAGAAGACCCGATATTTCGGATATTTAATGTAAAGAAATAACATATATGGCGTCATTTACTAAAAAGGAATTAATCTTGTTAAAGAAATTAAAAACTCCAGCATTGGTGCAAGATTTTTTGAATACCATTCCTATTAATTTTGAATTAGACGGGAAGGATACCATAAAATCACCATTGTATGTTTTGCGGACAAATAATGCACATTGTATCGAAGGAGCGCTCCTCGGGGCATTTATTTTGTCATTACATGGACATAAACCTCTTATTTTGCATTTAGAAGCGCCAAATGATTTTGATCATGTAATTGCTTTGTATAAGAAAAATGGTTACTGGGGTGCAATTTCAAAAACTAATCACGCAGTGCTTAGGTATCGTGAACCAGTATATCAAACACTTCGTGAACTCGTATTATCGTATTTCCATGAATATTTTAATGATACAGGTCTAAAGACTTTACGAAGATACTCACAACCGCTTAATTTGGATACATTTCAATCAGACTGGATGTTTTTGGAAGAAGATTTATGGGGGATTGATCAAGAGCTCGATAAGATCAAGCATTTTGATATTGCGCCAAAAATAAATTTAAAAAAAATGAGACGTGCAGATAAACTAGAACAGGAAGCAGGAAAAATTACTGATTGGAAAAAATAGTTCCCATAGAGACTTTGTTGTTAAAGGAATAGGTGTTCGATAGGTTTTATTGATAGTAGTAGCTATATAAAAAAGTATACTGTATGTCGTAAAAGATATATTGTACGACATTGATATTGTTTTACACAAGGCCTCCCCGATACTCTAATTGATTAGATTTGAGAAGATGCGCAATCGTTGAATTTGGTTGCTTGGCTGTTGAATGATTCAATATCTTTTTTTATTGTGCTAATTAAATTATTATAAATTTGAACAGATGAGTTAAAAACAGTAATCTCATTCTCATACTCCTCCCCTTCTTTGATTGGTCTATTTTCAAGATCGATTCGAGATTGCTCAAGATTTGTCCACATGGATTCAGAATCTTTTTTATCTTGTTCTATTTTTTTCTTTAGATTCATATTAATAGAAGGACATGATGAAATTGGTTTTCCAAAGTGCTGTACTGCGACCCACACCGTATTACCTTCAAAATTACCATATCGCACAGCGATACCTATTTCTTCGTAGTCGGTATATAAGATATTTGCTCGATGTTTAGGACTGTTCATCCAGGCATCAACGACAGCGCTAGAAGAATTAAAATTTCCTAGTGCTAGATTTTCACCGACAATAGCAAATTCGTATCCAGCATCTTCAGTAACTGATTCAACCCCTTCCCCGGTCGGTGAAATATGTTCAAAATATTGTCGTTTAAATATATCATCCAATTTATTTTTTGCAGAAAGAGATAATGTACTATTTAATTCAAGTGAAGTTTTGCCATAAAAGACTCGTTCTTCATTTGTCTTTTTAAGGATTTCTGTTACGACAAGCGCGCTCTGTTTTACATCTATACTGCTTCCTCCTGACAATCTGAGTGCACCTGGTTGTTCGCGCACCACTTCTTTCTCTAATGATATAGAATCATCTTTTATGAGCTCTTCTGTATCCGAAGCTCTGTCTCCTAAGAGCTCAACACTGTGAGGTACTTTTTCTCGTATTGCTTGTAGAAAATCATCTTTTACTAAGAATATAGTGACAATTACAAATAATACAAGTATCCCTTGTCCGAAAAATGCGTATGTATTCTTTTGTTGTTTTATTTGCATGTAAGTGATCTTTCATATCCCCCTATAACCGCATCCTCTTCTGTTTCAAACCAGATCCTGTTTTCTGTTAAAATTTTGTTAGCACCTGAACAATCTGACGGGTAGTATTTTGTCCCGTTTTTTGATGCTAAGAAAGGTCTCTGTCTGTCCACCACCTCCTTCTCAGCTGTTTCTACGGTTCTAGGAGTACTTTCTCCTAGAATTTCTCCCTTTACCTCAACCAGTGGCATTATAGGGCTTTTGGTCGACATTCTACCAAGTAAAAATCCTGTAAAACCTGATATTATAATAAGAAAAATGATATACCTATCCTCAAACTCCTGGGTTCTCGCAAAAGACTTGATTTTTTGGAGAAAACGAGCTATAGTACCCATACAAGATATTATAACCAAAAACGAGCGTTTACGCTAACAAATTAACTAATATGGCAACCAAAAAATCGGGTGGAGTCGCAAAAAATCTAAGAGATTCAAATCCAAAGTACCTCGGTACTAAATTGTACGATGGACAAGTCGCGAAAGCGGGTTCAATCATTGTGCGACAGCGCGGAACCAAAATTCTTGCTGGTCAAAATGTTCGAGTTGGACGAGATCACACTCTCTATTCTATTATAGAAGGAAAAGTAAAATTTTCAGAGAAACGAAAACAGAATTTTGACGGCACATACTCAAAAAAGAAAGCAGCAAACGTTATTGCTTAAAAATAAAAGCCTCCGTACGGAGGCTTTTATTTTTTATAGTCTGTCTACTAATACATTAAATTCTGATTTTTTCCCGTATAACTCAACCGGTATTTGGTGTAGACCAACTTCCTTTATTGGTTTTTCGAGAATAATCATATCTTTTCCAAGTGATATATGATGTTCCTTAAATAGGGCGTCTATTATATCTTCTTCGTGTATTGAAGAGAATAAATGTCCAATGTCATTTGCTTTTGCTTTTATGGTTACCGTAGTTTTCTGTAATATTTCGAGATGCTTTAATGCAAGATTTTTTTCAAGTTCTTTTGTTATCTGGATCGCTTTTTTCTCATTTTCTAGTTTTTTGATTAGATCTGGTGTCGCGAGGATCGCTAGTTTTTTAGGAAAAAGCATGTTTCTAGCATATCCATCGGGGACATTTTTTAATTCATTTTTTTTACCAAATTTAGGAACATCCTTGAGTAGTATGACTTGCATATAGTTATTTTTTTAGTAGTAATTCAACTGCTTTCTCCAACTGAGGATCCACCCCTTTTTTTGTTTCTGGCGTTATTTCGACTAGGACATCTGGATCTATACCTTCATCCGATATAGAAACACGATTTGGTGTAAACCATTTTGCAATAGTTATTTTGAGAGATGTTTGAGAGGTTAATTTTATTAATTCTTGAACAGAGCCTTTCCCAAAAGTAGTTGTCCCAACAAGTGTTGCTATATTGTGATCATGAAGTGCTCCAGCAAGAATTTCTGATGCAGAAGCGGAACCACCATCCACAAGGATTATCACTTTTAATTTTTTACCGAAAAGAGTTGCGTACCCTTTACTGCGATAGGTTTCTTCTATCTTTGTATTTCCAAAACTTTCAATGACGACAGGTTTTCCTTTTTCAAGAAACCAACTGGCAATATCGACTGATGCTTCAAGGTATCCCCCAGGATTTCCTCTTAGATCAAGTATTAATTTGTCTGTGTCTTTCTTTTTTAATTCAAACATTGCGTCACGAAAAAGCCCTGGCGATTTCGCTGAAAAATTATATAGACGAATAATAAATATCCCATCATCTCTTGATTCTGTCTCAAGGGATGGAAGTGAAATAGTATCTCTGATAATAGAATATTCTTTTGCTTCATTTTCTCCTTCGCGTACAACAAGTAATTTGACTATTGTTCCCTTCTTGCCTCGAATTAAGTTAATTGCACTATCAAGTGTAAGACCATTTGATTCAGTTTCATCTATCTTAAGAATCCTGTCGCCAGATTTTATCCCTGCGTTGAATGCTGGTGTGTCTTTTATTGGTGCAATGACGGTAAGTATTTTATCTTTTATCCCAACTTCCATACCAACACCGTCAAATTCTCCGTTAATACTTTCATTAAAAGATTTTGATTCTTCAGGAGGGAAAAATACTGTGTACGGATCGTCGTATGATGCAACAAGTCCAGATATTGCACCCCAGAGTTTTTCTTCGTTAGTGGTAGTATTTTGATCAGGATATTTTTCTTCCAATATATTCCATGCATCCCAAAATGGAGCGAAATCTATAGATAGATCTTTAGGTAATGT
>CALRET010000008.1 GCA_943356375.1 Candidatus Nomurabacteria bacterium | reverse complement strand
AAGACGAAACAGCTATGATGGACAAAAGCGACACAATGATGAAAATGGGGTCATATGAGGCGTATAGCGCTGACAAGCTTGCACGAGCGGAAACTGGTGATGTCGTGCTCTTTTTTCACGCTTCATGGTGTCCTTCATGTCGTGGACTTAACTCAAGCATTGAAAGTAACCTCAAATCTATACCTCCCGGCCTGACAATCTTAAAGACTGATTATGACAAGGAAACAGAGCTAAAGAAAAAATATGGGGTAACCTATCAACATACACTCGTGCAAGTTGATAAGAGTGGAAACATGATTAAGAAATGGAGTGGTGGTGGAACTCTAGATAATCTTCTATCTCAAATACAATAATATGGTCTTTTTTCTCATAGCAATTTTGGCGGGAATATTTACGGTGGTGGCTCCGTGTATATTGCCCTTGTTGCCGATTGTTATTGGGGCATCGGAGGCGGGCGAGAAGCGAATATCAAGACGGGCAATTACAGTGATTGGATCGCTTTCGGTGTCTGTAATTCTCTTTACGCTTTTTCTAAAAGCTACGACCCTATTTATATCTATCCCCCAGATATTTTGGAGTAGCTTTTCAGGAGTAGTCATCATCTTGGTTGGTTTAGCAATTGTATTTCCATCATTTTGGGCACGGATACCGTATGTAAATAAGCTGAGTCTTATGAGCAACAAGGCAGTCGGAGCTGGGTACCAAAAGAAAAGCTATAAAGGAGACATGTTGATTGGCCTCGCACTTGGTCCTGTGTTTACCACCTGCTCGCCAACCTATCTCTTTATTATCGCTACTGTTCTCCCTGCGACATTTATAATAGGTTTTATTTATCTTCTCGGCTTCACTCTCGGCTTAGCAATATCACTTCTACTCATCGCATATTTTGGTCAACAAATTGTAAACAAGGTAACTGCACACATGCAGACGACAGGAACTATCAAGAAAGTATTTGGAGTACTCATAATACTTGTTGGTATCGCGGTTCTTACTGGGTACGACAAGAAAATTGAAACTCTTATTTTGGATTCTGGGTACGGAGCAACGATCCAACTGGAAGATTCCTTAATTGAAAGATTCGCTCCTAAAAATGATTCTGTCGAAGATAAATCTTCTATAAAAGGATCGTACGAAACCATTACACTCGCAGGAGGATGCTTCTGGTGTACGGAAGCGTATTTTCAGGAAGAGCAGGGAATCATTGATGCAATTTCAGGATACGCTGGTGGAGATGAATCCAGTGCATCTTATTTGTCTGTTGTAAAAGGAAATACAAAGCATCGTGAGGCTGTGCAAATAATATATGATCCAAATATTATTTCTACAGAAAAAGTTTTGGATATATATTGGTCCCATATTGATCCGACAAACATAGAAGGTCAATTCGCTGACAATGGTTTTCAATATACGACTGCGATTTTCTATCACAATGAAGAGCAGGAAATGATTGCAAGAGATGCCAAAATGCGATTAGAAAAAAGTGGTGTGTTTGATACACAAATCGCAACAGACATACTTCCATTCGCCACATTCTTTAAAGCCGAAGAATATCATCAAGACTATTACAAAAAGTCTTCTTATCATTACGAACGATACAAGAAAGGGTCTGGCCGAGCGGGATTCGTAGAAGAGACATGGGCCAAAGATGCCGCCATACAATTTTTAGAATCTGAACAAACAAAAACTATAAATAAAGAAATAAAGTCAGAAAAAGATAGCTATAACTATACGGACGAAGAGATTGCAGAACTATTGAAAAATTTAGACCCATTGGCGTACCATGTAGTGGCAGAAAATGGAACTGAATCACCATTTAATAATGCGTATTGGGACAACAAAGCAGATGGGATATATGTTGATATTGTGACTGGTAAGCCACTCTTTTCTAGCACTCATAAATATGATTCAGGAACAGGCTGGCCAAGTTTTTGGAGAACGATAGACGATGATTCAGTAACTATGCATGAAGATAATTCACTTTCAACTACACGTACAGAGATACGGAGTGATGCTGGTCATGTTGGGCATGTATTTCTAGATGGTCCGAAAGAGGAAGGTGGCCGCCGATTCTGTACGAACTCCGCTTCACTTAAATTTATTCCAAAGGCAGAAATGCTTAAAGAAGGATATGGGGAATACCTCTATTTATTTGAAGAATCCGTATTATAAATTAATATAGTTACTATATATGAATCAATTAAACGAAGAAGAAAAGAGAGTAATAATTAATAAGGGCACAGAAGCTCCGTTTAAAGGGGAATATGTTAATAATAAAGAAACTGGTGTATATGTATGTAGGCAATGTGATGCACCTCTTTACGATTCAAGAGATAAATTTGAGTCTACTTGTGGGTGGCCAAGCTTTGATGCAGAGATAGCTGGTGCTGTACATAAAAGCGTAGACGCTGATGGTATGCGTACAGAAATCACTTGCGCACAATGTGGCGGGCATTTGGGGCATGTATTTACAGGTGAAGGATTAACAGATAAAAACATACGACACTGTGTAAACTCTATATCAATGGAATTTATTCCTGGAAAATAATTTTAAATGTATGATTAAAAAAATTGTGCTAGCAGGTGGATGCTTTTGGGGTCTTGAGGATTTGATAAGAAAATAAGAAGGTGTAGTGGATACTATCGTTGGCTACACAGGTGGAAATGTAGAAAATCCTACATACAAAAATCATGCTGGTCACGCAGAAGCTGTAGAGATAACTTATGATGATGATAAGACTTCTTATAAAAAGTTGTTGGATTTTTTCTTTCAAATACATAATCCAACAACTTTAAACAGGCAAGGAAATGATATTGGCTCATCATATCGTTCCGCTATTTTCTATGGAAATGAAGAAGAAAAAAGAGAAGGCGAGGATTTTATACATATTGTAGATAAATCTAAAAGGTGGAAGGATAAAGTAGCGACGACACTAGAACAACTCACAAAATTTTATAAAGCAGAAGATTATCATCAGGATTACTTACAAAATAATCCAGGTGGCTACACTTGTCACGCTATTTATTTCGATAGTTATTTAAAATAGTTTATTTGAACTTCCCACAAGGGGACTGCGATTTTGACAAATATATAGTGCATGAGAGTGTAGGGTAAAACTATACTAACGCCAACAAATGACTAATCTCCTTGTTTGTTGTCTCTAAATCTCCCACAGCTTTAGCCCAATTAAAGGTTCGAAACGCGTCCTGCTAAGCGAGCTCGTAAAAATCTTAGACCACCCTTTTGGGTGGTTTTTGATTTTTTGAGCTCCGGAGAGCGAGTAAACAATTTTACTCGCGTACAGGGATCGAACAACGGAGTCTTATTTTTCTAACAAGAAAAATAGACGAGTTGGTGCCCAGACAAAACTTTTTGACGAAAAAGTTTTAGTCGAGGGAGATAAGCGTTCTCGCGTCCCTGTCTCCGGAGTGTCTGGATTTTGATATACTATCATCATGACCCCTGCAGAAAATATATTTATATTTGTAACTAGTCTAGTACTACTAATTTTGGCAATTTGTATTAAAAAGATTAATTGGAAAAAGTTAGGATTTATACCGGAATCCTTGTTTAAGGGTTGGCGACAAGTATTATTGTTTAACGGTATTATTTTCATTTCTGTACAATTGGCAATATTCTATAAATTTATCGATCTTCCAAACTGGATGTTAGACAAAGATCCACTGTTACCCTTGCTCGCGATAGTCTTTCTTCAAGAAATACTATTTAGAGGATTACTAATAAGCTGGCTCGAACGCTGGGGTACACAAAAGGCATTATGGATCAGTGTTGCTATTTTTGTACTATTTCATTTAATAGCCCCGTATACATGGTCTAGTACAGGTTTTATCTTTGCTGGCTTAACTTTTGCTGGAGGATATTTTTGGGGCTGGCATTTCCTAAAGTTTAGAAATATGTACCTGCTTACCATTTCTCATTTTCTAGTAAATGTAAGTTTTAATTATATGATTTTTAGTTCGTTTTTCTAAAATCAATTATTAAGTTCACTACTTCACTTTATAAAGAAAGTCTATGTGAAATAATAAAAGCGGTTTGTTTACGTCGCTAATAAAAAAACGCTATTGATTTTACAATAGCGTCTTCAATAAAGTTAAATCACTTTACCTTAAGGATGTTCAGCAAAATACTTGATTTGTTCTTTTGAGAAAAGCACAGCTTCTTTTACTTTTACACCAGAAGTCATTATCTCCAACTTGACATTTGGCCAAATACTCTTTACTACTTCCGCAAGTTTCTCGTCATTGGCGGTATTTAAGGCGTATGATTTTCCGTGACACAATATGTCATCTATTGTACTTAATACGATTTTAGCACCACCGTAAGAATAGATTTCATTTAAATTGTTGTCTTCCATATATTTCAATACCGCTTGGGCGTGGTATTTATATGGGTAGCATTCTAAATGCATTATCATTTTATACGTTACATTGTCTATAGACACTAGTATAAATTTTGCATCCCTAACATATTTTTTGGCCGTTGCATCGGTGTTGAATAATCCTTCAATTTCACCGATCAAGATTAAATTTTCCATCGTACATTTATTCTACTTACCGAACTATATCACAATCTGATATTTTGTAAATAGATATGCAGATACATCCAATCTATTGAACTCAGTCATACGGCAAGATTGACAAATTATTACATAAGTAGTAATGTGATTTTAATTACAGTTCTTTCGTATTGTATTTAATTGGTTTTCAGAGGAGATTTTTGTCTTTTGTGAAAACCAATTAAATATATAAACATGAACACAACAGAAAACCCCAAAAAATACGAAGCATACGTTACTGTAATAGACGATAAAACAGTCTTAATTGACCCTGTAGGCTATGCCTTTATGCAAGCAGTGAATAAAAGTAACTGCGAAAACACCTACTTAGCCCAAATTGAGAGGGTACAACATTTCAAAAATCGGATTGCTGAAAAACAGCTTGATCCGACAACTGTTGTAATCAACCTCATTAACGTAGATTCTCCTTACGGTGTTGAAATAGCAGAAGCTCTGATGCCTGGACACGACTGGCAGCAATACCGCGATAAAGGAGAAATACCTTTCGCAAGAGGGCTTGCAATGAAAGAAGGGATGATTGAAATCATTGCTACTTTTGATAAAGAGGCTGCGGAAAAAATTACCAAAGTTGAGGGTATTCCGGTTATCGTGGTTGACCACTGCGTTGTAGAGATATTCTCTGTGTAACAAATACATCAAAAATTTTTTATTAAAAGACTGTTCTCGAAAGTGGACAGTCTTTTTTATTTTTCCCAATATTCATACGGATATTATTCCACAAGAGTCTAGTTATCTCTATGATATACTTATGACATGCAAAAAATGGCGACTCGAATTTTTATCTATTCATCTATTGTTTTTGGAGTCATCGGTATTTTATTGATCATGGCTAATGGGCCTGATAAGGGTGGTGCACTTGGAGAGCTGTTGTTTAAACTCTTATTTGCGACGGTGTTTATTATTCTGCCCTCATTTGCACTAAGTGTTGCGAGTAAATATCTAAACGATAAATCTTAGGTATTCTTAAACATGATTTTCCGTTGTATACTATATAGATGAAAAAAGACATACATCGAATCTTTCTACAATTAACCACTCTATTTGTTTTTGTAGTAATGTTATTTCCTACTTTTTTATTTGCACATATTGATCCCAAAGATGGATCAACAGTTTATACGACCACAGTGGAAATAACTGGTGCCTCTCTCGTTGACGATAATAATATTACTGGACCAGCAAAAATTCTTTTTGATTATTTTGTTACGCCAACAAGCCCTGTACATACAGTATCGAGTGGTATCACAAAAAATCCTATCACGATGGAGAGTTCTTCAATGGTAACTTTTAAACCCATAGAAATATATTCTCATGAACAATGTGGTTGCCAGCAAGATTTTTCTACAGCAATTTATCTTCAAGATTATTCCCCTGCATGGACTGCGCTTGGAGGAATTGCACAGGGTGCAATTAATACAGGTATAGGATTTGCACTCGGGGGAGTAATTGGCGCAGGATCTCACATAGTTGGAGAACTCGTAGAAACCATCATCGATGGTGTATCTGAGATGAATCTCACTGATGCGGAAAAAGCAAAGCGCGACCGAGCCGAGCTCGAGCGTCAGTCAGATATTGTGGGTGTTATGGAAGATGATCAAAATACACCGTGTGATCCTTCTCCACAAGATTTTACAGCACCCGTAGTACAGGATGGTGAAAATAACGGAACACTTTCATATCGTATTACCAAGATCAATACTGAACGTGCGTGTGTAGCTGAACCTGTCGTTGATCAGTCTAGTGGTGATGAAGGAGATGATTCAGATGATGAAGAAAAGCCGTGGTGTGATAATTCAACAGGAAAAGTGCTTGTAAAAGACAAGTATATTTGCCCAACGAGTACCACTGCGGTTGGTTCAATGTGTGCATGTATAGATGGATATGAGTGGGCATATGAAAATGACCACTGTCAGGGTTGTCAAAAGACCAATAAGGATAAATGTATGGCGGCAGTCAAAGAAATTATTGATGCGAATACGGGAAATATGTCTCCAAGACTTAGCTTTTCTGGCGAAGACAAGATTTTATGGCAAGAAGGACCGATTTCTTGTAAACAGCAAAGCGCAGTGCTCAATGATTGGGCACGGTCTCTTGCAGATGACACACCAAAATACCGAAAAGAGTGTACTAAACTTGATTTTGTGCGGGGTGATCCGACTGACGAATGCGGACTTGAATTCTTGTGGAGGTATAAATAGTAGGTTATTTTAAACGATGCGTACACCCTGCCCAGCAGCAGGGTCGGCGCATTCCGCCCTTGAGTTTTGAAATTGCTTTCCTGATCCGAATACTTCTCGTCTCTGCTTTTTTACCGGACGTAACCCAGCAAATCCATTCATTGCGTGCGAGTTGAGTAATATCTTCCCATGTTGTAAGAGCTCGAGGTGTTGAAGTAATCGCTTTTCGTAAATCCGCTGGTAGTGTGTGTGCCATCTAATTATTTTATCAGATCTTGTGGATATATGGTAAAATTAAAGCAACTATGAAAAAATATACTGTTATACTACTCTTTCTAATTGCTGTTGTGTTTGTATCTATTATTTTCTATTCTAAAAAGAATCCTGAGTTTTTGGGGCAACTTTCTTATTATGCAAATCTCGCAAACCCCTCTATGCGCCTCGTGAGAGTTGAAGAAGGTTCACGCAGGGAAGAGGTCGCTGAAGTGTTAATGGATAAACTGGATTGGGATGAACAAGATAAGAAAAACTTTTTGAGGAGTGAGACGGTGAATGTAGAAGGACGTTATTTTCCGAGAACATACATAGTGTATAAAAATGAAGTTCCATCAATTGTTGCAGTTGATATGTTTGATGAATTTTCAAAACAAGTAGAAAAAATAAGAGGGCAAGATCCAAAGTTGACCATTGACGACAATACCGCTCTCAAAATTGCTTCTATTATTCAGCGTGAAGCGGCAGGGAAAGAAGATATGCGATTGATTTCAGGGATTATTTGGAACCGGATTTCTCGTGGGATGAAATTGCAAATAGATGCTACCTTGCAATATGCTAAAGGGAGTGAAGAAGAAGGGTGGTGGATAGAGGTTGATCCTGAAGACAAGAAAATCAACTCTCCATATAACACCTATCTTCATAAAGGATTACCGCCCGGAGCTATCGCAAATCCTGGACCGGACGCCATTTTTGCCGCCTTTTATCCGCAAAAAACAGATTGTTTGTTTTATATACATGATCGAAATAGAAAGATCCACTGCACTAAAACATATGAAGTGCATAAGAAAAATATTGAGATTTATTTGAAATAATTTTTTCCAAACCAATACGAGCGGGTTTTCATTTTGTATGAATAGGACTATTTTGTTTTTTAGCGTACAATGAGAAACAACGGATTATTAAATAACACCAGAAAGCACCGCGCTTTAATTGACACTTGCGCGGTGCGATTCTGAGGAATCATATATGGCAAAAAGACCAAACGCACTTCGTACACAAGGAAAATCAAAAGGTTCTCCAAAGACCAAGAAACGCCTTGCAATCAAACGAACAATGCTTGAAGCTCGAAAGAAATAGATAGAGGATAGATAAAAACCCCCAGGATTCATCTTGGGGGTTTTTTGCATTGACTAAATCATTTGTATGTTATACGTTATCTATAGAAGTGTTTTTTAATAAAATGAAAAAATTAGTATTTCTCCTGATACTTGTGACACAAATGTCGTTCGTATCTGCGCAGACAATAATTGATACTGTCTTTGTTATTGAAGATATACAATTTGAGTTGTGGGTGCGTGGTTTTGATCAACCCCCCACTGTTCTGGTCATTGATTTTAGTAATGGCAATCAAGTGACCATGCAGAAGGGAATTGATCTTGATAAACCGCTTATTGTTCCGTTTTCCATAAACCAAAAAGGATCCGTAGATTTTACTTGGTATGCGGGAAATCAAGAATTAAACAGCATGAATACTGGTGCCATATCCGTTTTCCAAAATGGTGTCCTGGTGAAGGAGTTATCCGTAGAATTACATAAAAACCAAACCGAACGATTCATTGTTTTGCCTCTCCAGGCACAAGAAGCTTTTCGCTCACCATAGTTTTTAAACCCCGTATTGGCGGGGTTTTTATATAAAAAACCAGCTAGTGAGCTGGTTTTAGGGGTCATTATTTCATTCCCGCTTTCAGTATCCGTTCCTGGAATAATTTTGGAATGTCAATCTTTTTGAGTTTATAGATAAAGATATTGAAATCCCTTCTAAACAGAGAAGGTTGATGAAATTTAACTTCCTCTATTTTATCGACCAGAATATTCGTAATGTGTACATTGTCGAATTGTTCAGGAGTCATATTCTCAAGCAATGAAAGAAAGGTGATGAAGAACATCCCCTTATACCTTCGGTGGTTGAATCGCAGGATTCCACTGTAGAGAATATGGTCATCAGGTTTTTGTTTAAGGAGTTCATTCGCATATTTAACCACGGTATCACATTCATCGTCTTTTAAGTGACATTTGGACAGTATCTGGAGAAGTTGCGATTTGAATTCTGTGACTCCATTTTCAATGATAATATGATCGAATTCTTCTGAAAGGAACATCTCATACAATGTATGATAATTTTTAATTCCGTTAGATGAACCAGACAGTGCCATCAGAAGCCGTTCGATTATTTTGCGCGATTCCTCAGTCTGGTTATTTTAAAAGATGCGTACTCTCGACTGCAATAAGGATATCAGCGCATTTTGATAGTTTTCAGGCGAAAGATTTTTTACTTCGAAACACAACAAGATATCGTGAATTGGGTCTTCGGACGAAGAAGTTTCAGGAGACGCAAATCCATAGGTAAATATGTCTGAGATCCACTGCAACCAGTCTTTCTCCGTGTAATTTTCGAGACTTATTTCTAAAGTACTTTCTTGCATTATATGCAGTATGTGTCTGAAACAACAATACCATAATTTAGCATCTTTGACAAGTATATCGCACGCTCATTTTTTTGATTGCAAAAAAATGAGCGTGCGATATACTCAATCTTATGAAATACGTCATCATTAGTGGAAGTCATCGTGCGGTTTCTCAATCAGAAAAAATTTCGAATTGGTTTGTTCGTCAGTTAGAAAAAAAGGGTAATGAAGTTTCTTTACTTAGTCTTGCCTCAAATCCGATCCCTTTATGGAGTGAATCTTTTTGGGAAGATAATTCTGATTTACAAAAACAATTGAAACCCACCATGGATCTACTCTCATTTGCAGATGGGTTAATACTTGTTTCTCCAGAATATGGCGGAATGGCATCTCCGGGTGTTAAAAACCTTCTCGCATTTTTGGATAAAGATATCGTCGGTCATAAACCGTGTCTTTTGGTCGGTGTGTCATCAGTCAAAGGTGGCGCATATCCTATAGCAGAACTTCGTATGAGTGGGTATAAAAATACGAAAATGTGTTATATCCCAGATCACCTAATTGTTCGTGAGGTAGAAAAAGTATTAAATGATGATGATATTGAGGTTGGAGAAAAATCCGATATCTATATAAAAAAACGAGCATTGTTTTCACTTGATGTTTTAGAAACGTATACAAAAGCATTTATTTCTATTCGTGAAAATAAGAAAATATTTGATGATACGTACGAATTTGGGATGTAATATATATGGAGACACTGGCGATATTTAGAAGAGAAGATATTGGAGATGATGAGGCAAAGTCTTTTGATGTACGTCGCGCAGTGAGAGGAGTAGTACTTGATGCTGATATGAATGTCGTTATATTGTTTGCAACAAAAGGAATGTTCCATACGCTTCCTGGTGGTGCAGTAGAAGAAGGTGAGACTGATGAAAAGGCTTTTATACGAGAATGCAAAGAAGAGATTTGTTGTGATGTGGAAATACTCGCTCCGCTTGGGAAAACACTTGAATATAGGAAGACTAGAGGAATAAATGAATCGCATGGGTTTGTTGCACGGGTGGTTGGAGAGAAAGGTGAATTTATTCCTACAGGGGATGAGTTTGAAACTGGTGCTGAACTGAAATGGATACCGATTCATGAAGCAATTGAATTATTAGGCGCGTTCGATAATTCTATACCTCTGTATGCTCAGTATGTCATGGAAAGAGAAATAGTATTTCTCAAGAAAGCACAAAAAGTGTTGAATAAATAAAACATTTTTGTGTTAATAAAATTGAATACTCCATGATATAATTATTATATGCAAAGAAAAAAGTTGGCAATGATTATTTTTATCGGTGTATTGATTGTTTTTTTAGGAATATTTTTCTTTGTCAGATATTACAATATCAGACCGATAGAAGAACATTTCCCTAATAGTACGCTATCAGATATTTCTGCTTCTGTTGGAGAAAAATTTGAATTAGCACAAGGGCAACGTGCCGTCATCGCCAACACTCCGGTTTCTATTAGGTATACGGGTAGTATTTCAAAGCTTCCTTTCATAGAACCATTATATGACTTTGTGTATAACGGTTCTTCTGGCGGTTATACCACTTCTCCTTATAATGTATCTGTGGTGTCTGGGTCAAACGGAAACAGTACTGCCGTTTTTACTGTGTCGAGTGTCACCTCTGTATGCGAATCTCTATCTTTAGAAGAAGCTGATTTCTGTTGGAGAGATTTAGCGGAACGAACAGAGGATACTTCTTATTGTTCTAATATCATTTCTACAGTCATTAAAGATAGTTGTGTGCACGCTGATGTTTTGACTGAGGCTCGAGATACCTTCTTCACGACAATTTCTATCGTGTCAATCCCTGTGGTAACACCGTCTTCTGTTGCGGACACCGTGCGCGAAATGTGCCAAGGGTCAACTTTTTCTTCAGGTATTTGTTTGATTGTTGGTGAGGAGTCTGTTCTAACACCACAGGAATGTGTGGATCTGGTTGAGGGAGGTGAGTATATGGGAACAGAATTCTATGAAGACTGTTTTTCTGTGTCGATGTATGTATATGGTCCAGATGAAGAAGTTTGTGCACAACTTGAAGATCCAGAACTTGTAGAGAGCTGTTTGATTTCTGCTGAAGAAGCACAAACATAGTGAAGTAAAATAAAAAACCTTCGAGAGAAGGTTTTTTATTTTACTTAGATTGATTATCGTACTACTGCAATAGTTTGGCTAAGTTCTGCATCAGGCGCATTGACGGTAATGCGTCCATTAGCACTCTTCACGACAGTATATCCAACACCATTGGCATTACAAGCCGTAGGACATGATGGATCTAAAGGAATTGAAACGAGATAAGTTTCGCTCGCAGTAAGTACTGAGAGATCGATAAGTCCTGTACAAGTACCACCAGTCATACAGATTTCTGTTGCTGTAGTGGTAATTGATGCAGGTACTGTACCAGCATTTTCTACCGCGTATTGTCCAATCGCATTGAGAATTGTGTTGACGTTACTACTTCGCTGTGAGTTTCGCGCTTGTGCGAACTGACGAGCTGGGTTAATAGCGACGATCACTACTGCTGCTAAAATTGCGATAATACCGATCACAATGAGGATTTCAATAAGCGTGAATCCTTTTTGTGTCTTTTTGTTTTTAAACATAATATATATTCTGTTAAAACCTTATAATAAATAAAAAACCTCGAACCTCTCATATAGTATACCCCTCATATGTTAATTGTCCAAGTGGAAAAGGGGATATATTATGCAAGCAGGAATGGGGTTATGATATAGCGATATATCACAAAACCAAGCCCAATAAAGGTAAGGATAATAAAACTATACGCGAGTACATTTTTTGTTTTTTTGTTGGATTTATTCTCTTGAGATATCTCACTAGGAGCAACAGGAGTGACCGGAGTATTTTTTCTCTCAGGTGATTTGTTTCGTAGGAAATTTACCGTTGGTTTTTTCTGTTCAGTATATAAAGTAAAGAGTGACAATCCGAGCGCTATACTATAGGCGGTTGTGTCTTTTTTACTCAATACTGATGATGTTTTAAATGATTGCACTGGATCACCAAGAGTAACTTCTACGCCATCAATCTCAATAGTTTTTTCTATGTCTGGAATATGAGCTAATTCACCAGCTAGTACTATTTTGGTTATTTGTAGTTGTGTAATTGATGCTATCCGATCTAGTGTTTTTTTGAGCTCAGATGTAATAGTCTTTAACACGGTATTTTCAGAATATTTTTGTATATCAGTAATAGGAATACTACCAGAATAGATGAGTGAGTTACCGGTAGTAAAAACAGAGAATGATGTAGTGGGTGTATTTCCTTCTAGTATCAGTACTGCAGTGTCTTTTTGTGCGATACCTGTCTTCTTTTCCGTATATACTATTGTTCGAGATAGGGCAAAAGCGGTGGTATCAATTGCATTCACAGACAGACCGCATTCTTGTGCAATTGCTATATAAGGATCAATAACACTTCGGAGAGCGCATACATAAAGATAAGACTGAGTCGTTGTATCTGGGGTTATTGTTTGTCTTGTATAATCCCAATAGGTATCTTCAAAATCAACAGGAATGTGTATTTTTGCGAGTTCGATTAATGTGTTTTTTGTAACTGTGTCATTCCCTTTTTTTTCAAACGTGAAAATTTTACTAAAACAGAGTGAATCGGGGATACTAAAAATTACCTCCTTGGGTGTTGGATGTATATCTCCGATTGATTTTTTTATAGCATCTGCAATAGTATGTGGATTTACAATCTGGTCGTTTGCAAAAGCTCCTTCTGGGGTTGGCAGAGAGGTTATAGAACGAATCTGTTTATTTCTATCGATTTGTACCATGCGAATAGCTTCTCGGGTGATATTTATTGAAAGCGGTATTTTTTTATGGAAAGAGAAATTCATAGGATATATTAATTAACAACTTCTTGCCAACTGCTTATTTGTAATGGAGGATTCACGTCAGAAACAATAACTTGTAATCGTCGTGTATGTCCGTTCACTGTACTCGACGTGTGTATCGTTCGGGTGATACCACTGGTTAGTATGGTATCAATAGTGCAAGTAAGTGTTCCAATAGTTAAGGTTTCATTTCCTGTATATGTTGGATCATCGGCAAGCGAGAGTAGGCTTTGTTCCATGCAACTCCCTGCGGTTACTAATGCTTGGTGTGAGAGTTCAACATCGAGTGTTGTATCAGATTCTAGTATCGAACGGAGCGTCATACCAATTCCAATCACTAACACAACAGCACCTGCAATAAGGACTGTGATGAGTGCGATAATACCTTTGTGACGATTGATCATTTTGGTCTAATAGTTGCTGTTGTATAAAATGTTTCTGAGTGGTTGTATTCTTGTTGTGTGTTGGAACTCGCAGAATCTATTGAAAGTGTAATTCGTATTGCACCAGGAGTATCCGGGTAGGACACATTAGTAAATGAAATATTTGTAATAATAGTCTCATTTGTACCAATAGCAATAGAATTCGCTGTTCCTTCTGTTATATATAGAACCCCAGAAGAGACATTAAACAGTGTCGGATTTTTATTCACATCTGTAAATGCTAACGAGAGACTAGAGGCGCTTTGTCCAGGTGTGGGGTTGTTGATACTTTGGGCATTGTGTACATAGGTGGCTATCTGGTCCATTGCCATCCGAGCGTTTTGATTTATTTCCTGCATTGTTGCTAACTTTGTTCTATTTGAAAGGATTTGAAATAATAATGAACCGATCACTAGAGTGAGTATAGCAAGGATGCTAAAATATATCAAAAACTCTATAAGGGTGAACGCTCCGTTCCTGTTGTTATTTTTTTTCAATAAAAAAGTTTTATACATAGGAGTGTGTTAAAAAGCCGGAACGGTGAAACTTTCTGATGTGCCGTCAAGCATAATAAATTCCACGCCGATATCAGTTCCGAGGATCGATTTGTCCCATCGTATTTGATCGATTTCTTTCAGCGCAGCACCTGATTGCAGGGTTTTATTTGGAATCAAATCGAGTACGGTTCCAGAAGTAGCATTTCCTTGCCAGAGAAAATTATTATCAATACGAAATTTGGTTAATTTTGCACTTGGTTTATTCCATGTAAGGATTACTTTGTCGATGGTGATGGCACGACCACAGGAAGGATTACCAATGGTTATATAACGAACAATTTTATTTGAAGATCCGTGTTCAATGTCTGCACCAGAAATATCGATATAAAAACATTCGATATCGGTAAGTGCTGGATGATCCCAATCGGTAAAATTTTCAACTAATTGCACTGATCCTAATTTTGTTAGTGTGATAGGCCAAGTGATGGTACTAGTCACTGATTTAACTGCGAGATTATTGATGAATGCGGTGATTGCGGGAGTTAATTGATTTAATACGACCAGTGATCGATCCGGTCGATCTGCTAGTACATCAATTAGACCATCGGAGTCGACATTACTGTTATAGGTAAAAAAATCGTTGACAGTCGAAATTGCTTCAGTGTACTGATCATTGTATCTTGGTGTTTGCCAATTAGTGCCCCCGTTTACGACTGATTCAACGGTATATGAATATCTACCGAAAGGCAATTTAATATTATAGACACACACAGAGTCAGGCCCTGGTGTATCACTTAAAATATCATCAGTTGGAATAAGTGGGGTATAGAACGTGACAGTCCAACTTATACCATTGTTTGGTTTTCTTAAAATCACATTAAATGAATCGGCGTATCCAAACGCAGTGTTTTGGTTTTTTTCTGAATCAATTGCTGTGACACAGACATTGATAGTCCCATTATTAGCGCTTCCACCGTCAATACCACCACTTGATCCACCACTCTCGTTTCCTCCAAGACTTGTGTTGATGATTGAGATGGTTCTGGTGAATTGATTAATAGTATCTGGAGTATTTTGAAAGGTCCATGTGTCATCTTCTATATTTAGTCCATATGATCCCGCAACTAGATTTTCAAAATCATTGTCTCTTATTGATCGTGTTGCTTCTAATCCTTCTTGAGCGAGCAAGATTGCTTGTGTTCGTTCAGTGCTTCGGCGTGCAATAGTATTTGCATCGAGTGTTAAAAAAATAATTGTCGAAACCCCCACAGTAAAAATAGTTATGGCGATCAATAATTCAAAGACACTTTGTCCTGATTGTAAATTTTTAAATTTCATAGTAGTTCAATGACTCCTTGTTGGTTGATAACTAGTGACATACTTTTTGATCCTGACTGCAGTAAAAGTGTTCCGGTTATGTTTGGAATTCCGGTACGTTTTGCAAATACGACTTCGTCGATGCCTGACAGGGTAACATTATTCGGTAGTGTGATAGAAGTGTCTTCTCCGTCTGTACGCGTTGTATATGATGATCCTTGGAATACTGTGTACGAATCTGAAGAAAATTTTATGCCGAAAGCACTGTCATTATTTTGGAATACTGCTTGATTTTGTGCATCACGAAGAGAAGATATTAGTGTGTTAGTTGTGTCGACCAGATTTTGAACTCTTAAAAATTGTAGCGTTATGGGTACTATAAATGACAACAAAAGGGCAGTAAAGGCGGTGACGATAAGTAATTCTATAAGAGTAAATCCTTTCATATTATTTTAATACCCCAGAGGTGAGGCTATAAATAGGCATAATAATAGCTATTGCGATGAATCCAACAACGATACCAATAAACACGAGAAGTAGTGGTTCCAGAATTGTTGGTAGTTGTTTTGTTTTTAGTTGGACCTCTTTAATATAAAAATCTGCTAGATATCGGAGCGATGTATCCATGGTCCCACTTTTTTCTCCGGTTGCAATAATGCTTATTAGATTTTTGGGATACAATTTTGGGTAGTCTACCATCGCTTGAGATAGTGGTATTCCTCCTTTTACTTTTTCATTCATTGCACGTAGTGAATCTTCATAATTGAGATTGGTTACCGCCTGACTCGTTATTTCAATAGAATCACGGAGTGGTAGACCACTTTTTAGTAGTGTTTCAAATAGTCTGGTAACGAGTGCGAGTTGATATGAGGTAATGATACCCCCAGCAACTGGCATTTTTAGGTACACCACATGTAAGAATTTTCTAACTGATCGTATTTTATTTATTCCCTTAAATGCAAAGTATATGAGCACAAGACCAATAATGACGACATACCAATAATTTTGCACAAATGCAACTGTCGCTAATAGTACTCTTGTTGGTAATGGTAAAGTAACACGCAATTGACTGAAAAGGGGAATAAGTTTTGGGAGAATGTATAATGCGAGTCCTGCTCCCATGGTCAGTGTTGCACCGAAGACGAATTTCGGATATGTTGTTGCCGCATTGATTTCTTTCCTTAGTGTATTGTCATGTTCGAGCCAATCTGCTAAATAACTGAGACTGTCATCGAGGGTACCACTCGATTCTCCAACTCGAAGAAGACTAATAAAGATACTTCCGAAAGTTTTTTTCTCTGATTCGAATGCAACAGATAATGGAATTCCTGATTGAACTTGCAATCGAACATTGGTGAGTACTTCTTTAAATTTTTTTGATTCAGTTTGTTCGCTCAACGTGAAAAGCGCTTCATTGATTGTCATGCCACTTTTAAGCATAACCGAAAGATTATTGGCAAATTCAACTTTTTCTTGTTCACTGACTTTATTAAAGATACTCATTATGTTTTTGTTGCAAGAATTACCTCTTCTAATGTTGTGATCCCTTGGAACACCTTATCCAGTCCGTCTACTGCCATCGAATTCATTCCGAACTTTCGCGCAGTTTTTTCGATCACATCAGAGGATGCTTTTTGTACTACCAATGAACGGATTTCTTGGTTGATTTCAAATATTTCAAATATACCGATACGTCCACGATAACCGGTCTGATTACAGTCATCGCATTTGCGTCCACGATAAAAACGAACATCTGAGATATCTTTGCTCCCTAATTCTTTTGCTTTTGCGGTCAACTCTTCATTTTGTTCAATAACCATTCTTTCTTCTGGAGTAATTGAATAACTTTCTCTACATTTATCACAAATACGTCTGACCAATCGTTGGGCAATAACAATATTGAGACTCGATGCAAGTAAAAATGGTTCAACACTAAGATCAATAAGACGAGGGAATGTTGTTGCTGCATCGTTTGCGTGGAGTGTTGATAAGAGGAGGTGTCCAGTCATTGCCGCATTGACTGCAATACTTGCTGTTTCGGCATCGCGTATTTCTCCCACCATAATAATATCAGGATCTTGTCTGACGATAGAACGGAGTCCATTTGCAAAAGTAAGATTTTTCTTGAGATTGAGTGGTATTTGTTGGATATGCTCTATATTGTATTCAACCGGGTCTTCGAGAGTCATGATATTAATATCGGGCGTGTTTAATAGTTGGAGAAGAGTATATAGTGTTGTTGATTTACCGGAACCAGTTGGTCCTACTGAGAGGATCATGCCATGAGGTTTTTCAATTGCACGCATAATTGTTTCCGCATCTTGTCGTGAATAGCCCAGCTCAGTTAATTTCACCTGGTGAGCACCTTCGGATTTAAGAAGTCGCATAACGACGTTTTCACCGTGTACGGTCGGGACGATAGATACACGAACATCAAACTTTATAGTATTGGTATCAAATTCAAATCTACCGTCTTGTGTTGCAGCGGTTTCGTCGGTGCGTAGTCTTGATATGATTTTAATACGGAAAATGACTCGTTCATGAAGTATTTTTGGATAGGAGACTACTTCATGTAAAATACCATCAATACGGAAACGGACAATTGAAGAATCTTCAAGCGGTTCAATATGGATATCAGAAGTACCGCTATCATACGAATACTCAAGAATGAGATTCACTAATTCAATAATTCCCGATTCGTTTCTAGGGTCTTTCTCGAGAATATCAACAAGTTTTTGTACACGGAGTCGTAAATCACTTTTGTATGAATGTAATGCACTATTCATGCCAAGATAAGTTGCATAAGTCACATCGATACGTTTTCTTGTTGTTTTGCTGAGCAATTGAAAGAATTCATGATTGTCTGGATGGACACTTGCCACATAGACTGTTGTGTCATCAGTGTGATATGCAATAGTTTTTTGTTTTCGCGCGACTGGTTCAGGGATTATCGTCAAAAATTCTTTTTGAATTTTTTCTTTAGTAAGGTCTATAAATTTGTATCCAAATTCATCAGCAATTGTGCGTCCAAGGTTGGTGTCTGTTATATATCCGTCTTCCACTAGGATTTGTAAGGGTGATTTCTTTGTTTTTTCAGATTTTGAAAAAACGATAGTTAACAATTCTTCTGTTATATGTCCTGGTTCAACTAAGAGACGATGTAGAATTTCTTTAGTGATTTCCATAGTTTTATTTAATACCTAAACACTCATTTATTTTCTCGACAACCGATACGAGAGAGATGTTCGCTTTAATGAAATATCCAACAGCTCCTTTCTTCATAGCCGTTTCAATGTCACTCTCTTGTCCGAGATTTGAAAATACGAGTATTGGAATGTCTTTTGTTTGCGGATTGTTTTTTACTGCATCAATTACATCGAATCCTGTTTTTTTTAGGCATGATGATATCAAGAATCACGAGGTGTATTTTTCCTTCGGTTATTTTTTTGATCGCTTCCTCGCCATCAAGCGCAGTGATGACCGTAAAATGCGCTTTCTCTAATTTATCAACTAGTACACGCGACAAAAATTCATCATCTTCAGCGATGAGGATGGTATAGGGGTTAGTAGATTTTATCTCTTCAGCTTCAGACATATATAACCTATATTCTATCAGACAGGCACCCTACTGTCTATTGGAGTAAGAGGGTGTTACTTGGTATTTGTAGGTAACGTAACAAAGAATGTTGTTCCACTATTTTCTTTTGATTCAACCCAGATTTTTCCTCCAGCATATTCAACAATTGATTTGACGATATATAGTCCGATACCGGTACCGTTTGGTTCTTTATCTAAAATATTACTTGCGCGGAATAGTTTTGAGAATACCATAGAAAGTTCCGCTTCGGGGATACCATATCCGGTGTCAGTAACAGCGATATCTATAGTGTTATTTTTACAAGTAACCGTTAATTCAATAGACCCATTAGTAGGCATATATCTGATCGCATTTGAAAGTAAATGTTCAAGTATCATATGTAAATAACGACTATCTATGAGTATAGTACATAAGTTCTCGTCGTAATTTTTCTTAAGAGTTATATTTTTTGCGTCCAACTGTCCTTTAAAATTAGTTATTATGGTTTCAATAAGCGGGAAGAGTGGAGTAGATTTCGCATTGGTTATAAATGTACCTAATTCGATACGAGATACATCGACGATAGAGTTCACTAGTGATGTCATGCGTTGATTGCTCGTTTTGAGACTAGTTAGATATTCTTTCTGTTTTACAATATCAGTACTCATATCATCTGATGCAAGCGCTTCTGTGTACCAGTTGATTGCAGAGAGAGGTGTGCGAAGTTGGTGAGAAATGAGTGTAATGAATTCATTTTTTGCACGATCGATATGTTTTTCTTTCTCGATGTTTTGAAGAATGGTTTTATTTTTAGTGTGTACACTATAGAGAAAATTGATAATAAGCATGAAATTGATTATCGCAAAACCAAAGAGGAAAACTACAGACACTTGTACAGTAACTACCTGTGAAAATATATGCACAACTTGTGGCATTTCAGCGATAAATGCAATAAAAATTGCGAGGAGTATAACCAATATAAAGACGAAACAACCTAATAGTATTCGCTTGTGATTCACAAAATTCATACTGGTAGTATATCGTAAGTAGAGTCTATTTCCAATGTATACAGGATGGACACTGTGTTTTTTATAGGATAATTAGTTTTCCACAGGATGTATTGATTATACCTACCGGGGGGTATATACTTTGTATATGCATACAGAAAAACAAAAATTAAAACGGCGACTTAAATTGATTGAAGGACAGATTCGCGGATTGCAAAAAATGGTCGATGAAGATCGATATTGTATCGATATCATTACACAAACTTCTGCCGTCAAACAAGGACTATCAAATATTGAAGATCTACTTTTAGAAGGCCATCTTGGTCACTGTGTGGTTAATCAAATTAAAAGTGGAAAAACAGAAAAAGCAACGGAAGAGATATTAAAAGTGTATCGGTTAAAGAGAAAATAGTTCGACATATCTCACTATAAATAATTTATGGAAAACACATTTAAAAAATATTGGTGTCCAATGCACTCAGAAATACAGTCGGATGATCCGAATGCTATTTGTACGAAATGCGGCACAATGAGACTCGTTCCTCGAGAGGTAGCGACGCATCCTACCCAGAATCTTAGAATAAAAAGAAGGTTCAAAGATTTTTTGCCGATCATTATAATTTTTTCAGTTATTATTGGTTTCACTGCGTTGATGACTATCTTTGTCCGTCCGGAATTAGAATTTGCAATGCGGATGATGATGGGATCGTTCTTTGCTATCTTTGGACTGTTTAAAGTGTTCAATCTTCGTGCATTTGCTGATGCGTACCAAACGTATGACATCGTTGCCAAACGTTCTCGAATATATGCATTTGCTTACCCATTTCTTGAATTATTGTTCGCAGCTGCATATTTGCTTGATTTTGGTGGTATCGTACGCGATATATCGGTTTTCGTTGTAATGGCAATAAGCGCGATCGGTGTCATCCAAAAGCTTCGCGAACACGAAGAAATCCCTTGCGCTTGTCTTGGTATGGTATTTATACTTCCAATGACATGGGTAACACTAGTAGAAGATGTACTTATGGCTATTGAAGGTATAATAATGATTGGGTTATTTATTAGTTAATTGGAAAAATTAAAATCATATGAAACAAAATTTAGGAAAATTAGATAGAATATTTAGATTTATTTTAGGAATATTATGGCTTGGCCCTATGGCACCACAGTTTAGTGTCGGATGGGTTAATATTGCTGTGTGTATTATTGCTGTAATTGCTCTCGTTG
>CALRET010000007.1 GCA_943356375.1 Candidatus Nomurabacteria bacterium | reverse complement strand
ACAACCGTAAATGGCCCGACAGTGAGTTCGTTTGAATATCCCTCATCAGAATTTACAATAATAGTACATTCGTATGTTTCTCCAGCTTCGAGACTACCAAATTGAATATCTTGACTATCTGGATCAGCACCAAGTGCTTCTGCAAGAATATCCTCACCACAACCTAAACCAACAATAAGCTCGGCAGTACCACTACCTTCTATTGCAAAAGTATACACAACAGTCGTATCAGTTGTCATTTCAGGAATCTGTTCAACCTCGATGATGACATACGGTGCTACTGGTTCAGAATATTCATACTCAAAATCTTGCCATTGTAAAAACGGATACCCCACATTATTAATCTCATCCTCATCAATTCCCCAAACATTATAGAAATCCCAATTTTCGTTCAATTCTCCAACCCAAGACTGTCTGTCAGTTGTAGGAGAATAATCGGTTTGTGTATCAAGTAATGTATATTCTTCCCCATCATTACTTCCGCTAACAGTCCAAGACACCGGGTCACGATTTTCCATATCATCCCCTGTTGCCCAGTTATATCCATTAAATTCAACTTCATTCCCTTCAAGAACATCAAAAATAACTATAGTTGATCCTTCGGAATTATTTTCAGAACTAAATGCAGCATCAAGAAATTTTGTACTTGTATTTTGCTCAAAAAGTTTACCCGGTTCAGATCCTCCAGGATTTATTCCCCCAGGATTTGTTGTGGTTGCATCATCTATTGTCATTAACGATGAAAATCCATCAAATGTCGGTAAAAATTCTGAGGCCTGCGTACAAACATCTCCGGTATAACAATCTGTATCAGATCCATCGCGTATTTTTGTAATTTCCCATTTGATATATCGATATGCTGCAGTATCTTCAAGAAGAAATCCATACTCACTATCAGAGTAAGGATTGAATGTATAGACACTCTTCATATTATATGTTGTTTCCCCAACCACATTTGTACAATCGCCTTCTCCGCACGCATTTTCAAGTCCAGATGTTTCAATGTCAAAAAAATCCATAGTGAAGGTATTTCCTCCATCATCATCTCCAACCAATCCTCCAACGCGAATATCCCCCATAACAGAAGATCCTGCAGAATATACATGAGTCAAAGTTGAATCTTCAATGTTTCCAACAAATCCCCCGACTTCATCCACACCAGTGACTAAACCAAGAGTATATGAATTTGAAATAGAAACTCCATCAATAGCATCTCCGACAAACCCTCCAATTTTCTCACCAGTTCCCTCAACACGCCCGTATGCATATGAAGACAAAATTACAGTACCTGTATCTATATCTCCCACAAATCCTCCAACATAGCTGACGCCAGACACATCTCCAGTCGCATATGAAGATGAAACGGTACTGTTATCGATATCTCCTGCAAATCCTCCAATATCAATACCCTCATTTTCTGTAGAAACTGTTCCTTGTGCATAAGAATATTCAATATATGCCTCTCCATCCACTTCACCGACAAATCCTCCAACATTTTCAGTTCCTCCGACAATATTCCCGCTTGCACTTGAATTTGAAGTTGTTCCTCCATAAATATATCCAGCAAGTCCGCCGATGTATTCATCAGTACCAGTAACATCTGCGTCAGAATATGATCCATCTATATCTGAATTATTTATATATCCCACAAGTCCTCCTACATAATAGCTACCACTCACATCGCCCAGAATACCCAAATTAGTAATAGTCCCTCCATCAACATATCGAAATAGTCCGGCATAATTATCAGTTGTAGAAATATCAACAGCAATAGTATGATCATTACCATTAAAGCTACCAGTGAAAGGATTATCGAATCCTTCATCCTCAATTGGATCGGTGCCAATCATTATGTCATTAGTATTTGGTGTACAATCAAGATCACTATCGAGTTCAAAATACGAATCAAGATAATTATTTACCTCCATTAATTGTTCACAGGAAGCAATAATGTATGGATCTTCTTCTATTCCCTCTCCACTTTCAAAAACAGAAAGAGTTGCAGTGCCAGCATTTGTAATAATACCGCCAGCACCAGAAAAATATGTATCATTCTCAAAATCTGCACCTGAGCCAGTTGCGCCCCAAGTACCTGCAGCTTGTAATGCACCATCAAAATAGAGACCGTTGGTTGTTGAAGAAGTGAGGACTAATTCAGCAACAACTCCAGAATCTATAGATAAAATATTATCAATCACAAGGTTCCCACTAAATGATTTTGCTCCACTTCCACTTAAAACAAGATCATAATATGTAGTGTCTATAATTGTTTGTATTCCAGCTCTTGTATAATTCACCGTACTACCAGACACTGTTGCATCTAATGTCGAAAGAGAAAAAAGATCACTACCAAGATTCAAAGTGCCCCCATCAGCAACTGTCGTATCTCCAACGACAGTAAGTGTGTATTCTCCTGTGTCTACTACTCCCTCATTAATATCCAGATTTCCATTTATCGTTACTCCGCCATTCAAAGCAACTCCGCCACCAGTATTTGCGATTACGACATTATTATAGGTCGAAGATGCACCCATGGTCTGAGCAGACTCACCACTTCCATTAAAATTAATAGTACTCGTTCCACTCATAACAAGAGTTCCCCCAGAATGAATAAAACTTCCTCCAACATTTACTGTTACCCCATCTCCAATATCAAGAGTTGAACTACCAATACCAGACGGTGCGGTTAAGGTAATATAATCAGTTGTCGTAATAGATCCCGGACTCACTAAGGTAAACCCTCTTGCAGCATCAACTGGATCATAAATAAAAAGAGAATTTGCTGTAACATTTGTATCGATAGTAACAATAGAATCTGTAGAAATACTTACACCATCACTTAAAGCTGGAATACCATCAACACCATTACAATTACTCCATATAGCGGGATTCGTCCAATTACCTGTCACTACTGCAGTACATACTGGTGCAGCTTGAATACTATCTACTGAAACAAAATTAAAAAAACCTAATAATACAATTAATAAAAATAAAACGGGACTAGATTTCAAAAATTTTTTCATATATACATTTATTCTAACATACCGTTAATGACTCCTCTAGTAATAGGCCCAAAGAATCCAACAGCAGGAGTAATATTGTTAGCTTTTTGGAAAAGAACTAATGCAGCTCTAGTTTTAATTCCAAACATATTAGTTTCAAATCCTAATGAGCCTGGCCCTGTTAGTGATACAGGAAAACCATGAGTGTTCAAGAACTTCTGTAGTTCTTTTACATCCATATCATTCATTAAGAACTTTAAGTTTTTTGTAAAAATAAATTCGGGAGAAGGAGTTAGATTTGTGAAATGAATTTGTGTCGATATCCTTCGATATGAACCGCTAGTAGATGTCCTGCGAACTGTTATAAACGACCATTCATATTCTTCTTCTATTGCATTACCATACTCATCTTCTGCAGTAAAAGAAATGGTGTACTCCGTATTATACTCAAATGAACCATTGGCTTTGACCAAAGTGACCACTGTATTTTCTTCTGACCATTCAACATCATAGGTCGCACATTCATCTTCGCAAGGACTAGTGCTTACAATAAAAGATTCATCATCTATTGATTCAAAAAATGTAATTATAATAGTAGGATCAACATCTACATTTGTTGCCCCATCTATAGGAAAAACCGATTCAACTGTTGGTGGAATACTTTCATAAGTCCATACCTCGGTTGCTGGAGAAGCGTCGGTGTTTAGAAAAAGATCGGTCGCTCTTACTTCAAATGAATGTTCTCCGTCAGCGAGTACTGGAGTGTCGTAAGGTGAAACACAGGGTGCAAACTCACCACCATCAAGTTTACATTCAAACGTAGCGCCAACTTCATTTGAAGAAAATTCAAATGTTGCAACTGAAGAATTAGTATCACTAGAATCAATAAAAGTCTCTGGAGGAGTAATGTCTGCCTCATCATCAATGAGTGTCACAGAAATAGTATTTTCATATCCGTTGTAATATTCAGAATCTGAAACAACTGAAAGAGTAATCACTACATCATTATCAGGATTTGTAATGTCATCTCCAACAGTTGTAATGGTAAGCTCTTTTTCATCCATCCATTCGCTATCTAAAAACACAATACTATCATCCGAAAGCTCTACTCGACTATCATCGGAAGATATAGTAATCGTCACCCATGGATCACCTTCTTCTGGAACAATAATAGGCTCATCAAGTGTTAATGTTATCACCTCAGTATCTGCATCTTCGTCCATCGTCACCGATACGGGAGTTGGCGTAACCTTATCAGCAAAAGCTATCGATACATCAAACTGAGCTCCTACAATTACTAAACAGAAAATAAAAATAAATCTCGAAAGAGTTTTCATATATGGAGATTCTACCACAACGAGAAAAAGTTTCATACAAAAAATCCTCTGCCATCTGGCGGAGGATTTTTTGATTTTATTATTTTTGATTTTATTATTGTCGAGATTTAATGATTGTGTCTGCTACATTTTGTGGAACGATATCGTAACGGAGGAATTCCATCGTGAATCCTGCGCGACCCTCTGTCATTGAGCGGAGGTTTGTCATATAACCGAACATTTCAGATAATGGCACCACAGCACGAACCACTTTGTTCATACCGCGATCTTCCATACCCTCGATCAGTCCACGTTTTGCTGAAAGTGATCCAGTAACGTCTCCCATGAATTTATCTGGAGTAACGACTTCGACTTTCATCATCGGCTCAAGAATAACTGGCTTTGCGAGCCTTGCTGCATCTTGAATCGCCATAGATGCAGCAATCTTGAACGCCATTTCGTTTGAGTCGACGTCGTGGTACGAACCGTCATAAAGATCAACAGAGACATCAACCATTTTAAATCCAGCAAGAATACCACGATCGAGTCCTTCTCTAAATCCTTTTTCACACGCAGGAACGTATTCCTGTGGAATCGCACCTCCTTTGATGGTATTAACGAATTCAAAGTGAGCTTCACGCTTCACATTCTTCGGTAGGTCTTCGATATCTTCTTTAGTGAGAGACATGTCCATCGGTTTGATCTTGATCTTCACATGACCATAGTTACCGCGACCCCCTGACTGTTTAATGTATTTTCCTTCTACTTCTGCGGTACCATTGATCGTTTCTCGGTATGCAACTTGTGGCTTACCAACATTAGTTTCAACACCAAATTCACGCTTCATACGATCAACGATAATTTCAAGGTGAAGTTCTCCCATACCTGAAATAATAGTTTCCATAGTTTCAGAATCAGTTGATACACGAAATGTCGGATCTTCTTGTGCGAGACGATTGAGCGCCATACCCATTTTTTCTTGGTCGGCTTTTGTCTTTGGTTCAACACGAAGGGAGATAACTGGTTCTGGAAATACGATTCGGTACAGTTCGATTGGGTTTTCTTCATCACAGAGTGTATCTGAAGTAATCGTATCTTTAAGTCCAACCGCAGCTGCGATTTCTCCCGCAAATACTTTCTTCACTTCTTCTCGTTCATTCGCATGCATACGAAGAATACGTCCGATACGTTCTTTGTTTCGTGTGCGAGGATTGTATACATATGAACCTGATGTAAGAGTTCCTGAATAAACTCGGAAGAAAATGAGTTGCCCGACGAATGGGTCGGTTGCAACCTTGAAAGCAAGCGCAGAAAACGGTTCTACATCTGATGCTTTTCGATCGATCGTTTCGTCATTATCAGGATTTACTCCTTTAATAGGTGGAATATCAGTCGGTGCTGGTAAGTAGTCAACAACAGCGTCGAGTACGAGCTGCACACCTTTGTTCTTTAGAGCTGATCCTGCAAACACTGGAAAGATATTGTTTGCGATAACTGCTTTACGAAGAGTTTTTTTGAGTACATCAAGCGCAATTTCTTTTCCTTCAAGATATTCATTCATAAGCACATCATCATTTTCAACAATTCTCTCAACGAGTTCTGCGTGAAGTGTTTTTGCTTCCGCAAGCATATTTTCAGGAATATCTTTTTCAATAACAGTACTTCCCATTTCACCTTCGAAATAGAATGCTTTCATGCCAAGCAGATCAACGACACCTTCATGTTTTTCTTCGAGTCCAATTGGTATCTGCATTCGAACCGCCTTCTTACTGAGTCTGTCTAAAATAGTTGCATATGAATGTTCAAAATTTGCACCAGTTCGGTCAAGTTTGTTGATGAAACAAATACGAGGAACATTTGCTTCGTCAGCATAGCGCCAGTTAGTTTCTGATTGCGGTTCAACACCAGCAACACCGTCAAACACGACTACTGCACCGTCGAGCACGCGGAGAGATCGCTTTACTTCAACAGTAAAGTCGATGTGCCCAGGGGTGTCAATAATATTGAAACGATGTTTTTTTGCTTTGTCTCCTGGTGCATACGTTGGTGTCCAGAAACAGGTAACCGCAGCTGAAGTGATCGTGATACCGCGTTCACGTTCTTGCTCCATCCAGTCTGTTGTTGTCTCACCATCGTGCACTTCTCCGATTTTGTGTGACACACCCGTGTAGAATAAGACACGTTCTGATGTCGTAGTCTTTCCCGCATCGATGTGAGCGATGATACCGAAGTTTCGTACTTTCTCTAAAGGATAATCTCTTTCCATAAATAGTTAGGTTCTAGTTTCTAGGGACTAGGTTCTAGTATAGAAAACTCTAATACATAAATAATGATAAATAAAAAACAGACTCGCGTCTTTATGCCCACCACTATACGGTATTTGGGGCTTTTTTGCAAATTAAATACCGCTCATGCAAGCGGTATAAGAGTTATCCAATAACTTCTTTTTTAGAGGTTTGTAACTTTTCAATATATGCAAAAATCAGACTATTGGTTTTTGACTCTGCAAGTAAGGTCTTAGAAAAATCAAGTAATCTGTCTGCTCCAGTCATTCTCTCATTTTCGGTCTTACGTTCTTCCAGTTGCCGGTTGAAGTACACCACCATGAAAGTCTTCTTATTTCCATATTCAAATCTACAGGCAAGTTTTTCTTGATACTCCATGGTTTCGTCAACCAGTGTTGGATTACCATCCACTATACATCCACACAACGTTCGCAATCTCATCTCAAAATAAAAAATTAGATGATATAGGAATGTTTGCATTTTTTTATCTTCCTCGACAATGATTTTATTAAATAACTGTACTGTTCGTCCATACAATTCTCCTTTATAAAAGAGCAATTTTGAAACAGGAATTTCTTTGATTAGTTCCAAAGATTTTGGCGCCAGATCGAGTGTGTGCACACCATGTGGTGGATCTTTTCTCTTGCTGAGTGTATAGGCAAGGTCTTCAATAGTCACAGCAACCAAATTAATATCATATCTTCCAAGAAGTTCTCGAGTAAGAACTCTATCAACGTCATACATAGATTCAAAGATCATTGAAATAGGTATTTCTTCTATCTCCTGTATACCAATTCCATACTTGTTTGTCAAAACCCCGTAGTGAAACTTGGCGATGCACAAGGTGCGTCTGTTGACTCTCAGTCAACAGACTTCGCTAAGTTCTACTACCGGGTCAAAACTCTAAAAACCATATATACGCCATGGCGTATATATACTTAGATCATTAAAAAGTAAAATCCCCGCACAAGTGCGGGGATACATTATTGAACAATTTCACAAGCATCTTCCGGAATATAAAATCCGTTACTGCACTTCGGTGATAATTGTGGAAGATAAACAAAAACTGCTTTTATTGAACCTTTAGGTAACGGCTTACTCTTTTTTTCAACATACGTATGTGCGGTATCAAAAGTTGCCAATAACTGTTTATCAGATGCGCTCGGGATTCTAAATTTGTCTTTGGTATCTCTTTTGATACTCGCTTCTAACTTTCTCTTCCGAGATTTAGGAAGTGGGTTTTTGTCGCGGTAATATTTCTGCCACCATACCAGTTCCGCAAACGAACCATCTTTAGGCACAATATATGGACATGATTCAAACGGGTCATCATGCAATATTCTCGTGGATCGAGTTACTCCGGAATTATTCTTTTGCTTACGGAGTAATTTACCTTTCTGAAACAAGTTCCTTGGTATGTACTGACGATACTCTTTTTCTGAAACTTTTTCAAAAACTTCACTTACGGTGAGTGTACGAGATAATTGAACTAGAGCCGTAGTGTCGAGTATTTCTTTTGCCAGTTTAAATCTTTCTTCGTGAGATTCAGCAAATCCGTTTATTTCTGTCGGCTGATACACCGACCCACAATCACAGCACATATAGACACTCTCTATAGAATGCGCTCTGTGACTACCGGGACCGATAACACCATTGTGCTCGCCCCAGACTTCGTAAAATTTTTCAACAAAAACACCCTGATTCAAAATAGCTGATTGGCAATTGTGGTGTGTCTTACCGGTACTAATCATTACACTGTCTTCCATTTTTTAAATTTCTATATCTATCCAAACCATATACTAGAATCTATACTTTGTCAAAACAAAAATCCGCCTCAGGCGGATTTTTGTTTTGTATTTTCTAGAACCTAAACGCTATACCCTAGCCCCTAGTTCTAATTACCAAGCGAAATGGGGAACACATTTCTGGGATAGATTTAGAATGAATACATTCAAATCATATCAAGAAATGCATGCACCCTTCGCTAAGGTATTTTTGAAACGAGTTTCAAAACTACCAAGCGAAATGGGCAAATGCTTTGTTGGCTTCTGCCATCTTGTGTGTATCTTCTCGTTTCTTGACTGCAGATCCTTCATTCTTTGATGCTGCAATGATCTCATCAGCGAGTTTTTCATGCATTGGTTTTCCTTTTGCTTTTCGTGCTGCACCGATAATCCAACGCATAGAGAGAGCGAGTCTTCGTTCAGGACGAACTTCTCGAGGAACCTGATAGTTCGCTCCTCCGATTCGGCGTGAGCGCACTTCCGTCATAGGACCGGTATTTTTAATCGCGAGATCAAAAATCTCGAGCGGATTAGGATTTTCTGTTTTTTCTTTAATAGTATCAAGTGCTCGATAGACGATACCACGAGATGTGTCTTTTTTCCCACTCCACATGACACAGTTAATAAACTTCCCAAGTTTCTGAGAGTTATACACGATGTCTGGTTGAGCAATGTTTCTGTTAGTTACTTTTCTTCGCATATATTTTATTTCTTATCTTTAGGTCTCTTGTTACCGTATAGAGATCGACTCTGTCGTCGTTTTTCGACTCCTTGTGTATCGAGAACACCACGAACAATGTGATATCGTACTCCGATCAAGTCCTTCACGCGACCACCGCGAAGCATAACCACTGAGTGTTCTTGCAAATTGTGTCCTTCCCCTGGAATGTATGCAGTTACTTCCATACCATTTGTAAGACGAACACGGGCGATCTTTCGGAGCGCTGAGTTCGGCTTCTTTGGAGTAGTAGTCATAACTTTTACACAAACCCCTCTTTTAAATGGAGCAGGGTAAAATACTGGTCGGTTCTTAATCGCGTTAAATCCACGAGCAAGAGCAACTGCTTTTGATTTTCGTTTAACTTTTGTTCTACCTTTTTTAACTAATTGATTAACTGTTGGCATATGTAATAAATACGTGTATCGAAATTTTGTTTTCCCTTAATAGTGTGCAACTTGTAGGATTTATCCAGTGGCGCTAACCCTCTGTATAAAAACAAAAAGCCGTAAAGACTTAGTGGGAACACTATACTATAGAGCGACCAGAAATGCAAGATAGTAGCTGAAAGCTTGTAGCTTACAGGATAAATGAACGCAAAAGCCCGCGTCGCGGGCTTTTGCGTTGTATATTAATACAATATTAATCGAGTGTAATTATTCCACTCTCACAAGAAATAGGCTGACCTGTACCACTTACAGTATCTTGCTCTTCAAAACGAATTTTATATTGACCAGGAGAAACAACTGCCGGAGATTGATCTCCCGAACTTCCACAACTAAAACTCAATAAAGTATCCCCTGCTGTCCATAAATATGATGATTGGCCTTCCACGGATTGGACACCCAGGTAAGCAACTCTTTGATTTGTTGAAGCGCTTACAAGACTAAAAGTATTTGAACAGTGCTCATTATATACAGGGGGATTTGCTAACTTTATAGTATTGGTACTACCAAATGGCCATGTCTCGCCTGCTTGGGGAGAAACAAAACAAGAGGATTCTTCTACAGGTCTCTTAACTGACACACCAAGCGAACCTGACACATTCACACCAGAAGGATTTTCTTTTTGTTCAGATTCTTCTTTCACTTCTGTTTTTGCATCAATAGTTGCACGTACTTCAGCTTGTTTAATTAAAGCATCCCCAATAGCGGCTTTTGCAGTAGTGCTTTCTACTTTTGCCTGCACTGCAGTAAGAACGATTGTTCTATTTGAAGCAGTGGCTGAGAGAGAGCTTTGAGCTTCTTGTTTCTTTTCTTCATCTTTGATTTGAGCAATAGCAACTTCAGCTTTCATAATGTCTTTTCCAGACTTTTCAAAAAGGATTTTTGCTTGTTCTGTGTTACCTGTCAAAAGTTCTTGCTTTGCAAATTCAAAATTTCTGTTTGAGAAGTCTTGAAGCATATCTGCTTTCTTTCCCTGATTGAAGGTAAAGAATAGTTTAATTCTTTCGAAGAAACTAACTGAGTTCACGTGTACTTTCGCATCGATTGCAACAGCAACCGTCACATTCGGCTGACACACGCCATTTATCCAAGTTCCGTCGATGATATCTCCGTTTGGCGTCTCAATAGTGCACGCAAGATCAGCGGCTTGTGCTTGGATTGGTGAAAGCATGAAAATACTTCCGAACATAAAAGATAGTATAATAATTTTTTTAAACATAAAAGTTAGATTTTAATTGTAGTAATTGAGTAATAGATACCTGTATAGTATAGCGTGATTCGTGCACGGTTGTACTATCAAAATGTGCACAACTATACTGTATGACGACCAAGGTGAGAAAGTATTACACAGGACTAGGTTTTAGGTGCCAGGGACTAGCATGCTAGTGAATTCATTAAACAAAATCCACCTTTTAGGTGGATTTTGTTTTGAGTATTTTCTAGAACCTAGCCCCTAGAAACTAGCACCTCGTTCTCCTATATCTCAAACATCTTATTAATGATTCCACCATTCACTTCCATCGGAGATGACTGGAGGACTCTAGTATACGATCCATCTGTATTTTTTACATCGATCCCGACATAGTAATTCCCTTTTGGAACAAGAGCGTAGTAGTTTCCATGTGCATCAGCAACTTTCTTGGTAACCAAGCGATTTGATCCTACTGCAAATACTGATACTAGAGGGAATGCTACTGATTGTCCATTTGCTTTATAGGTAATCGATCCCTTTGCTTTCGGTTTCAATACTGTCTTTCTAAGAACAAAAAGAAGTATATAGAGAACAACAATACCGATATTGAGCGCTGTTTGATCAACAATAAGTGCAATAACAGAGACAGCGAAACCAGTATAGAATAGTGCACTTGCTACACGATACAACCAAATATCTTTTGCAGAATAAAACTTCATTAATCCTTGCTCTTTCTTAACTCGTTCATTCCAATCATCAGTCTGTGGATCAAGTGGAATGTTTTTCAAAATAACTTCTCCTTCAGTCGCCACTGTTATTTCTTCGCCAAAATATAAATCTTGGTACACTTCATCATTAATCTTCCCAGCAAGTTTTGTTGAGGGGAAAGTATAATTATTCTTATTTGCAACTATTTTATATCTACCCGGACCAACAAGAAATCCGTATCTGCCATCAAGATCAGTGATTGATGTTGCTACTTCATTACCGAATATATCTTGGAGGACGACATATACCGGATCAAGTGGCTGTTTCGTTACACTGTCGAAAACAATTCCCCATTTTTTACGAGTTCGGTATCCAAGAAGTGCGAGAATAGATCTCCAGAGAGCAAAAGGAATAGTAACCAGTGCTGCGGCAACACCTAAAATCCCAACTGTCTTAACAGCAATATCGCCTTTAAGTGTCGTTATAAAATCCACAAGAGCGTCTCTTCCTAATAGAATAAAGTTACTAAATTCATAAGATGAAAATCTAGTTAGTCTGTCAGTAAAATTATCCCACGGAGTGCAATTGCTCCCGGTACATTCTTCATCATCTGGCGGTGGCAGACAATCACTTCCGATGCATTCATCGTCATCGGGACAAGTCCCCAACTCTTCACAGGTTGGATCTGGTGGACAATCCTCATCTGTACATTGCTCTTCCAAAGGTGGGTTATACTCACTCTGATCAAATATACTAGAACAACCTGGATCTTCTGAATAATCAGTTAGTCCGTCACCATCATTGTCTATTCCATCAGAACATATATATATTGGGATATCAGAAGGATCATTGTATTCATTATTATCATCTGGAGTTAGACATCCTGGATCATGTGGAAAGTCTATAAACCCATCATCGTCGTCGTCTTTATTATTTTCACACTGTTTTACAGGAGGACCATAACCATCAGGTGGTGGATCAATAGGATTCGGATCCCAATCAGTCTTCACACAAGTATCCGCATACGCATCAACATCGGCTCCTGTATCTGATCCAGGACATTCAAACTTGATCCATCCATAATTTTGACTCCATGCATAGCCTTCAAGCTCACCAGTTGTTGTATCGATAGTTACCCCACCATTAGTTGGTTCAAAATTAATCCATCCTGCATTTTGTCCCCACGCATAACCACCAAGAACACCACTACCGTCATTGGTAACCCCACTTTGTGATGGGCCTAAATTAATCCATCCTATTGTTTCTCCCCAAATATTTCCAGTAATTGTTGAATCAGTTATTGAAACAGCCGTTCCGTTAGTTGGTTTCCAATTGATCACATCATCGAAACCATCATTATTCAAATCTTGATCAAGAAGTGTCGACTGTTGATACCCATCAACAATAGTCCCTGTCGCAGCAAAAACAGATATTGGTAAAAAAGGAAACGCGACTAAAAAAACAAGGAGTGTTATTTTTTTCATGCTACCTATATTTTATACTATATATGGAGTCCTGTGAATAGTGAAAAGAGGATAACTATGATCGGAGTAATGAATTTCCAAAGAAAAAATATGAAAAAGATAAGGAGAGGGATTGAGTATCGTTCAAAAGTCTCTCGAAAATGTTGATATTGGTATGGTAATAAAGCAAATAATACTTTCGATCCGTCGAGTGGTGGAATAGGGACGAGATTAAAAATTGCCAATACTAAATTGGTAAATACAATAATACTTGCAAGTGAGATAAATCCTTCAGTCGCAAAACCTAAATACACAGCAAGTCTTATAAAGATACCGAACAATACTGCCAAGCATATATTTGCAACAACTCCAGCAAGTGCAACCGCAAGAGTCCCACGCTTTTCATTTGTAAAATTGCGTGGATTATATGGAACCGGTTTCGCCCACCCGACAAGAAATTGAGTTCCTGATAGAAGTAACAATAAGGGTAAAATCACCGATCCAAACCACTCGAGATGTTTGAGAGGATTTAGGGTAAGTCTCCCTGCAACAAGTGCTGTTTTATCACCATGCCGAAGTGCCGCATACCCATGAGCAACCTCATGAATAATAACTGAAAACATAAGCACAGCAAGATAAAATAAGGATTCTAACATAGATTGGTTGCGTAAGTACGTTCTTTATGATAGCATGACAAAGTTATATAAGAAAGCTAAACATACACTATTTTTATGGCAAAATCATGTGCAATAACTAAAAAATCTTCCCAGGTTGCTGGTGGATACAAAAATAAAGTCCGTGCGACTATTTTTCGTCCTACTGGTACCCGCCGACAGTATCCAAATCTCCAAAAAAAGAGAATATATGTTGCTGAACTTGGAAAAACTTTCCCTCTCGTTATCTCAACTGAAGCAATCCGCACAATCGCAAAAAACGGTGCATACGCAACACTCAAGAAAGCGGGAATCATTAAATAACCACTTTATACAAGCATAAAAAAATCCCCGGAAGGGGATTTTTTTATGCTTTATTCAGCTGGTGGAGTTTCCGATGTTGGTTCTAGTTGTGGCTCAGGTTCAGAGACAGGTTCGTCTGCAGGTGGTTCTTCAACATTTGATCCATTTCCGGATCCGTCGTCTGTCACTACTCCTTCATCGGTAACTTCATCGGGAAGAGTATCGCCACCATCATCACTTGGTGGAGGAATTTCATCATCACCATTTGGAACATCCTCTGGCGGAGGAATAATATCTCCTCCATCATTTTCATCTCCACCAGAAGATTCTTGCCCTCCGGAATTTTGGAGCAATTGTTTCAACTCACGCAACTCAGCACGATTGATACATTCTGATTCTTCTCCTGCTTCAGTGAGACAAATTTCACCAGTAAATATTCTTGTGATACGATTTTCCGCATTCGCCAACCACGCAATTAATTTGTCTGTGAATGTCACATCTTCAAGATTTTGAATTCCAGTAATCTTCAAATCAAGCTCGCGAATCGCTTCCACAAGCACTGGAGTAATTTGTGAATAATATACAGACTTATATCCTTTATCATTTGTTGCAACTAATTCTGGAAAATATTGTTCAAGGTCTTGAGCAAGAAAACCGATCTGCGGATTGGTATCAGACTTGTCATTCCAATTGAATGTAACCGTACGGACTTGAAGTAATTTATCGAGTGCTCCAGAGATATCTAAAATATTTGTTTTTAGTCGTTCATCAGATGAACATGCAATACCTGTACCAGTTGTTATTGTACATTCAGTACTTGCTGCATTAATGTGCATCGAATTGATTGGAGTAGAAACAGAACCGACAACAAAAGTATTCGCAGCAGCAATCGATCCTGCACCAAGCGCAATTGCATTTGAAGTACTGTCTGTCGCAACATCAGCACCGTACCCAATAACAACATTGCTAGAACCAGTACTATTTGTAATACCCGCAGCTGGTCCAGAAAAAATGTTGTATGATCCTGTAGTATTTTGTTGTCCAGCATTGTAACCTGAAAATACATTACTTTCACCAGTAGTACTAGATAAACCAGAACCAAAACCAAAAAAGATGTTCGTATCACCAGTAGTATTTGCAAGACCAGCTCTATATCCAGCAAAAATATTATAATCACCTGTAGTGTTTACATATCCAGTGCGATATCCCAGAGCTATATTTTGTGTACCAGTATTGTCTGCTGGAGTTCCACTTCCATACAAAGCTTCTTGTCCTATCGCAACGTTTGTACTTGCACGCATGTTATATCCAGCCCCATAACCAGTAAAAATATTATATGATCCGGTTGTATTTTCTTTACCAGCTTGATACCCAGTACTTATATTATAATTTCCTGTAGTATTTGATATAAGCGCCCAAAAACCACTCCCAATATTTCCTAAGCCGGTAGTATTCCCAGAAAGAGCGGCGGCACCAGTTGCAACATTGTAATTTCCAGTAGTATTTGCAGTTAGTGTACTACTACCAAGTGCAGTGTTCCCCGCACCAGTTGTATTAAAATAAAGAGCCTGAGCACCATGCGCAAGATTAGAACTTCCTGTTGTATTTGAATATCCAGCTTGATACCCAGAGAAAATATTGTAATTACCGGTTGTATTAGAACGACCGGCTTGAGTCCCAGTGAAAATATTTTCAGAGCCAGTAGTGTTCAAAAAACCAGCTTGAAAACCTAATGCTATATTATTTGCTCCTATGTTATCTCCTGGTGTTCCGCTTCCATACAAAGCCTGTCTACCAATTGCAATTTGATTATCAGAAGTCTGCTGATTAATTCCTGCTTCAAAACCAGAAAACACATTATATGAACCGGTGGTATTCTGAGATCCTGCCCAATAACCGGAAAAGATATTCTGAGAGCCAGTAGTATTTCTTTGACCAGTATTATTTCCAGTGAAAATATTATTAGAACCAATTGTATTGTAATAGCCTGTAAATTGGCCTGAAAAAATATTTTGTTCACCACTAGTATTTTGATGTCCAGCTTGATAACCTAGAAAAGTATTTTTAGAACCAGTGGTATTCGAAATACCTGCACTATACCCAAGGAAAATATTATCTGTACCGGTTCCACCTGATCCTGAAAAAATAGTACCAGTATATATATTATTTGATACATCATTTACAGTAATCGGACTTGAAACTGCAGCCCAAGTCATTACACCATTCCCGTCAGTAGTAAGTACTTCATCAGCATCTCCATTATCAGTAGGTAAAGTAAACTGTAAACCATTAAATTTCCAATAATCAATCGAGGCTGGAAGAGCAAATTCATTTGTCGCAGCAATAGCTCCTTGACCTATAGCAATTGCATTTGAAGTCGAACTAGTTGCAACGTCAGCACCAAGACCAATTACAGTATTATAGCTACCTGTTTCATTTGTAAAACCAGCTTGACCTCCAATGGCAATATTAAACTGTCCTGTTGTATTGGAAAATCCGGCTTCAAAACCAGAAAATATATTATAAATACCTGTTGTATTATTGTATCCTGCCTCAATCCCAGAAAATACATTGTAATATCCCGTTGTATTAAAACGACCTGCAGATTGACCTAAAAAAGTATTTCCATTTCCAGTAGTATTTGCAAAACCAGCATCAGAACCTAAAACAGTATTAGAGTACCCAGATGTATTCCCGTACAGTGATAAATTCCCGACAGCTGTATTATTATAACCAGTAGTATTTGCTGCTAAAGAAGAAAAACCGAGAGCGACATTGTAATTTCCAGTAGTGTTTGCATAAAGTGCATTTGCACCCACTGTAGTATTTCTAAAACCTATATCATTTGAATACAACGCACTTCTCCCTACTACAACGTTGTCAAAACCTGAAGTATTCGAATAACCAGCATCATTACCAACAAACACATTATAATTCCCCGTGTTTGTCATACCAGCTCTGTATCCTACTGCTGTATTGTTAGTTCCTGAAATATTTGATGATAACGCACCATCACCAACAGCTATGTTTGAAGTACCTGTTTCGTTTAGCGCCAAAGATGCAGCACCCAATGCAGTATTCAAACTACCAGATGTATTCTTCCACATAGAATATCGCCCAACTGCTGTATTGCGTAATCCACTAGTATTTTCAGTAAGTGCTTCAGAACCAATTGCTGTATTGTAATGTCCTTCTATATTCGCCGAAAGAGCAGATGAGCCGAATGCAGTATTTTCACTTCCTGAAGTATTGTAACGCATAGCATACATTCCTAATGCAGTATTATACGAACCAGTTATTGCTACAACTCCAGAATTTATACCAATAAACATATTTTCTGAACCAGAAGAAAAATTACCACCAGATCCAGTCCCCGCAAACATATTATTGTCACCTTGATACGTAAAACCCTCTACGCTTATATCTGCCCAGCTTGCATCAGATCCATCAGTCGTTAAATATTTTCCAGAGTTTCCAGTTTGATCTGGGAGAGACGAACTACCTGCTGCTTCCCAAGTCAAAACTCCATCTGTATCACTAGTAAGTACATATCCATCACCAGCAGCGTGGACTTGTGGCCAGGTATAACCAACCGTATTAATCATCGAAAGATTTCCTTGGAGCATAAAATCTCCATTCGTTTGCATGTCACCATTTGCTTGAATATAAAACACAGCGGAATTATTAACGTTTGAAATAAGAAACGCTGTATTGTTATCTGGATCTTCTTGTGTATTTTTTATTGTTACATATCCATTTGTATCAATCTTAAACAATTCATTATCACTCTCATCCGTAATCAAAAACGGATCATCGCCAGCAACATAAGAATCTTCTGTTGCTGGAGTTGCAGTTGCAGACCATACATGATATTGATTACCTTCATGAAAAGTATGCCCCGTACCATTTTCAAATGTCACCGTCACACCATCGGCAAGTTCATGAGCAAAACCAGGAATAATTGGCGTACCAACCATTGTATCTCCCGAAGGACATCCATCCCCTTGCACGCCCCAGATAAATTTATCATTCCCTACACCCGAAATAGTTGCGGTTTGAAAAATACATTCCACAGTTCCGCTATAAGTACCACCAAATGTTGCATCATCAAGCTCACCTTCATCCTCATATTCATATGAAGTATCGCCAATGGATGCAGGGTCTCCTGAAATAAGTGTCTGTGTTGCAAGAATGTGGAGGGTTGCTTGAGGATTATTAGTATCAACACCAAGGCGGCTGTTTGTTATTCCCAATATAAATTAGAAGATGCACCGAGTGCGCCTCCTTCCCCTCCATATCCACCATAGTTAAATTGGAGTTGACCATGGTCACCAGCAGGAGTATCTGTTCCACCCCCTTCTGGTAAATTCACCACACAATTCTCACTGCCTGGTTCACATTCAGGATCAAGTATTTCTCCTGGTGCATATCCAGAAAATGCAGAAAAAACACTCACTGCACCAGAGAAGATGAAGAAAAAGATGAAGGAGAGAAAAAGAAGTTTGTGTTTGAGAAAGATGTCTTTGAACGATTGATACATTGCAGGGTAATTATACCAATATTCATATATAAAAACCAACACAATTTTGTAATTTTGTGGAGAACTGCCGATCTATGGTAAAATCAGCTTATGACAAAACTATTTGAAACAAAACAATTCGTTATTCCAGAACTCAAAGGTATTTCAGAGAAGACTATTGAGGAACATCTGAAGCTTTATGCGGGATATGTAAAGCACGCGAATTTGATCATGGATCATATTGCAGAGCTTGCGAAGGATTCGGAGAAATATGCGTATGAATTGGGTGAACTCCAGCGCAGATTTTCATTTGAATTTTGCGGCATGAGAAATCATGAATACTATTTTGGAAGTTTGGAAGGCGGCGCGAAGCCGCTCGAGGATACGAGCGGTCTTCGCGCCGCACTTACTGATGAATTCGGATCATTTGAACTCTTCCTGAATCGCTTTAAAGCTATTGGACTCACGCGCGGCATCGGCTGGGCAATACTTTACTACGACAAGAAAACTGATCGCCTCATCACTCAGTGGGTAGACGAACAACATCTCGGACATCTCACTGACACTTCTATTATTCTCGCACTCGACATGTGGGAACATTCATATCTCTTTGACTACATCCCTGCACAGAAAAAAGACTACGTCGAAGCATTTTTTGAAAATCTCAATTGGGAAGTGATTGAACAAAATTATCTGAACGCAAAAAATTAAGTAATTTAAAAACTACTCATACCTAATAAAAAGTCTACACTTTGGTGCGACCGCATCAAAGTGTAGACTTTTTATTTTGACAATGTTACAGTATAAATATGAGTATCACACATACTATTCTTTCACTATTGCTCGAGAATCGATTTAAATATAGAGGAATGTCAGTAAATTTTATTGGGTTACCCGGATTCGATGAACATGAAGTAAAATCAATTTATCAAGCGCTTTCTCGTCTTGGGAAAAAGAAATATATTATCAAGGATGGTAAAAATTGGAAACTAACGAAAGACGGAGAATTGTACGCAAAATCAATTCTATCCAAAGGATTTAAACATTCTTTAACTGAAAAACAGTCTAAGAACCTTATTTTTATGTTTGATATACCAGAGTCAAGGAAAAACGAACGTGAATCTCTGAGAAAATATTTAAAGAATTTTCACTATGTCATGATTCAAAAAAGTGTTTGGGTTGGACCATCCCCTCTTCCAAAAGAATTCATGGATTATCTTAATAAAGTAAAATTAAAAGATTCGATAAAAACATTCAAACTCGCTAAAGGGTATACTATAAACTAACTCTACACTTTGTAGCGATCACTACAAAGTGTAGAGTTAGTTGTTATCTATTTGATTTTTAGTGATTAAATAAAATTTCAAAACAATAATCAATATAGTTACGTAACACACAAGAGTTGCCCATAATGGAAATGAGGATATGGTAACTGATGCGAATGGAAGTTCCGATCCGACGTGTACCGCTTTAAAAACAAAATTAAGAATTCCGTACGTCAGATATCCAAACGGAACCGCAATCACTTGATGAATAAAAGCGAGTATTCCTGTAGCAGTTCCCAAAAACATAGCAATCGGAATAAAGGGTAAGATGAGAATATTGATCGGAAGAGAAACAATGGAGAGAACTCCCATCGTGTAAATAAGAAATGGTAAGACAGCAATCTGCGCAGCAATAGTTGCAGACACAATCTCTCTGAAAAAACTAACTGGAATCCATTTAAATCCACGCTCTATAATTGGTGCGATAAAAATAAGACCTAGTGTAGCTAGGAATGATAATTGAAATGAAACATCGAAAACAAGGACGCGTGGATTTACTAGTATCATAATCACACCAGCAAGAAGAAGTGCTCGAAAGATTGCATAAGGTCTGCCAGTAATTCTAGCGAGAAGAACGAGCACTCCCATGATTCCCGCTCGAATCGCTGTTGTACTCGCTCCTGTCATGAGGACAAATAAAAGAATGGCGAGTATACCACCGATTGCTGCAACTATTTGAGAAAAAACAAACATGAGAATGAGCATGACAGCCTCGGCAACAATTGATACGTTATATCCTGAGAGCGCGACAATATGGATCGTACCCGTTGCGATGAATTCCTTTCGAAGCTCTGCTGATAAAAATTCTTTCGATCCGAGAAGGATTCCGCCCAGGAGTCCGGATTCCGGGTACGGAACAAGAAGTGAAAATTTCTTAATCAACGCATGTTTAAACGTAAACAATTTTTCTTTAATCGGATTTCCATTGCCGGGTGATAACACTTCTATCTCTCCATATGATATGACGTAGCGAATATCATCCTTCCAGAGATAGGAAATGTAATCAAATTCTTTTCCTTCGTCTGTTGTAAAATTTTTTGGTTTTTTCAATGTTCCCGATATTCGTACTGCATCACCATATTGCACAGAAGAATACGGATCAGTCGAAACCAGAATGATACTTTTTTCTCTGTCATCTCCTGTCACCTCAACAGGTATTTTTGTACTGCTATCGCGCACATCAGGATCATCAACAACTAGACCTTCAAGTGAGATCTTTGATCCGACATGTGATTCTAAAAATAGTGGGAGCTGTATATCTGTCAGTGAAAAACGGATAACGCCAAGTATACAAGCGATCAGAAATAATGGAATACATATGACATACAGTTTGACCTGCTTTCTTGAAAAAAAGAAAACAAGAATAATTATCGATATACCGCCGAGTAAAAAAAGAAATGGAGTATCTACAAAAAAGAATGAGCGTATAAAGACTCCGATTCCAAAACCAAAAACAAGGGAGAAGAAAATATAGTCCTTCATGTAAAATAAGTATAGCAAAAGCGGGGCGGGCTTACAGCCCGCTCCGCTTTTTTACTTATCCCAACCACTCTTTCGTCAATTCATCTTCTTCCTGTTTTGAAAACACTTTTTTAAATTTTACTCCTTTCTTCCCTTTCACCCGTTTTTCACAAATAGCCCATGTCTTATCAGTATGTATTTTTCCATCAACAAAACTGACATATGAATACGCCGGTCCTTTATTTTTATTACTTGATTTCTTTTTTGATGGAGTAGTTTCAACGAGAGAAAAAATATCTCCACCGATTATTTGTTCGTACTGAGACAGTGCACCCACAAACAAGAGCGGTTTTTCATGGTCAGCATATGCCGTCGCAATAACATCAACGCGTTCATTACCAAAAACACCTGCATGTCCTGCGACTTTTTCCCAGCGTACAGTGAGAACTGATTTGAGTCGGTAACTAATAGCCAATAGCTCTTTCCAAAGATCCTGATTAAGTACATCTTCTTTTGCTTGTGTCTTCCATCCATTCTTTTCCCAACCAAACATCCAACCAGTAACACCTTGGAGTACATATGCGGAATCAA
>CALRET010000006.1 GCA_943356375.1 Candidatus Nomurabacteria bacterium | reverse complement strand
ACTAGAACGGCTCGAATCAATAACCTTCGTTCTCAAGGAAAAGTAGAAGAAGCACAGAAACTTGAACAATCAACATCAACTCCTACCACCATCTTTCCTCTCACTCGTCTTCTCAAATACACTATGATCGGAGAAGACATACGAACTATGCAGAAATTATTAAACAAGAAAGGATACGTCCTCGCTCTAGTAGGTCCAGGATCTCCAGGGAATGAAACTCCTTACTACGGATTAAAGACTCTTGCTATGATCAAGAAGTTCCAGTTTGCAAACGGACTCACTCCTGATGGAATCGTCGGACCGCTGACGTGGGGGATGTTGAATAAATAAATATAAAAACCCCGAGTGATCGGGGTTTTTTGTTTAGATATCTAACTTTTCAAGTAGTGAAAATTTGAGATAACCAATATTTGCTTTTGGATATTCTGTGATAGATGAATATCCCTTCATAAAGAATTCATATTTTTCTTTGAAGTCAGGAATAACATCAGCAACATTGAGAATGTCATCAATGACCTCAAATTTATCATCTACGTGTGAACGTGGGTTGAGTAATTTTCCTTCCAATCGCTGTCCTTCCGTATAAAAATCTGTTGCCTTTGCCCATTCGATAGCTTGAGCCATGTTTTCACCGCAGTAAAGAAGTTTTTTGTGATATTCTTCAAATTCGTACTCTTTATATCCTCCTAAATTTATAAAATATAAATTATCAGAAGCTTCTGATGAACCACTTGTTCCTTTTAGTATAATTTCTATTTCATGGGATCCGACTTTGTCGATTTTCGACCAGGCATCAATATGTAATGTATGTTTGCCTGGCCAGAATATTCGCATTTGGGGAATTAAATCGCGCAATTTTTCCGCGACCCCGAAAAACACATCGTGTTGTTCTGTATTTCTTCCTTCAGGTTTACAGCCAAGCAGTACCATGTACAAGGAAAGCTCCTTTTTCATTTTTAAAAATTCTTGTCTAATTTTGATCCTACGTGCTTACTATTAAAAAGTCAAATATGATATAATTTTAAATATGAAAAAAATATTTTTATTGCTTATTGCGGTTTTAGGTATTGTGTTAGTTGTTTTGTATTCTAAAAAAGAAGTCGTTGCTCCTCTCCAGGTTGAACAACATACAGTCGCATGTAGCGGTATAGAAATTATTTCTCCAATTGCGTCTTCAGCGGTGTTTTTCCCACTTTCTGTTTCTGGAACCATACATCCGATTGCTCATCCAGGGACATGGATTGTATTTGAAGGCGAAGCGGGTTCTGTTGTAGTGTTAGATAGTAATGGAAATGCTGTGAGTGATCCAGCCATCTTGTCTCTTGAGGGCGAATGGATGAACACTGATCCAAAACCACTTTCTGTTGTCATTCCAGCACTTACATCGATTCCATCAGATCCATCAATAACGCTTCATTTTACAGACAATGATCCATCGGGAGAGGGGAATTATCATACCTGTGATATACCAGTACTACTCAATTAATATAGTAGATATAACCTGACTTTAATGGTATTCTATAACTAGATATTGATATTTTGACATGGATACATGGCACATTTTGCTTATTCTCTTAGCATTTTCCTTTTTTGTATTGTGGTCTTTTTCTAGAATGGCACGATTTCAAGCAGATATGGATAATATAACGCTTGAAGCCGAATACAAACAATTACTTGAAGCACTTGCAAGCCCACAACCGTTCACTCGGGAAGATTTTAGTAAAGAATTCATAGTATATTCAGTTATACATGAAGGGGTCGTCATTGTTGAACAACAATCCGGATATATGCATAAGATGCGTTTTGTTCCAATGAGCTATGATTATATTAAGAAACAGGATATAAAAAATGGCGAAGAAAGGGTTTTTCGAGGCCTTTTTGATGAAAAAGGGGAATGTGAGATTCCTACACTTTTGCTAAAAGAAATGAATATTTAGTAATACAGACGCGAAATTTCGCGTCTTTTTGCATTTTACCCTAGAAAAGCTTGACTCATTTTTGTTTTTGATATAGTATCGTCCTATAGCGCTTCTTGCGCATTTATTATTCATTTTAGTTATTTGATGGGTAATTAAGGGTCAGTAACGTTGTTCTCGTGTACTCACCTTTGGTTGTCCATAAAAACATAATATAGTATGGCAGATTTTGATCGAACAAAACCACACATTAACGTGGGAACCATTGGTCACGTTGACCATGGAAAAACAACATTAACAGCAGCTATCCTCAGTGTTCTTAATCGACAAGGAGGTGGTTATTCAGCACAGACAAAGGGTGTTGACCAAATAGACAAAGCCCCTGAAGAAAAAGCTCGTGGTATCACGATCTCCCTTTCCCACTCAGAGTACGAAACTCCAATTCGTCACTATGCACACATTGATGCTCCTGGACACGCTGACTACATCAAAAACATGATTACTGGTGCCGCTCAAATGGACGGTGCTATTATCGTTGTTGCTGCGACTGATGGTGTTATGCCACAAACACGTGAACACATTCTTCTTGCAAAACAAGTTGGTGTTCCAAAAATTGTTGTATTTCTTAATAAGTGCGATATGGTTGATGATGTAGAAATGCTTGATCTTGTAGAAGAAGAAGTCCGAGAACTCCTTGAGAAACAAGGATTTGATAAGGATTGTCCTATTATCCGTGGTTCAGGACTTAAAGCACTCGAATCAGCTTCAAATGAAGATGAATGGGCAAAGAAAATCCTTGATCTCATTAATGCACTCGACACCTATCTCCCAATCCCAGAACGTGAAGTTACCAAGCCGTTTCTTATGCCTATCGAAGATATTTTCTCTATCGAAGGGCGCGGGACTGTGGTTACTGGTAAAATCGAACGCGGTATCGTAAAAGTTGGTGAAGAAATTGAAATTATTGGTATTAAAGATACTCAAAAGACAACAGTTACTGGTATTGAAATGTTTAATAAAAACTTGAAAGAAGGTATGGCTGGAGACAATGCAGGTATTCTTCTCCGTGGTGTTAAAAAAGAAGATCTTACTCGTGGACAAGTTCTTGCAAAACCAGGATCAGTTACTCCTCACTCAGAATTTGATTGCGAAGTGTATGTTCTTAAAAAGGAAGAAGGTGGACGTCACACTCCATTCTTCGCTGGGTACAAGCCACAATTTTATGTTCGAACAACAGACGTTACCGGAGAAACAACACTTCCAGAAGGAACAGAAATGGTTATGCCAGGAGATACAGTAAAATTGAAAGTTAAATTGGTAAGTCCAGTTGCTCTCGAAGAACAACAGCGTTTTGCTATCCGTGAAGGAGGCAAGACTGTCGGCGCAGGAGTTGTGACAAAAATCAACAAATAGGCACTAGGCACTAGGCACTAGGCACTAGCAAATGCAATCGCATAGCTAAAGCCTAAAGCCTAACGCCTAGCAGCCTGTACCTATATGGCTACAGCAACTAAAACAAAAACTAAAAAAGAGACTAAGAAAGACGCAGATAAAAGCGAAGGATCTATTCTCCGTATTCGCGTACGCGCATATGAGAATAAAATTCTTGATGCATCTGTTAAACAGATCGTTGATACTGCTCTTCGTTACGATGCACAAGTATTAGGTCCAGTACCACTTCCAACAGAGATTAAAAAATATACTGTTAATCGCTCATCATTCATATTTAAGAACTCACGAGAACAATTTGAAATACGAACACACAAGCGATTGATCGATATCATTAATCCATCTCAGAAGACAATTGAAGCGCTTACAAACTTGAGCCTACCATCCGGCGTTGACATTGATGTCAAAATGATGTAAGTATATACAAGTGGTGTTATTTTTATCAGAACTATCAGGTAAATCGACCGCTGATCCACTAGATCATGTCGTTTCCAATCATGAAAAATATTCTCGGAACAAAAGTAAATATGATTCAATACTTTGCCGCGGACGGAACATCCATCCCAGCAACGATTGTTTCTGCGGGACCAGTAGTGGTTACCCGTGTTAAAAAAATAGAAACTGATGGCTACGAAGCTGTACAGGTTGGCTTTGGCGAGCAAAAGAAAGAACGTCTTTCTAAGGCAGTCATAGGTCAGACCAAAGATCTCGGGACTTTCAGATACTTGAAAGAATTTAGAGTTTCTACTACAGGTATCGAACTCGGGGCAACTATTACCGCTGCGGCATTTCAGCCAGGCGATGTTATTCGAGTTACTGGTATTTCAAAAGGTAAAGGATTCCAGGGTGTTGTCAAACGCCACGGTTTCGGTGGTGGACGCCGATCTCACGGTCAGAAGCATTCTGAACGCGAAGGAGGTTCTATTGGAGGCGGAGGACGTGCAGGTGGGCGCGTTATTAAAGATATGCGTATGCCAGGACGTATGGGATCTGATACTATAATGATCAAGAATTTGAAAGTTCTTGCGGTCGACGAAGCAAATAATCAGCTAGTTATTTCAGGGGCACTTCCTGGAAAGAGAGGAACTCTTCTCGCTATTAGCGCATAATTATATGGAAACACAAATATACAATCAAAAAGGTAAAACCACAGGAAAAATAGAACTTCCAGAAGCAGTTTTCGGTGTACCTTGGAATGCCGACCTTGTTCACCAAGTAGTTATGAGTATGCTTTCAAATAAGCGCGCTGGTACTGCGAATACAAAAGGCAGTGGCGATGTACGTGGAGGAGGTAAGAAACCATGGAAACAAAAAGGAACCGGACGCGCTCGTCACTCATCAATCCGATCTCCGATCTGGAAAGGGGGAGGTGTTACTCATGGACCGCTTGCTGAAAAGAATTACGACAAGAAGATTAATAAAAAGATGCGCGCAAAAGCACTGTACACGGTTCTTTCGCAGAAATTGCGAGACGGGCAGATTCTTTTTGTTGATTCACTTACTATTGCTAAAGCAAAAACAAAAGATGCAAAAGCAGTTCTCGAGTCTCTTGCGACAATTTCGGGATTTGAGAAATTAAAAACTGCAAAAAAACCAATTGCGCTTTTGGCAATGGCTACAAAATCAGAATCAACAAATAAGAGTTACCGTAATCTTCCACAGTGTACATTTGAACTTGTAGGGAACATTAATCCTGCAGTACTTCTCTCTCATAAATATGTGATCATAGAAGAACCAGCGAAGAGTGTCGAAATTATTGGCAGTCGTCTTGCGAAAGCAGAATAAGTATATGGCAACACTAAAGAAAACAAAAAAAGCAGCTGTAAAGAAAGATACTTCTGTTAAAAAAACAGCCAGTGCGAGTGAGATTATCATCTCTCCTCGTATTACTGAAAAAGCAACAATGCTTGCAGAAAAAAATGCATACACATTTGTTGTTTCAGAAAGAGCAACTAAGCCAGAAATAGAGAAATCTATTATCATGCTTTATAATGTTACTCCGGTTAAAATTTCAGTTCTTCCGATCCCGACACGAAGTGTATTTCGACGTGGAAAACTCGGCTCAATTCCGGGTGGTAAAAAAGCGGTCGTATATTTAAAGAAAGGCGATAAGCTTGAGTTGATTTAAACTAGCTACTAACTAATTTTATGAAAACCTATAAACCAACCAGTCCATCACGCAGAAACATGCAGACCGTTACATACAAGGGTGTACTTTCAACAGGTACTCCTGAGAAATCTCTCACACACGGATTCAAGCGAAGCATGGGACGAAACAATCAGGGACGTATTACTACTCGACACAAAGGAGGTGGTAATAAACGCCGATACCGTGATGTTGATTTTAAATATGACAAATTGAATATTCCTGCAACAATAAAAACTATTGAATACGATCCAAACAGAAGTGGTTTTATTGCTCTGGCGGTATATAAAGATGGAGAGAAGAGATATGTTCTTGCTCCTCAGTCGCTTGCTGTAGGTTCAATATTTACTGTTTCAGAAACTGCACCACTTACCGCAGGTAATCGTCTTCCACTCAAATCTATTCCAGTTGGAACATTTGTATATAACATTGAAGTGAAGCCAAAAGGAGGAGCTCAACTCGTTCGTTCTGCTGGAAACTTTGGACAAGTGGTTGCACACAACAATGGTAAGACTGACATCAAGATGCCATCAACAGAAGTTCGAAAAGTTTCAGATACGTGTTATGCATGTATCGGAGAAGTTTCAAATGCTGAATACCGATTGCAGAAATACGGTAAGGCAGGACGTTCTCGATGGAAGGGTATTCGCCCAACTGTTCGTGGTACTGCTATGAACCCGGTTGATCACCCATACGGAGGAGGTGAAGGACGCCAAGGACGCGGAACACGCCGACCGAAGACGCTCTGGGGTAAGGTTACTGGTGGACGAAAGACTCGAACTCCAAAGAAATACTCAAATACATTCATCGTCTCCCGCCGACGTACTGGCAAGAATCGAAAATCAACAAACTAATCAAAAAAACTGCCCATTGGGCAGTTTTTTTGAATGAGAGATAATTGTCAAGAATTGTGACGGCCGTCACAATTCTTGACAATAGATATGTATTCAAAGTTTTATCCCTTCAGGTACATCTCCCGCAGGGAGACAAGTTTTAAACTCTATGTTTCATGTGTGTACACCTTTACTTTTTTCTAATATATGTTAGAGTAAAAACAGAGGTTAATTGTACATTACATGAAGGGATATAAGAAGATATTGGGAAACTACTTTGAGAATGCAAAAGAATTTAAGTATATATTTGCATTAACTATTTTGTTCTACGGGATTGCCTACGGACTTATTAGTGTGTGGAAACCGTTAATTATCAAACAATTGATTGATTCTTTGAATACTGGTGGAAGTAATGTGCAAACACTGATATTACTTTTTCTAGGAGTTGTTTGTGTGCATGAAATATTCTTCAGTCTAGGCGATTTTATGATTGCCAAATTCGAGATTAATTTCATGACCAAACTTAGAAATGTTTCAATGGCGAACATTCTAAAACATTCACCACAGTTTTTCGCGAAAACATTTACTGGGTCACTGGTTTCAAAATCGCGAAGATTTGTTGGGAGTTCTGAAACGGTTACCGATGAGATGGTATTTAGTTTCCTGTTCGTCTTTATTGATATAACAGGAATTCTCGCTGTCGTGTTTTTCTTCTCACCTCAACTGACATTAGCGTATCTGATATGGATTGCGGTATATGTATCATTGATATATGTATTTCTTGGAAAGCGATCACGATTAGATTCTGCTGCAGCAAATGCCGAATCTCGGGTTACTGGGGTTTTGTCTGACATTATTGCCAATGTTCTCAATGTGAAAATGTTTGGTGCAATCAAGAAAGAAAAGAAAAACTTTGAAGGCGTAACACTCGAGTACAAACGGACTCAGGGTCGTGCATGGAATTTTGCTAACTGGCAGAACGTTATACAACGAATACTTATCTTTACACTCCAAGGTGGGATGGCGTTATGGGGTTTCATTCTTTGGAAACAGGGAAGTATTACTCCAGGAACGTTCTATTTGCTCATGGCCTATTCCATGTCGCTCTCAGGGGTGCTGTGGAATTTCAGTCGAAGTATTAGGAGATTTTCTCGGGCGGTCATGGAAGCAGAAGAGATGGTTGATATCATTGAACTGACCCCTGATATTGTTGATACTGCGTCATCGAAAGATGTTTCTGTTTCAGCATTGAATGGTACACCCTCAATTGTCTTGAAGGATATATCATTTAAATATCCAGGGGGAACTACTGTGTTCAAGGGACTCGATCTGGTGTTTGAAGCCGGTAAATCTGTAGGTATTGTTGTCACTACTGGTGCTGGTAAAACCACTCTCACTAATTTATTGCTTCGATTGCGTGAACCGAACGAAGGCACTATTCAGATTGATGGGCGTGATATTGTGAAAGACCTCACTCAAGAAAGTCTTTTGAAATACATTTCATATGTTCCTCAAAATGTTGATTTGTTTCATCGGAGTATCTTTGAAAATATTGCGTATGGAAAAGAAGGTGTATCAAGGGCAGAAGTTGTGAGTGCGGCAAAACGAGCATGTATTCATGATTTTATTGAGACCCTTTCAAAAGGGTATGATACGGTTGTTGGAGAACGCGGAGTTATGCTTTCCGGTGGACAACGTCAACGAATCGCTATTGCTCGTGCGATAGTGTGCGATAAACCAATCACGCTTTTCGATGAAGCGACTTCATCGCTCGATACGATCACAGAATCAGAAATTCAGGGCATGCTTGCCACGAATTTCAAGAATAAAACGATGATTGTGATTGCGCATCGACTTTCGACCATTCGAAATGTCGACAGAATCATTGTTCTCGAAGACGGTGCTGTTCTCGAAGACGGTACCCATGAAGAGCTTATTCAGGCGCAAGGTAAATATGCACGCCTATGGAATCAACAACAAAATGTTGAAGATGATTTTATGGCAGAAAAAACAGTATTTACTGGTTCTGAGACTGAGTCTTCAATTAAATAAATTAAAATACCCCGTTTCGCTATATGCGAGACGGTTTTTTTATATATTTCTATACAAAGCAGTACAATCTATACGATCGTACAGATTGTACTGCTGGATGGTGTCAAGATCTGTGACGGCTGTCACAGATCTTGACACGTTGAGGTTACAGGACAGACGAAAGGAGTCTTGTAAGGTTTCGGGATCCATGGCGTCATAATATTTAGTTATCCCCATGCCAATTGTTACAAACTTCTAGGGGGGGTATACTTATAAGCAGTTATTACATTTATGTCCCATATGGGACATCTCCAATTGGGAGATAATTAAAAGATTTATATATGAAAAAATTTATATTCGTTTTCGTGCTTGTTTTCTGTGTTGGAAGCAATGTCGTATATGCTCAATCAGCGATTGGACAAGTTGATTCAACTTATACCGCGGAAGTAAAACCAGTTGGTTTCTTTGACAAGGTAAAATTATTTTTTACTTTCGATCAAGAAAAGAAAACAGACTTACTCCAAGATTTTTCTGATAGAAATTTTGAATTAGCAAAGAAAAAACTTGAATTTGGTGATACTGATGGAGCAAATAATTTATTCTCAAAATCAGACGAAGATATCAAGAAAGCTTCTGATTCAATCTCTAAAATAGCAGATAAGCAGAAACAAGCAGAAAAGTTGACTATCATATCAACAACCACATCAAACAGAACTGAAGTGTTGACTGCAGTACAAGCAAAAGTGGAAAATCCTGTCGCAAAAGCGGCAATCCAAAATGCACTTGATAAGCAAACAGAAGTGAAAGATTCTGTAGATGCAAAAATCCAGTCACTCTTAAACAAGATTTCTGAACTCGAAGCGAAGATAAAAGAATTAGAAGGTAAAAATTCTATTACTGAAGAAAAGCCAGAAAAAGTTGAACAAAAAATAGAAGAAGATAATGCTTCGACTGGTGATTGGTATAAAGATAATGCTTGGCGTTATAATCCGAAACCTGTGGATAGTAATGCGTTTACTATCATTTCACCGAATGGTGGCGAAACATTTAAAACTGGCGATAAGGTTGTCATTAAATGGAAAGGTGGTCCCGAAAAGTCAACCATTAGTTTTTCATTAGGAAAGGATCATTGGTCTGATACTGACGCACTCATTCTTGCAGATAATGATAGAACAGTAAATGACGGTGAATACATTTGGATGATTTCTGATAGAATTCAACCCGGAAATTATTACCTCAATGGAGGTAATAACCATGAAGGTTTTTGGGATCATAGCGACAAGAAATTTACCATTATTGATATGCATGACCCAGCGTCAATTCCATTTAGGATTCTTTCACCTAATGGAAATGAAGTTTATACTCGCGGACAGCAAGTAACTATCAAATGGGAAGGTGGTCCAGGAAATTCTGGTATTGGTCTTGCATTGATCAAACAGACCCCATTTCAAGTTGACAGCAATATTGTGGAAAATACTCCGGGAACGGCAAATGACGGATCATATGCATGGACAATACCATCAACGATTGCACCAGGTACGTATTATATAAATGGTGGCAATAATAACAATGGTTTCTGGGATTACAGCGATCAGGTGTTTACGATAAAGTAATCACATGCTGCATAAAAAAACCGCCTTATTGGCGGTTTTTTAGTTTTGATCTATGGGCTTGCTTTAATACTGGATACCTCCTATACTGTCGAAATTAGGGTAATTAATAAGATTTTAACTATAGATATATGGAAAATAAGCTGAGTAAAGAAACTATAAAAAACATGCTGATCAGCCTAGGCGTTATCCTTGTGGTTGTTGTACTCGTGTTAGCAACAAAAGGACGTCTCGCAAAAGCGCCAGCAGAAGAAGTATTAGTTCAAGAGATTAACACGGAAGAAATCGCAAACCAAAATCGTCGAGAATTTGTTGTTACAGAAGCAACAGTGAATGCCGAAGATCCACATTTTGCTGAAGCAATTAAAAATGCTCAAACTGCGCCAGCTAATTTTAATGAACATTATGTCGTGGTCACTGTTGGTTGTGGGACTGGTTGCGGTAAGCCGTATTTGTTTGATAAGATCACAGGAAAATTATTTGCATTTAATAATGCAATACTTGAAGGTGCACTTGGTTTTGAACAGGTTCCAGATGTGATTGATTTTCAAACATCTGTAAAAACCAACGTGATTACATTTAGAAAGAAAGATACTGATGGTACAGAATATTTTAATCAATGGAGACTCTATCATGACACATTGTTTGTAGAAGTTGTTCGACGATAAAATCTTAAACCTATAATGATATTCAAAAAGCCCCGCGCCATAGGCGCTGGGCTTTTTGCTTATGTGTCTTTTTTATGGTAAAACCAATTCAGATCGTTATTTAAAAACAAGATGTGTTCGATATTTGGAATTATAATCAAACAAAAGACAGAAACCACACCAATAGAAAGTACTCTCACTGCGCTGAAAATGCTTGAATACAGAGGTTATGACAGTGCTGGTATCGCTAGCAAAGGAGACAAAGCACTTCAAATTTGGAAAACGCAAAACAAGGATAATAAAGCAGAGGGAGTTGATATGTTACGTAAACAGATGACAGAGATGGGTGTGATCAGTTTTCCAACACAGATTGTCATAGGACACACTCGCTGGGCGACTCACGGTGAAATATCGCAAAAAAATGCCCATCCTCATAGTTCACAAGATGGCAATTTTGCAATCGTCCATAATGGTATTATCGAGAATTATATTGAACTTAAGGAGTTCCTGAGAAGTAAGGGATATTATTCTGTGAGCGATACTGATACTGAGGTCTTGGTGAATTTGATTGAGTACAGATGGAATGAGACAGGAAGGATTTCCTTTGAAGTAGCGGTCCGTCAAGCAGTATCTGAAATAGAAGGAGCATTTGCTATTGCAGTTATCACTTCAAGTGAAGATAAGATGATTGTTGCATCACGTTCAGGTGGACTTTTTGTTGGTATTACAGCTTATGGATTTGTTATTGCATCAGATCAGAGTGCTCTTGTTGCACATACAAAAGATTGTTTTGAGGTTGAAAGTGATTGTCTGGTTGTTTTGACACCTGAAAAATATGAGAAACGAACCATTGTAAGTAATCAGGAGGTCGTTCCGGATATAAAAAAGATTGAACTTGAAATTAGTCAGATTCAAAAAAACGGATATGAGTATTTCATGCAAAAAGAAATCTTTGAACAACCAAAAACACTTACCGATGCGCTTCGAGGTCGTGTTCGTCCATTTGAAGGCATTATTAAGCTTCGTGGTATCGAAGAGCATCTTCGGCGTATTGTTCAAGCAAAGAAAATTACTATTATTGGGTGCGGTACCTCGTGGCATGCTGGTTTAGTAGGTGAATATTTATTTGAACAATTTACTCGAATTCCTGTTGAGGTTGAATATGCTTCTGAATTTGTACACAGAAATCCAATTCTTGGTGAAAAAGACATTGTTATCGCCATTTCACAATCAGGAGAAACAGCTGATACATTAGAAGCACTAGCACTTGCGAAAAAGAGTCGTGCAACAGTTATCGGGTTATGTAACGTGGTGAGTTCAAAGATAGCTCGTATGGCTGGTGTTGGAGTATATCTACACGTAGGCCCTGAGATCAGTGTCGCATCGACCAAGGCGTTTACTGGACAAGTTGCGGTGCTTACTGCTATTGCACTTCTCGTCGGAAGACAGAAAGGGACCATTACCGAGAGTGACTATATGCGTCATATTACAGAACTTGCAGAACTCCCGAGTGTGGTTGAAAAATACTTGCCATATTTTGATATTGTTGCAAAAGAGATTGCATATGAACAATTACATTCTGATCACGCATTGTATTTGGGTCGCGGATATAATTTCCCAGTAGCACTCGAGGGTGCGTTGAAGTTGAAAGAAATTTCATATATTCATGCTGAAGGGTATCCTGCAGCAGAAATGAAGCATGGGCCAATTGCGCTTATTGATGAGAAAATGCCAGTTATTGTTATTGCTCCACAGGGAGATGAGACATATAAAAAAATAATTGGTAATATTCAAGAAATACGAGCACGGAGCGGTCGAGTGATTGCTATTGCGACAGAAGGAGATACAGAGATTGTTTCACTTGTTGAGAAAGTGATTTATATTCCAAGAGCTTCTGAACACTTGATACCGATTATTGCAGTTGTCCCTTTGCAATTGATTGCGTATCATAATGCAGTAATGAAAGGGTTAAATCCCGATAAACCAAGACACTTAGCAAAATCAGTGACGGTTTAATATCTGAATTATAAAGCTCATATTGTGAAGCTTTTTTGTCCCCAGACACCTTTCGGTGTCTGGGGATTTGTTTTATGCTTTAAGTTTTGTGCTCCGTATAGCTGGAATAGTTGACATTTACCGGTGGTTTGCTAGTATGGGACCAAGCTCGTTTTGGGCTGTTTATTTTGTATCAAACCTATTTATGACACGATCAGTTTCAAAGGGTCTATATATTGACCCACGACTATTAAAAAAGATTGTAGGGAAAAAACCGCTTGATACCGGTCTTATTAAGACATGGGCACGCGCATCAACAATTTCACCTGAAATGGTTGGTTTTTTGTTCGGTGTTCATAATGGTAAGACTCATCTTGAGGTATTAGTCACTGAAGATATGGTTGGTCATAGACTTGGTGAATTTTCTCCAACAAAGAAATTTATTCGTCATGGAGGTAAGATGCAAAAAGAGCTCGAAACAAAGAAAAAAGAGGCTGAAATTTCAGCAGCAAAATCAGCAAAAGAAACTACTGCTGCACCAGCAGGAAAAAAATAGAACAGATAGTAGTTTATAGCTTACAGCTTGAAGGAAATTCCTACCAGCTACCAGCTACCAGCTACCAACTAAACCAATGAAAGCAACTATAAAAAACTATCAACAAACACCTCGTAAAGTTCGCGTCGTCGCGAATCTCATCAAGGGTAAAAAAGTACAGGATGCGCTCGTCGAGCTTGATTTTTTAGCTAAACGTGCAGCTGGTCCAATAAAAAAACTTATACAATCAGCAGCAGCAAACGCAAAGAAGAATTTTTCAATAGACCCAGAAACACTTATTATCTCAGATGTTCGTGTTGATAAAGGGATGGTCCTCAAGCGATTCATGCCTCGTGCTCGAGGTTCTGCGTCTCGTTTGAACCTTCGCTTTAGTCATCTGACTATCTCTCTTGGTCTCCCAAAAGAAAAGAAAGGTGCTACTAAAACAAAGAATAAATAATTTTTATATATGTCAAAAAATGTCCATCCATACGCACATAGATTAGTAATCCTCCGAGGCTGGAAGTCTCGCTGGTTTGCTGATAATCAACAGTACAAAGACTATCTCAAAGCAGACGTCCTTCTTCGAGGGTATTTGAAAAAGCGATTGCGTGGACTCTATGTATCACTACTTGAAATTGAACGCGGACAAAAAGCAACCCGTATTGCTATTCACACATCTCGCCCAGGTATGATCATTGGACGATCAGGTGAAGGAGCGATCAAGATAAAAGAAGACATTATGCGATATATGCGTGATAATGCAATCACTATTCCAAAAGAACTCAAACTCGATATTCTTGAAGTTACAAACCCTGACGCAGACGCATCAATCGTTGCTTACTCTGTTGCAGAAGGTATTGAAAAAAGACTTCCATTTCGACGTGTCCTTAAACAAACTATTGAAAAAGTAATGGCAGCTCGAGGAGTACAAGGTGCTCGTATCCTTATTGGTGGACGATTGGGCGGTACTGATATCGCACGAAGTGAACAAATAAAGAAGGGATCAATTCCACTCCAGACATTTCGTGCAGATATCGATTTTGCTCGTGATGCAGCAAGAATGCCATATGGCGCAATCGGTATCAAAGTATGGATTTATCGTGGAGAAATTTTTGCTGATAAAGAAAAGACTCAATTAGAATCGACACACACAGGCAAAGGAGAAGAAAAGAAAGAATATGTTCGACGAGCACCGCGAGCAAAACAAGATTAATCAATCATTTAATACACCTTTATGTTACTACCTAAGAAAGTAAAATACAGAAAATGGCAAAGTGGCCGAAAAAACATTGAAAAGAGAATGGTTTCTTCGACACGCGGGACAACACTTTCTTTTGGATCATTTGGACTCAAATCTGAAACTCCTGCACGTATTACTTCAAACCAAATCGAATCAGCTCGAAAAGCGATGACCAGAAAACTTACAAAAGTAGGGAAAGTATGGATTCGTATCTTTCCTGATCGACCATTCACACAAAAAGGAGCAGGGGTAGGTATGGGAAAAGGTAAAGGCGATCCACAGGGATACTGTACTGAAATTCGTCCGGGTCGAGTCATTTTTGAAGTTGATGGTGTATCGAAAGAAATTGCACATGAAGCTCTCCGTAAAGCAGGCACCAAGCTCCCAATTAAATCTCGCATTATTTCTCGCGAAGCATAATTTACACACTTTTTATGAAAGATATAAAAAAAATGGACATTGTCGATATTGAAAAAGCAATTAAGGATGAGCGAGAAAAGCTTCGAGTTTTTCGATTTAGTGCTATGGGTACTCGATCAAAAAATGTTAAAGAAGGTGCTAGTTTGCGAAAAACTATCGCTCGACTTCTTACAGAAAAGAAAGCGCGTAATAAATAATATATGAAAAAAGATACAGAGAAAAAATTAAAGAAAGTATTGAGTGGAGTGGTTGTTTCAGACAAAATGGATAAAACCGTCGTTGTGAAAGTAAACCGCTTTGTAAAACACCCTGTGTATGGTAAATTCCTGAATAAGAGTAAGAAGTACAAGGCACATGATCCAGAGAATGTGCACAAAGTAGGAGATAAGGTCGACATTGAGGAGACTCGTCCAATTTCAAAGGACAAGCATTTTAAAGTAATATAAACAGCAATTAGGCTTTAGGCCCTAGGCACTAGCAAAATGCATTCGCATCAAACTACAGCCTAACGCCTAGAGCCTAGCGCCTAAATTAAATTTATGATTCAAGCAGAAACAGTAGTAGTAATAACAGACAATGCCGGAGGAAAAATCGGTAAAGTTTTTAAAGTGCTTGGTGGATCAAAACGTCGCTACGCAGGACTCGGAGACACTGTGGTTATTTCAGTCAAAGTCGCTGATCCACGAAAAGTTGTCAAGAAAAAGGATGTACATCACGCTGTCGTTGTTCGCACAAAGAATGCATTTCGACGAAAAGACGGATCGTATATCCGTTTCGATGATAATGCGGTGGTTATTTTAGAAAAAGGAAAACTAGAACCGAAAGCAGGTCGTGTCTTTGGTCCGATCCCTCGAGAGCTTGCAGAACGAGGATATCAAAAAATAATCTCACTTGCACCAGAAGTAATTTAAATATATGAAAATAAAAAAAGGCGACAACGTAATAGTAATTTCTGGATCAAATAAAGGCAAGACAGGTGTTGTTATTAAAGCTTTTCGAGCGGAGTCAAAAGTGTTAATTGATGGAGTAAACATGAAGAAGAAACATCAAAAAGCGCGACGAAAAGGTGAAAAAGGACAAATCATAGAGATGGCAGTACCATTACCTGCGTCAAATGTTATGGTTATTGATCCAAAAACAAAAGCTCGAACTCGAATTTCAATAAAACAAACAGGAAAGAAAAAAGTCAGAGTCGCGAAGAAAAGTGGTGTAGAAATTTAAACAGCTTATAGCTTATAGCTTGTAGATAGTAGGGAATACAAAACTAACTTCTACCAACTGTAAGCTACCAGCTACAAGCTAAACATATGAAAACTGTAAAACAAAAAGAAAAAGAATCATACGAAGTCCTAAAAGAAAAGTTCGGCTATAAAAACCGTCTTGCGGCACCACGCCTAGCAAAGGTTTCGATCAATGTTGGTACTGGTTCAGGAATGAAAAAAGACAAGCATCGCAACGAACTCGTGATGGATCGTATTTCAAAGATCACTGGACAGAAAGCATCTATCCGTGGAGCGAAGCAATCTATTGCATCTTTTAAGATTCGTCAAGGAGATCAGGTTGGTGTTTCTGTAACACTTCGTGGTCTTCAGATGTATTCATTCCTCGACAAACTTTTCAACATTGCTATTCCTCGAACAAAAGACTTTCGTGGTCTTGATGTGAAGTCGGTGGATAATATCGGAAACATTACACTTGCAGTAAAGGAACACACTATTTTCCCAGAAGCGACCGATGAAGAATTGAAAGATGTATTCAGTTTTGCTATTACTATTGTTACAACATCAAAGAACAAAGCTGAAGCGACTGAATTTTTCAGATGTATCGGTGTCCCGTTTAAATAATTAAAACAGCTTATAGATTACAGCTTTTAGATAGCAGACAAGAAAAAATCCCGCTATATGCGGGATTTTTTCTTGCGTTGACTTTTTATCATTGTATGATATTCTCCAAATAGTCTTGAATAATTGAAAATGAAATTAGTTCCCGTAAGCGAAGAACTTATCGTCCCTTTTAAGAATGATCGGTATATATGTATTCATGAGGCAAAAGATGTCTTTGATTATATACATCCTGATTTTCGAAAGAAACAAATGGTGTCTGAATCAAGGAATAGTAATTCCGGTATCATAATTGATGAGATAATCTGTAGAATTTATGAAATTGTGCCAGACAAAGGAAAAGATATAACCCTATATGAAATCTGGGGTCTTATTAATAAGACTGAGCATTTTATTTTTTCCCAAAGGGAAATTGTACAGTTTTGTCGATATTACAAAGGATTATTATTGGGTAAAAAAACAACATTGTTTAATTTTGGGCAAGATTTTAATGGCTGTAGATCTGGATTTACCGCTATTGTGAATTATAGCGGTTTTCATTCTAAAGAAACACTTCACCGCGACAAGAAATTGGAAATCTATCCCGAATCATTGGCAGAACTGGGAATAATGAGAAATTCTGATAATTTACAGATAGTTGTTATTCTTAAAGGAAAGACTATTGAAAAAGAAAAATAATACAAGATCCCCTTAAATAGGGGATTTTACTATTATTGACAAAACACATCTATATTGCTACTATCTCTTTATAGGCTAATAGGCCTTTATTTTGAATTCATCCATATATTTTCGGTTGTGTTTTAATCAAGCCCAGCCGAATTTCTGTGTGATATGCTCAAAATTTATTAATCAATGAACTAGTGTCACAGTTGCACGGGTCGTCCCCTTAATGGAACGGTTGGGACGACACGACGCCGCTGCGTCGCATGATTCCTAAAATCAAATGGCAAAAACATCAGTTGTTGCACGTTCACTCAAAAAGCCAAAGTTCAGCACTCGAGCGAAAAATCGCTGTTTTAAGTGCGGTCGAGGAAATGGCTACATGGGAGATTTCGGTCTATGCCGAATTTGCTTCCGTGAGCTCGCAAACGAAGGGATGATTCCTGGAGTTCGCAAGTCGTCTTGGTAATTAATTAGCTAGTAGCTTAAAGCTGACAGCTTGTAGGAAATACAAAATTCTCTCGCTACCAACTACAAGCTACTATCTACAAACTAAATCTATGGATCCAATCGCAGATATGCTCTCAATGATCAAGAACGCAGGCCCAGTGTCTCGTCCGTTGGTCACCGTTTCGTATTCAAAATTAAAACACGCAATCCTTATACAACTTCTTGAAGCGGGATATGTTGCTTCAGTAGTAAAGAAGGCAAGAGAAAAGAAATCAGATGCTCTTGAAATCGGTCTTATGTATACCGATGGACAGCCGAAAGTCTCTGACGTTAAGAGAATTTCAAAACCATCTCGACGAGTATATATCGGATATAAAGATCTTCGTCCAGTGAAAAATGGACATGGTCTTACTATATTATCAACTCCGAAAGGAATTATAACTTCCGCAAAAGCTCGAAAAGAGCTGGTCGGCGGCGAAGTTTTATTTGAAATCTGGTAGAAGAATTAGCTGTAAGCTATCAACTACTATCTAGCCAAAATTTATGTCTCGAATAGGAAAACAAAAATTACAAATCCCAGCATCAGTAAAAATATCTCGCGATGGAGCGGCTATTACTATTACTGGTCCAAAAGGAACACTAACTCGATCATTCAATGATCTCATCACTATTACTATCGAAAATGATGTTGTTTCTTTTGAACCAACTCGAAGTGATGTATCGACTCGAGCACTTTGGGGAACATATGCTGCACATATTAAAAATATGATTGCTGGCGTTGTTGAAGGTTTCTCAAAGAAGCTTATTCTCGAAGGTGTTGGATTCAAATCTGAAGTATCTGGTAGTAAACTCAATCTTGCTCTTGGATTTTCACATCCAGTACCAGTTGAAATTCCACAAGGGCTCACTGTTACTGCTGAAAAAAATCTTATTACTATTACTGGCACTGACAAAGAAAGTGTTGGACAATTTGCTGCAACGGTTCGAGCACTCAAGAAGCCTGAACCGTATAAAGGTAAAGGGTTCCGCTATAGCGACGAAGTCATTCGACGCAAGCAGGGTAAAAAGTCGGCTTAATAATTAATCGCACAATACGATGAAAAATATACGAACAGAAAAAAGGATGCGACTTAAACGAAAGATCAGGTCAAAAATTTCAGGCACAGCTCTGATACCTCGACTTTCAGTATTTAAGTCAAATGTGTACATCTACGCACAGCTTATTGACGATGCAAATCAAATCACTTTGGTTGAAGCGTCTGATATAAAAAATGCAAAAGGTACCAAGACAGAACGAGCAGAATTCGTCGGTAAAGAAGTCGCGGAGAAAGCAAAGAAGAAAGGGATTTCTCGCGTTGTCTTTGATCGTAACGGATACAAATATACTGGTCGATTACTAGCACTCGCTAACGCATGTCGCGCAAGCGGACTTCAATTTTAATATATGACTACAAACGAAACACAAGGAGCACCTAATGCTCAGACACAAACTGGAGGCAATGTATTCTCTCAAGCCCGAAGAACAGCACGTGATACTGGTCGTGGACGTCGCGGTGGAAGTGGTGATCGAGGAAAGTCTTTCGCCGACAGACCAAAACCAGAATTTGATCAAAAAATAATCAGTATCAGACGCGTAACTCGTGTCGTCGCTGGAGGACGTCGTATGAGCTTCTCTGTTGCCATGGTTATTGGAAACAAGAAAGGTTCAGTTGGGTTGGGAACAGGTAAAGCAGGAGATACTGCGCTCGCAATCGCCAAGGCGCTTAAGAATGCAAAGAAGAATATGTTCAAAGTTCGCTTAACAAAAGACATGTCTCTTCCGCATGACATCAGTGCAAAATTCTGTTCTTCTCGAGTAGTGCTTATGCCAAATCGTGGACGCGGACTCGTATCAGGAAGCTCAGTGAGAGAAATTCTCTTGCTTGGTGGAATCAAGGATGTTACCTCAAAAGTACATTCAGGCAGTAAAAACAAGCTCAACAACGCACAAGCGACACTCAAAGCGCTTCAGACACTTGCTCAGAAAGAACGTGTTGAACTTCCAATCAAAGCAGAAGAAGTTGAACAGGTCGTAGAAGCAATTGTTGGAGAAACAGCATAAATTATTTATACTATACACATATATGCAACTACACGAACTTAAACGAAAAACAAAAAATATCGTAAAGCGACGCGTTGGACGCGGAGGTAAACGTGGTAAAACTTCAGGCCGAGGAACCAAAGGTCAGAAGGCGCGTGCTGGACATAATATTCGTCCAGAAATCCAGACTCGTATCAAGAAACTTCCGAAACTTCGCGGACGCGGTATTAGTCAGTTCAAGAGTATTACTCCAAAGCCGGTAGTGATCAATCTTAGTCTTCTTGAAAAAACATTTGCTGCGGGTGCATCAGTAACACCGATCATCTTGATTGAAAAAGGGTTGGTGAAAAAACAAAAAGCACGAATTCCAAAAATTAAAATACTTGGAACTGGCGATCTTACAAAAAAACTTGCAATCTCTGGTTGTTTATTTTCTGCATCAGTAAAACAGAAAATCGAAGCAGCTGGTGGAACTATTGCTTAGCTCTCTATGGAAAAAATTATCAGAAAATTTAAAGTGCTGTTGACTGACAAAGCGCTCCTCTCACGAATATTTTTCGTTATTGGAATGTTTTTTATCTTCAGATTTCTTGCGGCTATTCCAGTACCTGGAGTAGATGCGGCGAGACTTAATGAATTTCTCTCGAATAATCAATTTTTCGGAATCCTTAATCTCTTTTCTGGAGGCGGACTTTCCACGCTCTCGATCATGATGCTTGGTGTGGGACCATATATCACCGGAAGTATCATTATGCAATTGCTTACTATTATGGTGCCTAGACTTAAGGCGTTGTATCACGAGGAAGGTGAAGCTGGGCGAAAACGATTTTCACAATATTCTCGAATTCTTACGATTCCACTCGCAATCCTTCAAGGTTTCAGTTTGCTTGCAGTGCTCGTTCGACAAGGAGTTATCGATCCGATGTCCACAATGGGATACGTCGTCAATATTGCAGTAGTTACTGCGGGATGTCTCTTTCTCATGTGGCTCGGAGAACTTATCTCAGAATTCGGTATTGGTAATGGTGTGTCAATCATTATTTTTGCGGGTATCGTTGCTTCAGTCCCATCAAATATCAGTCAATTCTTCTTTACCTTTGATGTTGCACAAATACCAACATATCTCGTTTTCCTTGTTGTTGGGGTAGTGATTATTGCTGGAGTGGTTGCTGTTTCTGAAGCTGAACGCCCTGTGCCAGTTACCTATGCCAAACAGGTGAGAGGAACCGGTACGTCAGGTGGAGTTTCAACATATATTCCACTTCGTTTGAATCAAGCAGGAGTTATGCCAATTATCTTCGCTCTCTCTATTCTTATGTTCCCTCAGCTTATTGGAAATTTCCTTGCAACTTCAACCAACACCATTGCAATGAAAGTTTCTCACGCATTTATTTCATTCAGTCAAAATACATTGCTCTACGGAATACTGTACTTCGTGCTCGTTGCACTCTTTACGTATTTTTATACAGCAGTAACGTTTGACCCACAAGCGCTCTCAACCAATCTTCAAAAGAATGGTGCTTTTATCCCGGGTATTAGACCTGGTCAATCAACTGCAGAGTTTATTGATCGTGTACTTTCTCGTATTACACTTGCAGGCGCACTTTTCTTGGGTCTTATTGCTGTTCTTCCAATGATTATGCAATCATTGACCGGTATCCAGTCGCTCACGATTGGTGGAACATCACTGTTAATTGCTATTTCAGTATCGATTGATATCATAAAGAAAATTGATGCACAGCTCTCAATGCGGGAATACTAAGGACTAGGGTGTCTAGTTGCTAGGTTCTAGGGGCTAGTGAAATACAAGTATCTAAAAGAGAAGAGAGCCGGCCTTTGGCCGGCTCTCTTCGTATGATATAGTATCTCTATTATGAATTCACACGCATATATCTTTTTTGGAAAATCAGGCTCTGGCAAAGGGACACAAGCAGAACTCTTAAAACAAGAACTTGAAAAGAAGGGTCGTAAGGTCATCTATATTGAAACCGGACAACTGTTCCGTAACTTTGTTGCAAGCGGGACCGGACATTTGCATGATCAGACAAAAAATATCATTGAAAATGGCAAACTTATGCCAGTCTTTTTCCCTGTATATCTGTGGGCGCGTGTCTTAGTGGAAAACTACACCGGAACAGAAGATATTATTTTTGACGGTGTGTCTCGAAAAATTGAAGAAGCGCCGATCATTGATTCAGCACTTGATTTTCTTGGTATTGAAAATAGGACAGTGTTGGATATTACCGTCAGTGATCAATGGGTCATCGATCGATTGAGTGCACGCGGCAGAGCAGATGATTCGATTGAGGGAATCAAAAAGCGTCTCACGTGGTTTGAATCAAACGTGGTTCCTGTTCTTGAATATTTTAAAATAAACAGAAAATATATGTTTATTAATATTGTAGGTGAACAAAGCATAGAAGCAGTTCATGTAGAAATCATGTCAAAACTATGGCCGTAATTATTAAGACCCCAGAAGAAATACAAAAGATTCGCGAAGGAGGGAAAATTCTCGCGCAGATTTTAGAGAAACTCTCACGAGAAGTAGTTGTTGGTATGACTACATATGAGATAGATAATCGTGCAGCGGAACTTGTTCGTGCATCAGGCGGAACCGCAGCTTTTTTGGGATATACGCCTCATGGAGTGAAGACTGCATATCCTGCGAGTATTTGTGTTTCAATTAATGATGAAGTGGTGCATGGAATTCCTGATAAAAATAGGGTCATCAATACAGGGGATATCGTTTCACTTGATCTTGGGCTTAAATATAAAAATATGTTTACCGATCACGCGGTGACTATCGCCGTCGGACCAGTATCAAAAACAGGGCGTGAGCTTATAGATACTTGTAGAGAATCACTCCTTCTTGGTATTGAAGAAATCAAACCTGGGGCTCGTGTGGGAGACATCGGTAATGCGGTGCAGGCATTTGTGGAGAAAAGAAAATTCGGTATCGTTCGTGGACTTGCTGGGCACGGTGTCGGACGTGCCATTCATGAAGATCCCTATGTGCCGAACTATGGCAGAAAGGGAACTGGTGAATATCTTCGTCCTGGTATGGTCATTGCTATTGAACCGATGATAACCCTTGGGAATCCTGATGTGGTGTTTCTTGATGATGAATACACAGTGGTAACTACTGATGGGTCCAAGAGTGCACACTTTGAACATACTGTTTTAATTACTGAAACCGGATATGAAATTCTCACGCTTCCATAAATAAAAAATCCCCTAATGGGGGATTTTTTATTTTCTATAACTAGACTAGTATGTCAATGTCTCTCCGCCACGAGTGTTTGCGTCAAATTCTCCTTGTTTCGGATCATACTTAATATAATAGTTGAGTTCGTCTGGATATTTTGCCACATATCTTTTCAATGCTGCAACTTCTTCTGGTTTATCTTGGATCGATGCAAGTAATTTTTTTAAACCAGCATGACCAGCAATAACACTCTCGGCCTTGGCAATTTTGTTAGCTTCCCATTTTGCTGTTATTGTTGAGAAAGTATTTTTAATTGTATCGAAAAAACCTTTCTTTTCTGGTGGGATCTTTTCCTCAGGTATTTTTTTGAGAGCTTCTTGCGCAGTATCCATTTTTGCTTTATATGCTCCCTCAGTCATTCCTCCCTCTGTTTTATCAACGTCTTTTTCCAAGACAACCTCCTTTTTCTGTGGATTTTCTAAAGCTTCTCTTGTTGCGTCATCCATTTTTAGTTCCATATATTTATTACAACAAGCGAGGAGCGTGTGAATGAGTATTCTCATTCACGACGTCCGATGATTCAGTAGATGATTCACCAGAATCACTCTGGGAGCTCATCCACTGGGTTCGCCGTTGCTCTTATTATCCTTTTAATTGCTTTTTAATATCTTCGATCTTTATTTCATCGTCAGTTTTCCTTAAAAATTGTAGATAGAGTTCAATAAACTCTGCCTCCTCGGCTGGGGTGGTTGTCCCCGCATCTATTTTCAGAGAAAGCTCTTGTAGTCTTACTTCATTCACATATAAAAGTATACCCGTATAGGTACTTTTTTGCAAGAACAAGAGATGTGTAGGTATTTACTAACACCTAAAACCTATTATCTATAACCCGCTATATGATATACTGATTAGGTATATATGGAAAAAATACCCATACCACTAGATCAGAAATTTGAAACCCCTGAACAAGAGATTGAATTTTTGAGAAAACATATTAAAGAGCGCGAAAGCTCACTTACTGGACAATCTCCAGAGGTTTCGCGTGATACCATTACAACATCCGTGGTTCGTGAATACGGTCAAATACCTGAGAAAAATGTATTGCCAAGTCAAAAAATAATGGAGGAAGCACACAAAGATCAAGTCGTACTTCGCCTTGCTCCTGAAGCGCATGATAAAAAAATGGAAGAGCTGTTGGGAATTCTTCTGGATAAGGGGGTGAGGACCGCACTTGCAATTTTAGAAAAAATGAATGATCCACATCTCGATGACGATTTTCATAGATTGCTCGTTCAGTATATCCACACTATCGGTGAACCAGGAGGTTTAAAACAGGAAACTACTTTGTTTAAAGGTCTCCATATGACATTGTTCGAGATAACGATTCCTGATGCAGGTGAAGAGAAAAATAGTTTTAAAACATTTATTACTGCAATGGAACAGTTTTATTCTGGCATGCAGTCTGTCGGTGCTGATAAAGATAATTCAAAACATGATTATTATACATTGGAAATAGCTCTTGCAAATAATACTCACGAGGTTGTTTTTTATGCGGGAATTCCAAATCATAAGATCGATCTTTTTGAAAAACAAGTGCTTGCGTTTTATCATGAAGCAAAGATCAGAGAGATCCCGAATGATTACAATATTTTTAATGAAAGCGGTATTGCTGCGGGAGCATATGTTGATTTATTAAATCATGAGGCGATCCCTATCAAGACATATGATACGATTGAGCATGATCCACTCTCAACAATTCTCAATGCATTTTCGAAGCTGAAAAAAGATGGTGAAGGTGCAGCTATTCAAATACTCATTGCTCCAGCAGGGGAAAAGTTGCTCAAAAAATTCAATTTTATCCTTGATAAAGCAAAACAAGGCGAAAAAATTAAGAAAGGATTTGATCCGCATGCAATATTTGATAAGCGGTTTTTGACCACGGCACAAAATATCTTCTTTGGACCCAAAGAAAAAGATGATAAACCAAAAGACAGTGCCGCAGATATTACTGAACGTATTTCCGCAAAAATAAAGAGCCCGTTATCTCTTGCATCAATTCGTATTGTTGCATCAGCGGACAATGAATCTCGCGCATCGCTTATTCTCTCTGATATTGAATCAGCATTCAATCAGTTTTCTGAACCAAATGGCAATAGTATTACATTTAAGCGTGCAACTAAAAATACACTAAAAACATTTTTGCATGAATTTTCATACCGTATGCTCCCAGAAGAAAATGTTATCCCGTTTAATTTTAAAGAACTTGCGACACTGTTTCATTTCCCAATAGGTCTCGATGAGAGTCCACAGCTCAAACAGGCAAAGGCAGGATCTGCTCCAGCCCCTCTTGATTTGAGTGACGAAGGGATACTTCTTGGAACTAATTATTATCGCGGTATTACGACACCAATTCATATGAAACGAGAGGATCGCATGCGCCACTTTTATGTTATCGGTCAGACCGGTACTGGTAAGACGCTGACATTGAAAAATATGTTTATTCAGGATATGAAAAATGGTGATGGCTGTTGTTTCATTGATCCACACGGTACAGATATTCAGGATATTCTTTCCTATGTTCCGAAAGAACGTATTGATGACGTCATTTACTTTGATCCAGCGTATATTCCTCGCCCGATGGGACTTAATATGCTTGAGTTCGATGCACGATTTCCAGAACAGAAATCAATGGTTATCGACACACTTATGTCTATTTTTAATCAACTTTTTGATATGAAGGCCGGTGGCGGAGCAATGTTTGAGCAGTATTTCAAAAACAGTGCACTTTTGGTAATGGAACATCCAGAATCAGGTTGTACACTTCTTGAAATTACTCGAGTATTGGCTGATAAATCATTCCGTGATATGAAGCTTTCACACTGCAAGAGTCCGATCATTGCACAGTTCTGGAAGAGTGCCGAACAAACAACAGGGGATCAGGGTCTTGAGAACTTTGTCCCATATATTTCATCAAAGTTTGATGGATTTATCTCAAATGAATTTATGCGCCCGGTCGTGCTTCAACCACAATCCGCATTTAATTTCAGAGAGATTATGGACAAGAAGAAGATTCTTTTGGTCAATCTAT
>CALRET010000005.1 GCA_943356375.1 Candidatus Nomurabacteria bacterium | reverse complement strand
CATTTTCTGTTTATAAAATTATTTTCTGTATGTGGATAAAAATAATGATTATTTTTATCCACATACAGATTTCATACTACTAACAGGTATATATACTGGTTATACACATACTTATAAACAGTTATGAAAATAATAATTTAATCTGATCTATCTCTTGTCCAAGTAATGGATCAGTTTTTAAATCCCTTTTTACTTTTTCATAAGAGTGAATAACTGTTGTATGATCCTTTCCTCCTAATTTTTGTCCAATAAGAGGATATGAAACATTAAAATTCTCTCTAAGAATATACATAACAACCTGTCTTGCTCTAACAATTTCTTTTCTTCTTGTTTTTTCATATAAAGAAGATTCTTTTAAATTATAAAAATCTGTAATTAACCTAACTACTTCATCTATTGATACTTGTTTTTTAGGCTTAATATGATTTTTAATAATATTTTTTACTTCATTAAGTGAAATGTCTCTATTTTTAAGTTGAATTTGACAAACAACCGCATTAAGACTCCCTTCAAGTTCTCGAATATTACCCTGAACCATTGACGCAATATATTCAAGTGCACCTTTAAATTCATCAGATAATGGTATACAAAGAGTTTTTGCTTTTGTGGTAAGAATAGCCAGACGTGATTCATAATCTGGTTCAATAATATCTACAATCATACCCTGGGAAAACCTTGATTTTAAACGATCTTCAAGTCCAGGAATATAATTTGGGTGTTTATCTGATGAAAAAATGATTTGTCTATTGCTTTCATGCATTATATTAAACAAATGAAATAACTCTTCCTGGGTTTTCTCCATTTTTCCAATAAATTGAATATCGTCAATAATAAGCACATCATATTTACGATATTTTTCCTTAAAGGCATTGAATACGTTTGATTTATTAGCTTGATATGATTGAAAAGTAGCAACTAAATCACTTGCAAATTTTTCAAGCATAATATAGTGAACTTTTTTTTCAGGGAATTTCTGTTTGATAGAATTCCCTATTGCCTGTATTAAATGTGTTTTACCTAGCCCTGTTGGTCCATATACAAAAAATGGGTTATAAGATCTACCAGGGTTTTTAATGATTGCTTGTGCTGCTGCGTAGGCAAGTTCATTAAAATTACCAACAATAAATGTTTCAAAGATATAACGAGGGTTTAAATTATCATCTTTGTTTATATATAAATCTTGTAAAGGAAGAGTGTTGGTTGGCGTAGTTACTTTTATCTCAATCTCTTTTATTGGCGACTGGTTTGCTTCATACTTTGCAACAATATACTCAACACTGCGGGCTGCTGGCATATTAATAGTAATGGTTTTAGAGATGAGTTTGTGGTACTTATTAAAAAGCCAATCTTTTACAAATTCATTAGGGACACCAACAAAAATAGTTCCACTATCTTCTTTTGATATGTGGGTGTTTTTAAACCAGGTTATAAAATTTTGTTTTGAAAGATTTGATTCTATTTCAATCAAACATTTATCCCATAGCTGTTTATGATCCATGGAGACTATTATATAGTGTCTAAAGAAGATAGATAGGTTGATTTTTAAATAGATATATGTTGATAAACTGTGGAAAATGTTAATAACTATAGACCTATTGATTTTTTACTTAAAATTTGTATACTTATCCCATATGTCACAAACATACCAACCTAAAAAGAAGAAAAGAGCAAAAACCCATGGATTTTTAGTTCGTTCCAGAACAACCAGTGGGAAGAAAATTATCTCACGCAGACGACAAAAAGGACGAACTAAACTCGCTGTGTAACTTTTTATTATATAGAAAAACATTACAACCGCACGCTGGTTCCCCGTCGTGCGGTTGTCGAGTATACTGGGACTAGTTATGATTCCTAAAAAAAATAGATTATCTCAACAAGATTTTAAAAAATACCTTGGAAAAACAAGGGTTTTAAATGGCGAGCATTTATATATTCGGTTTGGTACTGTAAACTTAGAAAATACTCATTTTTCAGTGGTTGTGTCAAAAAAAGTAGCAAAAACAAGTGTTTTACGAAATCTTATAAAAAGACGAGGATATATGATTCTTTCCGATTATTTAAATAAGTTTCCAAAAGGCTTTATCTGTATGGTTTTTATGGGAAAAGGATCCTCTTCTATTTCTTATGCAACTTTATCCAAAGAATTATGTGAACTTTTAAGGAAAATCAAGATTTAACCATGAAATATATAGTCATTTTTATAATAGGTATATATCGGTTTATAAAAAAAACACTCATATCCAGTGGTCTTAGTAATCCTTCATGTAAATTTTACCCAACCTGCTCAGAATATATGATTAGCGCAATTAAAAAATACGGAGTAATAATTGGAGTTAATAAGGGAATTAAAAGAATTAGCCGATGTACACCAAACAGAGAACATACCGTAGATAATCTTTAAACAGATAGTAGTTGGTAGCTTACAGTTTGTAGAAGAATTCCGAGTATCGCCTTAGGCGATACTCGGGCTCTTTATATTTTCCCTACCAGCTACAACCTACTACCTACAAGCTGTATGTTGTGTTACAATATCCCTTATGCTTACAACAATTTGGAACACAGCGCTTTATAATCCCCTTCACAACTTACTCGCTTTTTTAGTAAATATAATACCAGGAGGTGATGTCGGTATTGCAGTTATTTTACTTACTGTTATTGTTAAATTAGCGCTATTTCCCCTTTCTCAGAAAGCATTAAAAGGTCAGGTTGCTATGAGAGAGTTGGCACCAGAACTTGCAGAATTAAAGGAAAAATACGGAGATAATAAAGAAGAACACGCAAGACAAACATTCGCTCTGTATAAGAAATACAACGTGAGCCCTGTCTCAGGTTGTTTACCTATCCTTGTGCAAATTCCAATCATTTTTGCCCTGTATCAGGTATTTATGAAAGGAATTTCATTTACCTCTGACAGTTTATATGCGTTTATACCAGTCCCAGCGATTGTGTCTGTGTCATTCCTCGGAATACTTGATTTAACAGCGCACAGTATTGTTTTGGCGATTATAACCGGTGTCTCACAGTTTATCCAGGCATATTTTTCTGTCGCATCATTACCTTTACAAAAACCAAAAGAAGGAAAGAAATCATTTCAAGACGAACTGGCTCGCAGTATGCAAATACAGACAAAATATGTACTCCCTATTTTCATTGGTGTGATTGCATATCAAGTATCTGCTGCGGTAGCGCTCTATTGGTGTACAAATAATATTTTTACCATTCTTCAGGAGTTATATATACGAAAAAAAGTTTTAAAGGGAAAGTCGGTGTTAGTGGTAGAGAGTAAAACGGTTTAAGAATACAAAAAAACTGAGCTATGCTCAGTTTTTTTGTATGAATTTATCTACCAGCTGCTATCTACTCACTACTACCTAGTCTATAACTCCATGCAGTTCCATCTTTTTTATTTACAAATAATAGATATTTTTCTTCTGGATCAAGAGCGAGACTTACTGCATCAATCTCTTTATTTTCATTTGAGAGAATATTAACCACTAGTTTTGTTATCCCTGTACTTGAATTGATTGCCCAAATACTATCTGAAAAACTAACCAATCCTTGATACCAACTGTCGGGATATTGAACTATTTCTAGACTATTAGGAACCGCACAGTAAGCGGTTATCATATCTTTAGCCCAGACACATTTCTCTGTAAGTGTCTGGAGTCCTGTTTGTAATACTGTTTGTTTTGCAATATCGAGCACATTTAGGGTTATTCCGGTTTCTCCCGAACGACTAAATAGTAATAACGCACTGTTTTGATTTATTTTTGAGGTGAGTCCTGGAATATTTCCTATAACCTTATTAAATTCACCAGAAACAATGTTTAATTCATAGGTAAATCCAGGTATGCCACCAGACGCTTTTGTAGTAAAGAACATCTTCCCTTCTGTTGGCCATTCAACAAGCCATTCAGTAAATGCCGAAGAAAATGCTTGTTTTTTATCAGACCCACCAGAGGTGCTTGTTGTCCAGATAGACCCAGATGGTGTTGATGGAATTCCATATACAAGTTTTGTTCCATTTGAAAGAAATGCGGTAGATGAAATATTTTGAGGGAAAAATGTTCCAACAATATTATTTATTTGTGATAATTCTGAGAATGAATTTATTTTTCCTGAATAGCTTTCGATGGTCTCGCTTCCCGGTTTAACATATCTGAACAACACCGCAGTGCCGGTCGAGTTAAAGAGTGCTTCGTGGGTATTTGGAATTGTTAATGAACTCACCTTCTTTTCACCAGTAGACACGAGAGATTGTTTAAATATAAATCCAGTATCTTTTGCAACATATATAGCTGTTGGTGTGTTCTTTTCTAATTCAGTTTCTGTGGCGGGTATTTTTTCAGAAACCCCCTGTATCCCAGCCACTGGATATGTAGTGAGTTGTCTCAGTCGTGGAATTGGTTTCTCTTCTATCGGCTCTTGAGTTATTGGATCTTTTGTTCCGGGTTTTGTTGCTGGAAGATTTCCTCGCTGACTTTTTCCAAATGGAAGATAATCAATAAGGTCCCCTGCTCCACCTGCCTGCTCTTTTTTTGATGATAGCCAAAAATAGCCACCAAGTAAAATAACAAACAATACGATTCCGGTGATTATGATATAGAACGCCTTCTTTTGATTCATGTAAGAATTATATCATTAATAATGTAATAGACACTAGATTTTTTACAATGCAGCAACGCAGGCTTGGAATGTTGCGTACACTGATTGTCCATAAGGAGTTCCTGTTTGTTCATCACAAGCATCCCATCCACCATTGTATCCAGAGAATGTCTTTAACCAAATATTTGCAGAATTAGAATTCCCCCCACAATTATTACTGGTTAAAAATCCTTTGTATATATCTACTCCATTGGAAATATTATTTGTTTCATTGAACATTTGTTTTGGGGAAAGGCCGTTAATAGATGGAGGTAGAGTATTTCGAGAACTCCATGGGGGTGGGTTGGTTTCATAGTCGCTGTTATTCCACACAGGAGGTATAAACGTTACCTGCATTAAACCAATACCGTGTGTAAAACGCCAATCAAGACCGAGTCCAGGTGTGTCTTCAACAGGGTTATCGCTGTGCCCATGGTCGTCGTTCTTAGGTGGAGTGGTTGTAAAAGCGGTATCACTACTATATTTTTTTGTTGAAGCGATAAATGCCCGAGTACTTTTTGTTCCAGGGCCACCAGGAAGACCAACATCTTCGTCATGACCAATCGCTCCAGAATTAAAAGTAGGGTTTTCTTTTTGAATAATTGATTTAATAGCACATACATGTTTTGCCCGATCAGCTTCTGTTGCTGTTGAGAATTTTGTAGCAACAGCAGAAGTTATAATGGTATTTATTTCTGCTGGTGTTTTTGGTGCTTGCCCGGTAAGTGCGGTAAATTGATCCGCGGTCAGTAGTTCATTAGCAATAGCATCTTGATGTTCTATATTTATTGTATTTTGTGCAATTTCTATATCTAGATTTAATAGATTGGTATTTATAATGCTTAATATTAAATAAATACTGAGTCCTATGACGAGACCGAGAATTGCATTCCACATTCCAGTTGTTGCCGCTTTTTTATCGAATACACCAGGAGAAAGCATGTATTGGAATGCATTATAGGCAAACATAAGAACAGAAAGAACTATAAGTATGGCAATACCAACCTTGAAGAACATGTTGACCACCTTAGGAATTATTGGTGTCGAGTCATTAGATGATGCAGAGGTGTTTATTTCAGGTTCACTTGATAGTAGTGGAGCCAAGAAACAATACCACTGTTCACCGCCTTGGTTGGCTGTTTCTTCTGCTTGCCTATTTACACAGTTTGATGGAATATTTACTCCTAATCCACTAAATAAATTATTAAGTGAAAAAGAATTTCCATTTTGGTCATCGTCATCGCCACCAGGATTAGTTCCCTGTCCGGCAATAGTGAAGGTGTATGAATTGTTTGATGAGGTGATACCGTTTCCGACAGTGAAGATCATGCTATTGTGGGTAAAAATCAGCGCAGTATTTGAGTTAGGGGTGATTTTATATTTATATGTCCCATTTGGTACACCAGTAAAACCAATTCCTGAAAAAGTACCACTCATTGGGTCGATCGGGTTCTGTGTTTGTTCATGGAGAACTGTATTATTATTTGGATCAAGAAGACTAATTGTTACACCTGTTGCGAGTGCTGTGTGTGTTGGTTGGTTAAATTTACCCCCTATTGAAACATCTCCTTGTCCAGAAACACTGTGAGAAATATTTGCCAGTATTAGACCGCTTTGGTTTATAGTAACACCACTTGTATTTCCGTTGGTACCACTTTGTGATGTATCTGTGATGGTGAAGAAATAAGTTCCATCAGATAATCCAGTTAATGGTACAGAAAAAGATCCATTTGTTACAGATATAGGATGTGTCCCCCCGACCGGTGTTGTGTATGTGTTATCAGGGAAAAGAGTAAGCGTTAGTGTTGTAGTGTTTGTTGGTGTAACATCTCCAGTTACTGTTGCGGTACTACCACTAACAGTTATTATTACATTACTAATGATTACATCTCCAAGTGTTGTCGGGGGAACTATTTGTCCACCTGATACTGTAAAAGTGAAACTTGGATGTGTAAATATATTTGAGCTATTTAACATCGGTCTAATAATATATGTATATGTCCCGTTTAGAATTTCAGTAAATGGAACCGAAAATACACCACCAGGTGCCAGTATATTTATGTTTTCATCAGTAATACTTGGATTAGCTGTTTGTGTGATATTTACCCCAATTCCGTTCGAGAGATCTGCATGGCTACCAGGAGAAAAAGTTCCATGGATAGTAACAGTTGTACCAGATACTGTATGTGAGACGTTTGAGAGTGATAGTCCGTCTTGTCCGGTCACCACTACACCGCCATTGTTTCCATTTCCACCACCTGTTCCTACAATAAAATTCCTCGCTGGTGTTGTTGTGGTCTGTCCCGCTAAATCTGTCGCTTTAGCGGTTATTGCATAGTTTCCAATAACGGTTGGTGTCCAATGTGCATCGTATATAGGACCAGAGATGTCTGTTGTTCCTACTTGTGATCCATTGACATAAATTTTAACATTCGCAATATTATCTATTGCACTTACCTGTAAAACAACCTCTTGGTTTAAAGGGAGTATTGATCCGTCAGCTGGGGTTGGAGACACTAGTATTACTTCTGGAGGTGTGGTATCTGAAGATATGACGGTGATATTTCTGGTTTTTATTGTTGTGTTTCCAAAAATATCTCGCGCAACAGCTTTAAGTACATGTACTCCTGGTGTTGTTGCTGTCCACTGTCTTGTGTAAGGTCCTTGTGAAAACTCTGCTCCTAATTGTGTTGTATCCGCAAAAAGCTTAACTTTAACCCCAGTACTTATATCAGTGGCTGTTGCTGTCAAGGTGACCTGAGCCCCAGAAATAACAGTACTATTTAGAACAGGGCTTGTTATTGCTGTTACTGGGCCATTATCACTATCAGGAAATTGATCATAATATACACAAAGACTTTGGATATATTGTCCATTTTGGGTGCATTCAAGTTGTGTTGTGTGTGGCCCTGTAAGACCACCTTGCCATTCAAAATACCAACCCGGAATTGTGTATTGAGCAAAAACATTTTGAGAAAAACCAAAAGAAATAGAGATGATTGCGATAAACATCAATAGAACTGTACAATTTTTTTTCATACTTAATTATTTTTGAAAATTAATAGTCATTTTACTTTTTGCTGACTGCAGTAATTTTGAAATACTTTCAATAGTCAAATCTATTGTACCATTTGTTGCTTCACCCTTCTGGATAGTAAGGGTATTTTTAGGGGAAAAGACTTGAAGTTGTTGATTATTTACTTTCCAGGTATACGAAAGATCTTTTACATCAGGATTTTCTCCAGAAAAAAAGTAAGGTACAGCGATGATTGTATATGAGTCACCATTTACGGTGATAGAATTTTTGAGTGCGTGAATGGTGTTTGCGGATTTGTTTTGTATGGGGTAAAAAAGAATTTTTGGTTTTATTGTTCGAATATCGATTGTCTGTTTTGCTGAAAGATTTTTAGTAATTGCAGTACTTGATGCGGTTATTTTATCTGATTGGTTTAAATAACTAGTTCTGAAAATAAAAGAATTTTTCCCGTACCCTGAGGAACCGAGGTCTGGGGAGTAATTTCTATTCCATGCATACGTGATATTATCTGACCCAAGTAAAGAGGTTCCGTCTTGGAGTAGTGGTATTGCGACAACATTAATACGTGCTTCTGGACTAGGGAGTGCTTTTCCTTTGTAAAATGGTGGAACATATGAATCTATTGCTTCCCAAATAAGATCCATATCTGTTCCCACAAGTGATATGTTTTTTTCTATAACTAATAGACCTGCTTCGATAACTATTTTGATTTGAGTTGTTTCTCCTAGGGAACCCATAACGCCTTCATAGGTTGATTTCCCTATCCCAGAAAGGATCTTGGTGCCGTTTACTGACCAAGTAATAGTTGATCGATTGAGGTCAAAACTATAAGTAATCAAACTTAAAGTATAATTCTCGCCCGGAGATGGATTGGTTGGAGAAATATTCACAGAAACATTTTTTTCTCCAATTGCTTGTGCTTGTATTTGTGCTGGTGCAGAGAAAAAAACCGCAACCAATAACACAAGAGTGTGAATAAATGAGAGTCTCATTACTATAATAGTATATCATAAGATAGATAGTAGGTTAAAGGTTGTAAATTATAACAGATAGTAGTTGGTAGCTTACAGCTTATAGAAGAAACCCCAGATTCGCCGTATGGCGAATCTGGGGTTTCTGTATTTCCTATCAGCTGTAAGCTACTATCTACAAACTGTCCCTAATCTAGATTCTTCAACACCCCTTCTTCAAGTGCGGTTATCTCATCTTCTATTTTCTGTCTGTTTTCTTCGAGATCTGCGACTTTTTGTCGTTCCTCTTTTATTTTTCCTTCAGCGGCTTGTAACTCCTTTATTTGTTCGAGTTCTTTCTCTATATCAGCTCGTATTTGTTTTAAATTAGTCAGTTTTCCTTTTACATCTGCCTCAAGTTCATGTATCTCTTTTTCGATTTTTTGTTCAGTTTCTCCTAGGTTTTCAAGTTTCTGCGTAAGAGAAGATGTGGTGGTTGATTGTTTTTTTTGTATAGGATGTGGAGCGAGTTCTTTTTGGAATTCTTCTTCAAGTTTTGCAACAGTGCCCCCATCATCAACTATCTCAACCCCAGAAGCTCGCAACACATCATCGTCTGATTGTTTTTTTGTATCATCGTTCATATGGATAAGTATACCATAGGACAGATAGTAGGTTAAAGCTTGTAGTTGGTAGGAAGACACAGAAACCCCTGCCATGGGCAGGGGTTTCTTCTATAAGCTGTAAGCTACCAGCTACTATCTGTTTACTATTTATCTAACGATTTCAGTTCCGCTTCAATTAAATCAACAAAGTCAAGCTCTTTTTTAGGTTCTTCTGGTTTAGGTTCTACCGGCTCAGATGTGATAGCTTCTTCTTCTGACCCCTCCTCTGCTTTTAGTGAGTCATTCGAACTATTTTCCGGTCCATTTGCTTCTGTTGGCGTTACGGTATTAAGTTCATTACTTGTTCCAGACGCTCCAGAAATCTCTTTTTTAAGACTGTCGGTACTAATATATCCCTGGTTAGCTTCAGACATTTCGAGATCTTGTTTTGCTTTTTGTATAGCAAGAACTTGTGCTGGGTCTGAGGTAACGATTTGTTCTTCGGTATATGATGCAACAACTTTGAGTGCGACGTGTTTGAGTCCTGCAAAGAATATTCCTTCTCCAAGTCCTGACTCAAGAAGTAGATATTTTTCTTCGTCAGTAAGGTTGAATGTTTTTTGGAGGACATCAATTGCCCCCGGAGATTGCTTCATGAGGAATTGAATGGACGAGTTTGTAACGATTGGGACCCCGTACGGAGATTTCATGAAGTCTCCAACGTCTTGGGTAATGGTCGCGAGCCCGAGATAGTATTTTCTTCCTCGTTTTGCAATAGAGAGCAGGAATGATGCGGTATCTTCTGATTTCATCATCCACCATGCCTCATCCACGACCAGTAGTCGCTTCTTAAGATTTTTTCTGACTGAATTCCAGATGAAATGAGTCACTATATACATAGCGACAGATTTCAACTCATCTTCCATGTCTCTGACAGAAAATACGACGAATTTTTTATTAATATCAACGTTTGAAGGTTGGTTGATAAAGGTAGACCAAGTTCCTTTGGTAAATTTTGATAATCGTTTAACAATCGAATCACTCCCCTCCATACCCTGGAGTACCATTTCAAAATCAGACAAGAGTGGTGGTTCAATAGCAGTGAAATCAGAATCAGGGGTAATATCTTTGAGTGCATAGGTTTCAGAGATTGCTCGGTCAACCAATGCGTCTTCTTCCGGAGTTAAACCTCCCAACATCACACGGAATAGTCCAACCAAGTTGATCGTATTACTTCTGAGAATGTCAGCCGCAGTTTCGTCCTCTTTTGGAATAGGAAGATCAAACGGGTTGATGTGGTGATCAGAAGAGAGAGATATATTGAAATATCGCCCACCAACTGCTTCTGCGAGATAGCGATATTCATTTTCTGGGTCGATAACAATAACATCACAATCAAACATGAGAGTTCGGAGGATTTCGAGTTTTGTTGCAAAAGATTTACCGGAACCAGATTTTGCAAAAATAATAGAGTTGTAGTTTTCAAGTGAAAATCGATCAAAGATAACCAAACTGGAATTGTGTCGGTTTACTCCATAGAGAATCCCTTTGTTTGATGTAAGGTCAAATGAAATAAATGGAAAAATAGATGAAAGTGGTTCAGAATTCAGTTTTTGGTGTACATTAAGGAGATCTGTTCCTATTGGAAGTACGCTTTTAAACCCCTCTTCTTGTTGAAAGAGTGCAGGTTTTAAATAAATGAGTTTTGATTCAAGAATTGTTTTTATTTCAGATTCAATCTTAAACAATTCCATGTCATTGTCCGCATAGATTGTGATATATAGCCCAACCTCGAACATTTTCTCCTGTGCCTGCTGAAGACTGTCTCTGAGTGCTTCGAGGTCTTGAAATGCGGTATCTAAAATTGGGTCTCGCACCAACCCTTTTCCCTCTCGAGTATTAATTTGACTCTGAACCTCGGCAACTTTTTTCTGGAATTGTCTGAGAATTTTTGTTGTTTCTATTGGATGAATATAAATGGAAACATCGAAAATTTTATCGAGGTTAATGATTGGTGAAAACCAATTGTCTGATAAATAGCGTGGATATGAAATAACAAAGAAGGTTCGAGCAATCTTGTCTCCAAGATTGAGTGATTTTGCTTCGATTTTAAGTGCTGATGGCGCGATAATATCCTGGAGCTCCATTTTTGCCTCCTCATATATTTCTCGTGGAAGTACCGGTAACACCGTACTTCCCGGTGTTGCGGTACTTCCTCCTTTTTTAAATAATGAATCAAAAAATGCCATAAATTATTGGTTTTCTTGGAGCTTAATCGCGCTCGTCACATCGCCTGGATTAAATGATTTATAAAACAATTCTACCACAGCTTCAGTGTCGAGTACGCTTGTTCTGATGCCGAGACGGTTGAGTCCTTGGGCAACAATAGATACGCGCTGTTCAAGTTGTGATCTTTTTTCTTCAAAATCCTTTTTCTCATCTTCTGAACCTCGGGTATTTTTTTTAAAAAAACTCGAAAATCCTTTTGATGCACTATTCGCAGAGAGATCGCTGGTATATGGAATGACCACAAAGAAGTTTTTGGTCATAATATTAACTTGTTCATTGAATCCCCTGATGAATTCTATATATTCGCGTGTCTGGATTTTAAGCAGTGGTTCAGTTTGTTCTTTCATACGTTCCTCAAGAAGGATCAGATATGGCCTGATATCATATCTGCGTGATTGAATAACGATTTGTGTTTGAAATTCGAGAGAGTTTAATACGTTTTGAAATTGGGAAATTGTTGCGCGTTGTTCTTCATATGATTTGAGTGACAGGTTGATAGAAGAAGCCATGAGGATGGCACGCATTCCCCCATCTTTAAGAATAACTATGCCATCACGCACTTCTTTGATTGGAACGAAATCTTGAGTTCTGTCTGCTGAAATTTTTGCCATATTATTGTGATTTTTCTTTGTCCTTAATATCTAACACATCTAAGCTCCATGAAATATCTTGTAGCTTACTCTCGCTTAGATTTTTCTTTGGTATTTTTGCAATTTCTTCGTGGGTAACTATTTTTTCTTTTATGTCTAGTTTCCCGCGTTTCCAAACATAGAGTTTTTTCTGAAAAGCAAATTTAATGCCCGCTTCTAGTATTTCAATAAACGGTTTATTGTTTATTTTGTAGAAAGTGAGCATGAGTGCAATTCCTGCAACAGCAGGAACGACAAATAGCGCAATAATTGTTGGTAACATTTTGTATGCAACAAATGCCAATCCTGCTCCACCGGCCAAATAGACGAATTGGAGAAAAGTAAACGGTCCAAATATTTTATCCTCAATATCAATAAATTGCGGAGTTCGAAATTGCATAGATATATAATACCATAAAATAGATTGTAGGTAGTAGCTTGTAGCTTATAGGTAAATACAAAATGCGTAACGCACCTTTGGCGCGTTACGCATTCCTACAAACTACAAGCTTTAACCTACTATCTATTCCTTACTTTCCCTCCACCACGTCTTCAACCGTTTGTTTATTCTTTGTTCCTAAAAGTAAGTGATTGATTGAGTTTCCGACAATGTGTATTAAGAATCCAAGAAGCACTAATCCAGAGAACTTAGTAACCAATCCGACAATACCCCCTGCAAGAGTGAGTGGAATCGTTCGTGAAATACGACCACCGAGTATTGTTTCCAGAACCCAGAACATACTTTTTGGAATATTGGCAAAATCTGCCTGTGAGTGTTCAAAAAGATACATCATGCTACCTAAGACTACGACAACTGTTACTATTGTGATGATATAGATCTTAATATTGAGTCGATAGATGTATGATAAATCTTCGAGATCTGTGTGTTTGTGTTCATTTATACCCAGTCGGCTGATCTTAGTGAGTCGGATAACTCGTAGAAAACGGAGAATTCGAAGCATTCGTGCAGATTTGAGTGGCATGAGATTAGTAATACCAAAATAGGTTGGGAGAATCGATATGAGATCAACTAATCCAAAGAAACTAAAGATATAATCTCGTTTTTTTGGCGCAGCAATAACTCTACCAATATATTCAAATGAGAATAATACAACAGAGACATATTCTACCACCCTGAATAATGGATCAAGAAAATTAAGGGACACGACCGTTTCAAGGATAATGGTCACAATTGATATGATTGTTGCGAATGCTAAAATATCATTCACGACAATAAATTTTCGTGATGAAAAGTTATAAAAAATTTCTTTAGTTATATGTTTTAGTCTGTTCATATTATTTACCTTTGATTTTTCCTATAAATTCAAATGCTTCAACCGCTTTTATAATTATTTTAAATAATTTTCTATTTGAATAGTGTGCGACAATTACAAAAAAAGAGTTAAATGGAATAATGTTTATTATAGGGAATGCTTCACCTACAGTAGAGGTAATTTTAACTCCTTTCATAAAGGCACGAATTTTTCTTACAATAGCGACACTTACCTTTGTTCCCGTCTTAGATAATTTTGTATGATCTCCTTTATGAAACCATGTGAACAGTATACCAATACACATAATATTTATCATCCATCCGAGAACAAATGCTGCGAGCGCCATAACGAGATCTTTAATAGCGAATAATCCACCAACAACTGTGGCTATTTTAGGTAATGCAAGAAGTGCATCTTTTACACCAGAAAAACCTAAAAACATTCCAAGTGCATCAGAAATAATCGCAATTCCAAATATCATTGATGGAAATTTTGGTTTTACTGGTTGCTCAACCACCACTTCGTTTCCGTCTTCATCAAGTGCTTTGACCATGCCGTCGAGTGGGTTCCCGTTTTCATCTAATCCTTCAGAATCATTAATATCTTCATCTTCTTCAATCTCTTCTTCATTATCTTTTTTTTCTTTCTTGTCCCGCATCTCGTTTCGAATACTTCGTTCAGGTAATCGATCTTCATTTTTAAACAATTCTTTAAATTGTGTTTTCTCTACACGAGGTTTTTTGGGTTGCTGACCCATATTCCCCTCACCAGCATCTCCAGAACTTGTTGGAATATTCTGTTTAGGTTGAATCATGTTTATTGATGGGATAGTTGCGCCAGCCGGGTCATATGAAAAACTTTTCCTGTTGGCTAACCGTTCAGTAAAATTGTCTCTTTTTGAATCTAAATTTTCTATAGGAGATTTATCTGTTTCCATTGATTATAGTATACCGCAAAACAGCTCGTAGTTGGTAGCCAACCGATTTCTTAGACGGTATTCCGTCTGCTGAAATCGCAGTCCAGCGGAGCGATAGCGGAGTCGTGATTGTGGCTTATAGATAAATACAAAATACAGAGCTTGCTGTGTGACAAGCTCTGTATTTTTTCTACAAACTATTGTCTATCTCCCTTCGGAGAGATCTCTCGTAGAGAGACAATCTAGTTCGTCGGTTCGCGGTACGGGTCTACTTTTTGTATATCTTCTCGAGATAGTGAGTGGTCAGTTACCTCCGGTGATAATGTTACTATTTCTGTTAATTTTTTTTCAACAATAGGAGATGGTTCAGATTTCTTTTGAATAACAAGGAATGGATTTTCTTCTTTAGTCTCCTCCTCATCTTCATTGAGAAGTTTTTCGGTATCTTCTAGTAGTTTATCTATCTCTTCATCGGTGAATTTTTTCTTAGGTCCTATAGGGAGATTTCCGGTGTCTGCGACACCCACCTTCAGTGTTTGTCTGATTGGGGACATAATCTGATCATTGACCGCTAGTGCAATATTTCCTGCAATATCGGCGTCAATATTGAGAGATTGGGTCAGAGATTTTACAAATTGATCTGATCGGGTGAATCCGATCATAAATATCTGTGTCTGGTAAAAGAGCTCGCCACGCTTGTCGATAGGTAGTTTAAATCGTTCACCAATAGAAAAAATAGTTTGTTCAATATCTGTTTCAATAATTGCTTTTCGGAGGTCTTCCGGCAGATTATCTAATTGTTCTTTTATTTGTTCTTTGGTGTATTCCATAGATTATTTTGGTTTATTATCTTTTTTTCCGCCCAAGTTTTTTAATTTTTCATCAATCTGTTCTTTCTGACTTTCAATGCTTGATAGTTTTCTTTCTTTTCTATCAATAAATTCTTTCTGATCTCTGATTTCTTTTTCAGTGCCTTCTTTATTCTCAAATAGGGTTTGTAGTTCTGTTACTTGTTTCTTGTACTCAGTTTTAGATGCATTGAGTGCCTTAGCTTTATCTTGGGCATCTTTATATTGCTGAGCACCTGTGCCATCTCTTGTTGAGCTGTATCGTTGCATCTCTGATTGAGCATCGGAAATCTTTTGATCAATGTCTTGTATATCATTGTTTCTGTGTCTTACTGCTGCCTGTAACTTCTCTTCATCGGTGGCGCCAGGGTATAATCCAACACCCTTATATGTCTTAAGTCCAGTGAGATTACCTTGAGTATCAAGGCGTCCTCCGAACACATCCCCGCTTTCTTGAGCTTGAGTATCTTTCAGTGTCTTTTCTATTTTTTCTAACGTCTTTCCAAGTTCTAAGATTTCTTCATTTGTTTTCTTTATTTCGTCTTTTACCTGACCTTCTGATGTTTTCAAATCCTTTTTCTTATCCTCGAGCTCATTTCTCTTCTTTGTTTTCTTCGCCTCCTCTTTCTTCGCTTCTTGTATAACAGTATCTATTGTTGCAACACGGCCACTTTTTCCGCCACCAATACCACCAGTGAGTGTAGACATGTGATCTAATACTTTATTAGTGCTTTGTTTTTCTGTGTGGGTCTCTATAAATGCTTCTGTTCTCTTTGAATTAATCTGATCAGCAGTTCTATATTCTGGTTTTTTAGGTTCTTCAATCTTAAGAGTTTCTGTATAGAATTTTTTATACATTTCAGTCGTATACGCCATACCCGGATTTGTTTGTTTATATTCGGCTGCTTTCTTCTCAAAACCATTCGCATCAGTCTTACTTTCCATAGTTTCTCGATATGTCTTCTCCCAAGTTTCTGATTTCTTCAGATATTCTTCTTTCATCGCTTTATTATTACCAGTTGCAAGAGCTGGTTCTTTAATAACTTGCTTAGAATAAAACTCTTTGTACATTTCTTTGGTGTAGTCTTTTTCTGTTTTTCCAGGATTATTTATGAGGAATGTTGTTTTTTGTGCAGCAAAACTATTTGGGTCAGTATTCGGCGCACTAACTTTTGCTTCAAAGTCAGTGTCCCACTTCTTCTTATCTTTCTTATACGCTTCACGATCCGCAGGACTTGAAGTATCAACATTTTCAAGCTCTTCGTCTGTGAGTTTTGTTTTAACATTATCCAATTTTTCTTTCATCTTCTTTTCTCGATCCTCTTTCGCTTTCTGATATCCCCCTTCGGTTGCTTTAGATCCCATATCTGCAAGACCAAATGTATATGACTTCAGTGCTTCTGATCCGGTATTAAAATCAAATCCTGATTTTTTCTGGAAGGCTTGACCCATGCCAGTATTTCGTACATCAAAAGATGAGGTAGTTAAGTAGTCACTTCCCTTAAGACGCATTCGTGCAACAGTACTTCCCTCAGCAGCCTGCTGCTCGAGATCTGCTCGTTTTTCAGCACTGAGACTTGAGTATTTTCCAACCGTATTTCGTAATTTCTTTGCGGCAATTCCTGCTCCGGCCATCCCTACTGCGCCAGTTGCTACATTAAGTTTTGCTTTAACTGTTTTACTGACTGTTCCCGCGAATGATTCAACAACCTCGGCAACTTTATCTATGAGACCCATAAGGAGAAGCACTGGAAGTGCTGCGAGAATAAGTGTCGCCCAGAAACTATTATCTGGATTTGAATTATATGAAGTAAACGCACTAGTTATTGCTCCAAAGAATTTAATGATGATATATAAGAAGAAACAGTATACTGCCGGCATAAACGAAAGACTCAACAATCTACTAAACCAAGTACTAAAATCGAAATCTTTTACTTTCAAATGTGGGCTGATATATGAAATAAATGCCAGAGGGCCAGTAATCATCAAGAGCCATAGTTCAAGAATTCGTCCAATAAAGAGCCAGGTAACACTGGTGAAGGTAAAAAGAATTGAGAAGTTGATCATGATGACAATAATAAATATCACGACTCGAACGATAGATTTCTTGGTAGGGTCTTTTGAAATATCCTCTCCAGTACTATCATTCATCGTTCCATTAGCTGCGGTATAAGTATCTAGACTCCCCATGATTTTCTGTGGATTTATTTGACTAACAAGCGCAATGGAGATCGCTTTTTCTTGTCCAATATTTTATTGAGCTTGACCATCCGATTTATCTTCAACTTCAATACGGCTGTAAAAAATACGTGCAACAACATTACCTGCATCAATAACAACTTTTGAGATAAATAAACTAAAATTAATACAGACTGCAATAATAATTACGTTTGCAATTACTTTTTTAATATCTGATTTACCAATACCTAACACTGTTTGAAATGCGGTAATAAGAAGGACAAAAATAAATCCAAGGTTTGCAATATCTCGCACGAGTGCCCATCCTTGTTCAACAAAGGAAGATCTAAAAAGAGCGTCGTTAATGGATAGGAATAGAACAAAGTCTGCAACTTGAGCGATAATACTTACAAAAAGACTTGATACCCAGTAGATAAGATAGAGTATTGGCAGAGTTAGAATATTTATGATACATGCAAGTATTCCTGAGGCACTGAGTCCGCAGTCTGCAAAAGAGCTTGATTCTGCAGGTGTTGCAGCGGAAACGGTACTATTTTGAGCACCACCATCGCCAACTGGTTGATTTCCATAGCTAGATAGACCACTACTGTATGCCATTACTCCATCTGTAAAACTAATATCAACAACAGCACTTATTAGTACATCTGTATCAATAAGTACATCATCTCTGTCCACTCCTACTAGGATTGTATAACTAGCATCTGTAATATTGTCTAATGTAATTTGTCGGACAACTGTTATATTTGGCCCTGTTCCAAAAACAAAATAATTATCAGCTAAATCAAAATTATGTATTTCATTTAATGCTAGTACACCATCTGGGCCAGGATTTTGTACTTGTATAAATATATTATCACCAGGCACTGCGTTTTGTGGTGTATCATCATCATCATATCCATAAACATTTGACCATTGAGCGACAGTTCCTGTTACTTGTACTTGTACATTGAAGCCTCCATTTTGTATTGGGGATATATCTTGGATTACTGCGGTAGGAAGATCAGAATCTGCTGCGTGAATAAGTGACACAGGAGTAAAAAGCGCCTGGACGAATATGACGAGAAGTAATATGTATGAAAGCGCTTTTTTCATCTGATTTAACGAAATCATGCCGCGCAACCGATCCATTAAGGGGCGACCTAAGGCGCGGCCAAGAAAATTAATTAACTAGTTTAATAATTACACAATAATTATTCATAACCGGTACACCGTCAGAAAATATATCAACTTTATAATCTCTAACGGAATTCATCTAGTACAGTATACCATCTACACCGCCCATAATGAAAGAGTTTAGTGTTGTTTCGAATACCGTTAGCTCTGTTTGGTTTGTAACATTTTGCCCACCAAGTGATTGAGTATTATATATTGATATTGTTGATGGCGTAGATTCATCATCTCCTACAATTTTTACTACCGGCGGACCGATTAAGAAGTTCGAACTGTTTATTCCCCCTGGTGGAAGTGCGGCAGATTGTTCTGCTGTGGAAAGTAGTGTTATTGGATATGGTAATCTACCTTTGTCTCCATTATAACCTGTACCAACTTCTTGTTTACAAACAGTAAGAAATCCTGTTGTTGTATTTAGTAGGCTTGATATTTGTGATGCAGTTTCTTCAAATGAATCTAGGTCGCCTTGGTTTGGGAGATTTGGCGACAGTGCGTCAAAAGCCGTATATGCTTCCTCTATATCTGTTACTCCATCACTATCAAGATCTTGCCCTATTGGGTATTCTGGGTCTGCGAGAACAAGAGCAATAGCATCAAGTTCTGTATACGCGATTGCAGCATCTATTACCATTTGTTGTAATTCTGCATAGAGTTGTTCTAGATCAGGAATATCAGTATACAAAGCTTCTGCTTCTGCGCGCATTTCAGGAGTATCGGTTTGACTAGAATAGCGTGATCCTATTTGGGTGATATATCCAGTCCATATTTGCCCAACAACATCATTGTATTCATGGTAACTGTCTATATTTTGCGCGTCCGAAATAGAAGACGCAGAGACGTTTACTCCAGTTTTTACTTGTATTAAGTTTGTATAGTATTCCGCTTGATCCAAAGAAAGTTGTGTTGCTTGTGCGTCTCCTTGGACTATAAATACATCCCCCCAGTTTTGTATATTTCCAGAAGTAAATAATTGACTAAACGCTTGGTTTGCATAATCAAACCAGTCTGGCCGTGGTCCAGGAATACAGTAATCGAGTTGATATATTTTTGTAATGAGTGACTGTATATTCGTTACTGTTTCAGCAAGTGCATCCATGTATGCTTGTTGTGTTACAAGAAGTGCTGCAGAACTGTTTGGGTCTGTCGGATCAGTGCTACCAAGATTTGGTGGTTGATACCCGGTAACAATGCCATTATTCCAGTTTTGGAACCCTGGGTTGTTTGGGTTTTGGTTAAGACCTGCATATGCGGAGAAGTTTCCACCAGAAGCAAAAGTATCTGTATCTGTTATTGCCGTTGTAAGACTAGTGAGACCTTTTTGGATCAACTGATTCATAAGTGCATCCAAAATAGCAGTAATATCTTCATTCATTTCATCAGCGAGTTGGAGACGTTCAAGAGGGGCGTTGAGTACACTGGTTAATTGATCAGAAATCACTTTTCCTGGTGTTTGCACTTCTTCTCGTAGACAGGTGTATTTTCGCATTCGTTCTGTCGCTTGATTTCTTTCTATAACACTGAGAGTCTGGTCTTTTTCATTCAGTTTGTCTTCAACGAGACTCCATCCTGCTGGTGGTTTTTGGTAATCCTCAGGGTTAACACATTTTTTAGCGCTACGAAATCCCATATTAATATCAAGTTCTTTTTGAAGTTTTACAGCAGTTGAACTAGAAGTTCCTGCTGTACGTTGAGACACTTCTTGTTCAGCAATTAATTCAAATCCAAAAGGATTATTTTGTGGTTCAGCCAGTGCTTCCCAGCCTACCCACCCACCGACAGCAAGATTTGATTGGAAGTTGTCTTGTTGGCCGTGCCCAATAACTTGATCCAGACTATATGCCGCTTTCTGTCTAAAATAGCTTTGAGTATTAGTAATCATGTTGAGTAAATACTCTCTTCCAAAAGGATATAAGCTTGCATCAAAACCAATATCAGCGGCAAACCCTTCTATTTCTTGGTCAGCGATTCCTTTCCAGAAAGAACCATCATTTTTTATAAAAGATGGTTCACCTTCAAAACCAGTATTGATCCAGTTAACAATATCTTGGGTAAATGCATCCATGACTTCGAGGACTGCTGCTCGGACAATACCGTCAGTACATTGTTCTTTTCTATTCGCTTTTTTTTCTTGTTCCTTAATCTTTTCAGCTTCAGCTTTGGTATATTCGTCAAATGTTGGAACATTTTGAGAAATTTGTTTTTCAATTTTTTTCTTTCCTATACCTGCAACCTTTTTGCCAATATCGGCCATGATAGAGTCAACACCAATACATTTAAGAGCGGCACCGATAACATGGGTCCCACTAATACTTGCCCCCCCGCCCCCACCTGTTCCTTGCGCAAATAACGGGAAAGGAAAAACCGTGAGAATAAGAAATATAGATAGTATTTTCTTAGATTGAAAACGCATATATGTTTTAGTATACCACATTATTAATCACTGAGTAGGTATGGTTCTAATATTGTTAATAAATCTAATAACGTTTTTTGGTTATCGATAAATATTTTCATACCACCAACTGCACGAAAAGGGTCTTCAGCTATAAGACTCATATCAATAGAGGCAACTGCAATTTTGTTGTATGTATTTGCAAGAGCTAGATGTCTAGCTGACACCAGTGAAGGAACAGAGAGTTTCATCATATCAATAGATGCTTGCTCGTATAGTTTTGCTTGATTTTGTATTGTTTTAGCATTAGTACTTCCCGGGGTATTGAGAATATCGTCTATGAGCTGTATCTCATCTCCTGTTCTATCGGTAACATATACAAGTATTTGCGCTATTTTTTGGGTATATATTTCTTTATTTTCAGGAGAATCTAATACTTCCTGTACTTCTGATATTGTATATTTGTCAGCAATAACCCGTTGTGCTATTGCTTGGTTTGCAGCTTCAACTATTTGTGCAGTCGTCTGATTTGATCGTTTTCCACTCTGGTAGAGTGACATAAACGTTGAGAAGAATTCTCGTGCAAATTTTTCTGTTTCAGTAAGATTTTCTTTTAGTTCTCCATTAGATTCTTTTGTGTTGAGTATGGATTTTTTTGCTTCTATATAGTCTTTGTCACTTACTCCGTCTCCGTCTCCGTCTGCTTTAGTGATATCTGTTTGCCACAGACTTTCTTCCCAATCAAATACTCCGTCTCCATCTGTATCTTTTGAAACCAAATCAGTATAGGTTTCTGTGGGTGTTTCTGGTATTAAATTTTTTAACGGTGACTTTTCTGATGTCAGGTATATAATACCGAACACAATCAGTCCTATAGCTAAAAGACCACCAGCTATTTTTATAAATTGTTTACTTGGAAGATATTCTTGTAATGACATAGTGATTAGTTTGATGCACCGTACATTTTTATTTTACTTAAATTGAGATATGAAGGAATGTCTACGCTTGTTGATGCAGGTGGGTAGACTATTGTAGTGGTTACTTTACAACTTCCTATTTTTTTAAACTCTGTTTCGTACATGCCGAGGAGCCATCTGTTTGCTTGGGCGTCATATTTTGTTTTTGAACGAGTGCTTTGTTCGAGATACCAAGTACTTGGTGCTGGTTTTGGACTCAGGTTTGGGAAATAGGTGAATGTTTGACTACTTCCAGTGTCTGTTTCGGCTGTCCAAGTGGAAGTAATAGTAACGTATCCGACACTCATCTGCATTGCATAACACGCAGCTTCGGCTTCAAGTATTTCTAATGAAGGTGTTGAAATAACTTTTCCCCCCATCGGTCTGTCGCCAAACGCTTTTGTATTTTGCGCGAAAAGAAATAACCCCAGTATGATACCAATAGATATGAAGTGGTTTATGTGAGACTGTTTCATATTCACTAGTGTATCATAAACTTATAAGCGACAATAGGTTACTTTGTAATACCGTCAAGAATTGTGACGGCCGTCACAATTCTTGACAATTAGTCTTGTAGTTTTTGAACGATTTGTCCCCAGTTTTCTAATGATAATTCCTCCGCTCGGACATTCGGTGAAAGTGTTAATTGTTCCCAAATAATGAGTAATTTCTCTTTTGGTATACTAACTCCTTCTTCTAAATTTTTTATTAATACTTTTCGTTTGTGTGCAAATCCACTTCGTACAATTTCAAAAAAAGATTGCTCAGAAACAGCAGTAAACATATTTTTTGAAATATTGGTTATTGCAATAATAGCCGAATCAACTTTTGGTGCTGGTGAAAAATAGCGCGCTGGGACCTTTGCAATTATTTTGGGTGTGCCGTACGCTTTGACACTGATTGATAAAATGCTTTCTTTTTTGTCTCGTGCAACGATTCGTTCGGCAACTTCTTTCTGGACCAAAAGAACCATTCGTTCAGGTTGTTGTTCTGCCTCGCAGAATTTTCTAATAATTGCTCCGGTGATGTTATAGGGAATATTGGCTATGAGCTTGTAGGTAGTAGCTGACAGCTTGTAGATAGAGAATTCAAAATCTAAGATATCATCTTCGATGAGAAGTAATTTTTTAGTGGCGATTTCTGCTTTGAATTTTTCAGACAGATAAGTAATAAGCTCTCGGTCTTTTTCAATCGCAATAACAGTACCTCCATGTGCGAGTAATTCCCCTGTGAGCGCTCCCTTTCCTGGACCTATTTCAAGTATTGTGTCTTTTTCTGTTACCTCCCCTGCCTGAACAATGTCTCGAAGCGCTTGTTTAGATTTTAAAAAATTTTGCCCTAAACTTTTTTTAGCTTTCATGGTTATTGATAGTAGTATAGCATGTAGCATCTCCAAAGATTTAACTATGTACTTTTTATATTTGTATGGTAATATCTCTTCAGATAAAAACTAGGTATCATGGAAGAATTTGTTAAATCAATACAAGTCAGTGATCAGTTGTATATAACAAAAGAACACTTTGTTATTTTCAGGAGAGGATTAAGAGATACTCAAATTCTGAAGAAAGACGTGTATTATATCCAAAGTGTTAAAGATTATTTGAAAATTGTCACCGAAAATGAAACCTATATGATTTTGGGTTCGATCGGTAGAGCTGAAGAATTACTTATTGAAAGTATATTGATTCGTGTTCATCGATCATTTATTGTTAACAAACAACAGATAACAAATAAAGATAAAAAGAAACAAGATGTCTTTTTGAATAAACTTAAAAAACATATTTCTGTTGGAAGAAAATATAAAGAAAATGTTTGGTTATAAATAAAAATAATGAAAAAAATCCCCAACCAGGGGATTTTTATTTTTACTGCGAGCCGATTCCTTTTGGTCTATACTGAAGCGCTTCGAGTATATGTGTTGCTTCTATGTTTTCTTTATTATCGAGGTCGGCAATGGTTCGTGCGACTTTTATCATGCGATGGTATGCGCGTGTCGAGAGTCCTAGTTTTTCTGCACTCATATTGAGTATATCTCTTACTTCTTTGGATAGTGGACACACGGCAGTCATATCGCGATTAGTCATCATACTATTTTTAAATCCAAATTTCCCAATAGCAGAGAAACGTTTTCTTTGGAGTTCACGTGCTTTTTTTATTTTTTCTTGCGCCTCTCTGTTTTCATTTCCTCCACCCTTGTGATCACCTAATGCTTCATATGAAATTTCTCCAACAGGAACCCAGAGATCTATGCGATCCATGATGGGACCAGACAGTTTTCGTTCATATCGTGCAAGATCGTGTGCGCTGCAGATGCATTTTTTGACTTTAGAAGTTTTGTATCCACACGGGCACGGATTCATTGCTGCAATGAGAATAAATCGGGCAGGAAATAACGCAGATCCTTTTGCGCGAGAAATAGAAACAGTTCCCTCTTCGAGTGGTTGACGGAGACTCTCAATAACCCGCTTTTCAAATTCAGGGAATTCGTCCATAAATAATATTCCGTGATGTGCGAGTGTTACTTCTCCTGGTTTTGGAATAGTTCCTCCGCCAATAATCGCAACGTGGCTTGCTGTATGGTGGGGTGATCTGAATGGTGCACTTCCAATAACAATCTGCTCTCCAAGTATTCCTGCAATAGAATGAATACCTGTTGCTTCTAATTTCGAATCAATATCTAATTCTGGTAATAGTTCACGTGCTGCGCGTGCGAGCATTGTTTTTCCCGTGCCCGGTGGACCATAGAGTGCAATATTGTGTCCGCCAGCGATGGCAATAATGAGTGCGCGTTTAGCGGTTTCTTGTCCATGAATATCAGATAAATCAAGTATTGATTTGATTTCATTGATTATTGGTATTTCGTGTAACTCTTGTGCAATAATCACTCGTTCAATTCCTTTCTCTGGTTTTTCATTAATATGAAGAACTAAATCTGAAAGTGTTTTGACTCCATAAATAGTAATTCCTTCAATAAGTGCTGCCTCTTTTGCATTTGTTGTTGGAAGAAATACCTCTGTGAAACCGCGTCGTTTTGCTTCCTCGATTATTGGAAGGATACCCTTCAGGGGTAGTATTTCACCATTTAATGCGAGTTCTCCGAGGAATAATTTCCCCGAAGGACTGAAACTAATTTCTTCAATTGAGAGTAAATATCCAATTGCAATACCAAGATCAAAGTATGAACCTTCTTTTTTTAAATCGGCCGGAGCAAGAGAAACAACTACCTTCTGATTTTGGGTCTTAGGTGATGTGAAACTAGAATTCTTGAGTGCAGATGATACACGATCGCGTGCTTCATCGACAGCTTTATCTGGAAGACCGACAACAGAGAATGCATATAAACTTTTTGGAGTTACATCAATTTCAATAGTAACTATTGATCCACGGAGCATGTGTGGTTGCGCGGAATACACGCGAGAGAAAGACATAAATATATTGTATCAAATACAGGTTCTAGTGGCTAGGTTCTAGGTATTAGTAGAATATAAAAAAACGAAAACTTTTAGTTTTCGTTTTTTTTCTAAAACCTAGAAACTAAAACCTAGCACCTAGTTATTCATATGTTCCTTGCATGTCCTCGCTGATGGATTTGCATTTAGTCGATCTTCTTCTATGGATTTTCCACAGGTTTCGCAGTTTCCAAATGTTCCATCTTGTATTTTCTTGAGTGCAGATTCAATATCATGTAATCGAGCGGAAAGGGTTTCTGTTATTGCTTCACGTTCATCAAAATCTTCAAATTTATCTGCGAGCACATTTGCATCTGGTTCAGTGTCCATTTTTTCAGGCATTGCTTCCCATTCATTTGTCACTGTATTCAGTGTTCCTTTTCCTCGCAACTCCTCTAGTAATATTTTTTGTTCCACTTCAAGTTTTTCTTTTATTTGTTGAATATTATTCATATAAACATAGTATACCCACACACTTATTTCATTGCAATAATTACCCCTCTATCTTAAGCGAACGCAACCTATCTAAAATTTCTAGTATAAGCGCACGGTCTTGTGCGATGAGTAATGTGTTATCACTTGGGAATGTATAAAAAATAATTTCTTTTCCTTCGAGTGTGTTTGTTCCTCGAATATTTTTATTACTTACTACTGCGTCGTAAAAAACATGAACCCGTGATTCCTCCTCTTTGTTTTTGAGTTCAAAATCAAAAATACCAAGCACGTTATCGATTATCGTTTCTTCAAATCTGCGCATAACACTGAATGCATTACTGTGTGATGAAACACGAAGTAATATAAAGGGGGTCGTCGTGTTCCCATTTCCATATATACCGAGAAGATATGCTGGCGAATCGATAGTGTATGGTATAGCAATCCCGAATTCCTCGAGTTCTGTAAGTGTGGCCTTTCTATTACTGATTGTCGGTAGTAATTCTGTGATTCCGATCATTCCTGATGATACTGATTCAATCGTTGTACGAAATATTCTTTTTTTATTATTTTCTGGAACAGAATCAAGAGAAACCAATTGTGCATTATCAGTATATACGATCGGTTTGTATGATTGTGTCGTTGCGGGCACTGTAGCTATTTTTTGTTTAAAAAATACAAATCCAATAATACCGATTGCGAGAAGTAGTATGATAATTCCACTAATAATAAATAAAACATTTTTAGTTGATCTCGGTGATACATTCTCTTCTCTATCTTCTTTCATTTTCTCTATTGCAATAACCTGTTTGACCGTTACTCCTTGTTCGGTAAGTGTTGCGCGGGCCATATCTTCTTCAAAAGTATGAACACCTGCTTTGATTGTCTCAGAGAGTGTTTCATTGGTTTTCTCCGGCACAGGGGTTGTTGTTTCGGGTGTAATTTTCTCTTCCGTATTTTCCATAGGATAAGTATACCCGCACACTTACTTTTTTACAATGAAAATAAGTGTGCGGGTATATAAAAAAACACCTGATATAAAATTCAGGTGGTTTTTTTAAAGTTACTGTTTTCGTCGGGGTCGCTGTGATCCTGAGAAACCAATGAGATATTTCTTTGGGTCTTCTGAAAGATCTAAGAAATCATCCACTGCTTCACGGAGTTTTCCTGATGTAGATTTTCCAAAAGAAATCGCTTCTACTTGGACTGCATGGATCTGGAGATATTCCACAAGTGGAATATAATCACCATCACCAGTGACAAGGATAATTGCATCAACTTTCGATGCAATAGTAATTGCGTCGACAGTGAGTCCAACGTCCCAATCTC
>CALRET010000004.1 GCA_943356375.1 Candidatus Nomurabacteria bacterium | reverse complement strand
TCCTCATATAATTTTTTATGGTACTCCCCTTTAGCTTCTTGGTATGCCTGTGTAATCTTATCAGCATCGAGCAAAGTTTCTCTTATCTTTAAATTTTGCAAATTCTCCATATACGCAACCAATTCAGCAACATCAAGACGAGCGACATCTTTTATGCAATGAACCTCAAAATACATATTGGCATCTTCCACTAATTGTCCTCTTGCTTCATCAACAATGTGTTCTGCAAACGAAGGATAACTTCTCGTGAGCGACTGATAGATCAATAAATATCTCTCTTCTGGATTTGTACTCTTTATTGCTTGAGCAGATTCTTGTGCAATCCATTGTGAAAAATTTTTTTTCCATGCATTTTCAAGCATATTGATAGTATTCTCTGTAAATTTCGCACAATGAGAACCCACTCCATGCTCTTGTAATTTCAGAAGAATGATGAAAGTTTCTTCGAGTGACTCACATGAAGCTTCTTTATTTATGCACTGTTTCATTTTCTTATACAGCCTATCTCTATTCTGTATCCAAGGATCCGACAACTCATCAATATCCCAATCAGAAAATGACGGATACTCATTTCTCATAAATAAAGAAAATTCAAGCAATGATCCAAAAAAATCAGGGATGTTCAATTTTCCATTTTTTAATTGATTTAATCTAAAAGAAAATTCTTTTTGAAGCAATTTGATGCCAACCATTTTAACCGATTGTTTCGATGACAACAATAACCCATCAAAAACTTTTGCAAAAAAGTTCTTCAAACTTTCAGGCATTTCTGGATCCTTTTCATACAAATCTCCAGTAACTTCATCAAGAGTGTTGTATACAGATAAACGCTCAAAGGTATTTTCAATCGAAAATTTCTCAGTAAATTCTACTACTTCTTCATATGCAGCATTAAGTCTGATAACTTCATACCACTGAGAAAGTACATAAAATACAACTAAAAAGATGGCAATTCCAGATATCACTAAAAACATATATTACAATTAACTTCTAATATCACTCTACTTTAAAATATAATTTTGTCAAATATCTATTATTTGACAAAATACCTATATATGTTATTTTTAAAGTAGCCCTTTTTGTTCTTTTCAATGAAACATCTTATCTTTTCAAAAATAGTACTCTATCTATTGATAGGTCTATGTGTTGTCTCTTTGTTGTATGGCACATCGTTTTTTATAGATACAAATATGTTCTATATAAGCATCATTGAGCGCGTTGTAGTAATTCTCGGTCTACTGATGCTTACATCAGAACAATTAACAGAGAGGAGTCTGCGTGATTCACACATACTCATGCTAAATTCTTTAGTACTTGGATCCCATTCATTATTTGGTTTTGCAACAAAATTCAATCTCCCCTTCCTTCTAAGCGGAGTAGGGATTATTGCAATCCAAATCATGCTTATTGATTCTCTGTATCAGATACATAGAAAGCAAAAAAAACAGGCGCGAAAAATCTCTGAAGAGATCGACCTCAAAAAACAGTCACTACAGTGGGCTATCGAAAATAGAAATTCATCAATATTTATTGTTTCAAAATATGGGAATTATGCACGATTTATAGTTTCTATAGGAGTAAGGATCTATGTAAGTACTCGAGTTTTTTCTCAATTCCAAGCAACAACAATCCTCCTCTATTCACCATTATCAGGAAAATTGTTTTCTGATAATGAGAAGAAAATATTCCAAGAGGAGATAAACCATTCGCCACTATGCAAATATCTACCAGATGAGGAAAAACCCCGGAAAGCGATAGATCTCGATAAGGATTTATTTGTATCATTTTCCAGAAAGGAATTTCACTATTCTTACAAGCTCCCTCTTTGTGAACGAAAAAATCTGTTCAGAGAGATGGTTGCTGATGGAGAACTATCTCATGCATTACATGTACTCGCGGGTGTAGATAATCTAGGAGAAATATTAGATGAGGACACAAGAAATATGTACATCGATTTTTGTTCAATAAAAAAACCAGATTCCGATAATATAGAATCGTTTCTTGATAAAATTTCTGACGCACAAACAGTGTCGTAACAAAACCCCTCAATTGAGGGGTTTTTATTATACTTAAATTTTAAACTTCATCGGTCCCTCGAATCACTTTGTGGGTTCTCCTCGGGATGATTGAATCAATCTATCCCTCGCGAGGCTCGGAACTCTACCTACCCATCCGACTTCGCTCAGGGTGATTGAATTCAAGATTTTACTAAATCTTGAATTCAATCACATCACCATCTTTAACTATGTATTCCTTCCCTTCTGTTTTGACTTTTCCTTTTGAACGAGCTTCACTATATGATCCGGCATCAAGAAGATCTTTCCAGAAGACCACTTCAGCGCGAATAAATTTGTCTTTAAAATCAGTGTGAATCGCCATGCCTGCAACCGGTGCAGTACTCCCTGCCGCAATAGTCCATGCACGAGTCTCATCTTCTCCGGTAGTGAAATACGTATCGAGTCCGAGGAGTTTGTACGCTTCCTTGATCAATTGATCAATACCATCTTCATTTTCAGCGCCACCGATCATGCTTCTCATTTCATTTTTCTCAGCACCAGTAAAATCTTTGAGTTCGTCTTCAGTTTTTGCATCAAGAACAACGTATCGTGATCCTGTAGAAAGAATATAGTCAGTCAATTCTTTAAAAAATACCGGGTTAGATTCATCCAGATTTTTTACCCCACTTCGCTTATTGAGTCCGTAAATAACCGGCTTGATTGTGAGTAATCCCAACTGTTTTACTTTTGGTAATTCTTTTTCATCAAATGAAAGCGTATTTGCCATTTGTTCCGCTTCGAGAGCAATCCTAAGCTTTTGCAGTGCACCATCTTCCAAAATATATTCTTTGTCACCACGCTTCACTTCACGCATAATATTTGAAATTCTTTTCGCTACGGTTTCAAGATCAGCAAGAATAAGTTCCATATTAATAACTTTAATATCACGAAGTGGATCAATGTTTCCGTAGACATGCATGATGCCGTTTCCTGCTGTTTCTTCGAGTGGGAAAATACGAATCATTTCAAGTATGGCATCCGTCTCACGAATGTTTGCAAGGAATTTATTTCCCAATCCTTCTCCTTTTGATGCACCTGCAACAAGTCCCGCAATATCAACGAATTCTATCGCAGCAGGAATCGTCTTTGCGGATTTTGAAAATTCAGAAAGTTTCCAGAGACGTTCATCAGGTACAGCAACAATACCGACTGACGGATCAATAGTACAAAATGGATAATTTTCAGCAGGCACACCTTTTTTAGTTAATGCATTAAAAAGCGTCGATTTACCGACGTTTGGGAGACCTACGATTCCGAGTGCTAATTTCATGACGTCAATATAGCAGATATATGACGCTTTATCAATTTTACCAAATAAAAAAAGCAGACCGCAGTCTGCTTTTTTACAAAACGATTAGTTCAATCGGCTGATCACCTCTTCGGCAACCATATCCTGAATTCCTCGTGTAAGTTCACTGGTAAACCCTACACATGAACAATTAAATTCTCCGAGAACGTATCCATCTGAGCCATCTTTTTTCGTATCAAGAATAAAGTCGGCAGTCCAGATAAGTGGAGTCGCCAGTCCGCCAAGGCGTTCTTTTGCAATAGGAAGGGCTTCTTCAAATGCCTTCATTAGATCAGGCCATTCTGCTGGTGTTTGATAAGTATATGCTGCACCAGAACCAAGTGTTGCAGAAAATTCTCCTGCTGCTGGTTTCTTGTGAACAATAAATACTGGCTTTTCCCCAACCAAGAAAATTCTGATTTCTCCTTCAGTAATGCGAGGCATGTATGGCATATCTACCAACATTCCATTTTCGCCTACGACATATTGCGTGCAGAATTCAAGGAAATCTCCAAGCTTGTGGTTTTCAACGTGATTATCAACCGCTTCTTTACAGATTACCGGAGTATCGTTGTTGATTTCTCCTATGTAAGTTGGATCAACTTCAACAAGCCAGATTCCGCTTCCTTGTGATCCGCGATTTTGTTTCAAAACGCGCTTGCCGGTTGCGAGTGCTTTTGGAAATTTTTCCTTCAGTTCTTCAGGTGTGTAGTACGCAAAGGTATTCTCAGGAACAATTGCTGTTCCTGCCAACTTTGATACGGCATCTTTTGCACCGAAACTGAGCATGGTTTTAGGGTCTGAAAGGACCATAACGCCAGAATTTACTAAATTCTGTAAGAATTTAAAATACTCTGCTTCACCGCCCGGAATGTTTCCCGGATTGATTCGACTGATGACCGTATTAGCGGTACTCAGCTCTTCAAGAAGTTTTGCTGAAATTTCATTTTCATAGAAAACGACTGATGCATCAACGTTTCGAGCTATCAAGCTGTCAACGATCGGCATAGTGTCTTTTCTGAACCCTTTTTCATCTCGTAATTTTGCGTCTCCGCTTGCCACCTCAAGGATGACCACTTTTTTTGTTTCGTTCATGTGTTTATTTATTTGGGGTTTATTATTAAAAAAACTGTTAATTCCTTAGCTATACTACTTATTTTAACCGCATTGTCAATTTTACTTGAAATTTTTGATATTATCTTTGCAATAACATTGAAATAGGTTCAAGAAGATCTCGATATTGCGCGAGCTCATTCTTATATTTTGCGAGTGTTCCCACGGTAGCCATAGTCGAATCCATGCCATTTTTTATTTTTAGTTCTGTTTCTTCTTGGATTTTTTTAAGCAAAGCCATCAATTTTGGATCTTCATTCATTTTTTTGAATGCTTCCATGAGTGCAGGATTTTTTTCCATAGCCTCGGACATCGCTTCCGCTTGTTCTTTCGACATACCCTTCAATTGCAGGGCTTTTTTTACAAAAAATGATTTTATTGACATGGAGAGAATATAGCACACAGAACATAAAACATAAAGCGTGAGGCTTAAAACATAAATAATACGTAAAGATTTTTTCTATCCATCTTTCAAGCTTCATATTCCATATGAGACTTTGACAAAATCGCCAAATACGGTAGTATCGACATTAGACTGTTATTTAAGTAAATGAAGAAAATATTCCTGTATACCTTGTGTTGTCTTTTACCTTCTGTGTTTTCCAGTTGTCTCACTCCAGAAATGGTGTTGAGCGCTGAACAGATTGAGAAAATGGATTCACAAACTATTTATGCCGATTTTGCTGATATAAAGAGACATATTATTGCGGTTTCAATAAAAGAAGATCAGATCACCAATCAAAGCAGTGGAGTAATCGTCACAGTAAAAGATTACCATTCTAACGAGATAGAATTACAGACAGTATTTTCTTCTTACGATTTCTATTTTGATACTGTTCAATATATTAAATTCTTGTATTTAGATACCGGAAAGTACGATATATCCATCAAACAATGGGTGCGTGATGGTATAGCACTCAAAGACACCACATGGTTTGAACAGACGCAAACGTATTCTGGGTTGGAGTAAGTTAATAGGGCAAATGCCCTATTTTTTGTTATCATATACAGATGGATAAATACGCAAAATTAAAAAGACTCCACGAAAAACAACACACAAAATGCAGTTGCGGACTCAAAACAATTGCAATACAGCCAGTATTTGGCAATGGTAACCCTGAAGCAAAAGTTGTGTTCATTGGTGAAGCGCCAGGAAAAAAAGAAGATGAGACCGGAGTACCGTTTATGGGGGCTGCGGGAAAATTTCTCGAAGAAATGCTCGAGACTATTGGTATGAAGCGTGAGCAAATCTATATAACCAACATCGTCAAATATCGCCCACCTAATAATCGTGATCCAGAACCAAATGAAAAAGATGCATGCCGAGAATGGCTCCGCAAAGAACTCTCCTTCATAAAACCAAAGCTCATTGTTTTCCTTGGGAGACATTCAATGAATGATTTTTTTCCTGATCTGAAAATATCCAATGCACACGGAAAACTCATTATAAAAAAATTTGCACACATTCCAACCACGCATTTTCTCCCGCTCTATCACCCGGCAGCCGCACTCTATAATGGCAAGATGCGCAAAATACTAATGGAAGATTTTAAAAAAATACCAAAATAAAAACCCCTAAATTTGGGGGTTTTGCATTAATTGCCCTGCTGTTGGGCATTTTCTATTCTTGTCAGAAGATTATTGTAGTTATTAACCACCTTATCTCTCTCTAATTCAAGAAAATGCTTCATGCTTTCAATTTCTTTAGGACTGAAAACACCGTCTCCAACAAATTTAGTAAAACGAGCACCCCTGTAAGATACAACTGAACGAACATACCCTTTCGTTTCCTGTTTTATCCCAGATTTCATCTGACTAACTTCATCATGGCTTGGTTTAGGTCCATCAGTATCTATTCCAGAAATCGCTTTTTCTAAAGCAATCTCATTGACATCAAACTCCTTTGCTGCGGCTTGAATAGATGTCCCTTTTGAAACGGCAAGTCGAGCTTTTCTCATTGATTCGCTAACAATCTGCTTACCCGCATCATCGATCATCTTAGACACGAATTTAGAAGGTATAAATTGAGAAAAACGTTCAACAATAGCTTTTCGTTTAACACCAGATTTCAACAGCAAAACAATAGTAAAGTTCATATCGCTTGTTGTTGGAGGTTTAGGCCCTCCAAAATTTGCTTCTGTTGCTAAAAAGATGATTTCTTCTTTTGAAAGCATTCCCTTTTTAATCATCGGCATCTCTGTTCTTTTGCAAATCTCATATGCCGCAAGACGTGTTCTGCCATCGATAATCTGAAAATCATCAGTGATGAGGCCTGGCTCTGTTTCTCCTCCTGCTTGGAGGATATTTACAAACCATTCAACTCGTTCCTGATCAAGCGACACTCGAACATTAGTCGTTTGACGAAGCTGATCCAACGAGACCATAATTTTTTTACTCATGTAAATTACTTTTTATCTGAGTGTATTATATACTATGTAATTTATATGTCAATATGTACATATCCACATATTCATCGCCTTATACACATGAAAAACCGTCCATTTCTGGACGGTTTAAATACTTTTACAAAGAAACCTTTTTAGGTTTCACTGTTCCCTCTTCGAGAGTGAACGGATCTTTCGGATCAACCAAAACTAGTATCCCTTTGGATACGTTATCGATAATACCCTGCTGACGTTCATCTGGAAGAAAGACTAAACCAAGTTCTTTTATGACAGTGGTTAGCAATTCATTCGGAGTATATCCGATAAGAATTCTCTTTTTTCCTTCAGAGGTAAGCTCACGGTAATCGATTGGTGTACGAATCAGTTTAATTGGATCCACTGCTTCTCTCATTTCAACAGAGATATAAGTGGTGTAATCCAGCTTGTCCTCAAGCAATATAGACAAATAATTCTCCCCAACTCGACCAAGTGTATCTTCATGATACAAATACTCGATTTTGAATTCATCTAATCCGTACATAAACTGAATTAGTCTGTCGATAGACCCCTTGACTTTGATTGCTTGTAGATGTCCTTCACCAGCTTCAACAGCAAGATCACCAAACTTTAACATGCACATAAATGCACGAAATGTCTTTTGCTCACTTGTTATCAAATCTGCCTTGTACGGTGCCATACCACTCAAAGAAAAGAAAGATGCTTTCAAATCCGATGTTCGTCTTTTTACAGACGTAACAGTGGTAGTCACATGCTCTTCTTCAATAACAGTGTGATTCAATGCTGCTGCACGATACTGGAAAAATGCTTCTTCATCGAGGTCAAGAATAAGATAACTTATTCTCTTGTCGACATATACAGGTAGGTTAACACCGGTAATTAATGTTGCAATGTTATCAATATCTTTTGGTGTTGCAGGTATTACCTTGAGTCGTGCCGGTAGATTGTCTACGGGTGGCATGTATTCCATTTCAAAACTATAAGGAAACCCTTCGAGGTGTCTTCTTACGGTACCGAAAAAGTTTTTATACTGTTCAACTCCGATTTTTTGTTCGTCCATTCTCAATGTTCTATAGCTAGCTTAAATGATACCAGTATATAAAAGTAAAGTCAATAGTTATCCCCAGACAAGCAAAAATGAAATTACTTATATTTTACAAGCTCAAAACAGACAAAGAGGGGTATTTCTTTGCGCGCATCGTCTTCGGCGCGTTGGCGAGGGCCGGAACCGCTTGTCTTATGCGAAATCCATTCTTCCATTTTAGTCACCGCAAAACCAGCTTTTCTAAATAGTTTAAAATAGTACTGCAATGGTCGATGAAATGTAATGGTGTGCTTTTTTAATTTTTGATTTTTCTCACCTGGATTCATATCAATCGTATATGATTTTTCTGATAGATACTTCCCTATTAAACGAGACTGGAGATTTTTCTTTTCATCATACGACCAGTCACTATCGCGCGGAATTCGAAATGCGGGATGAAGCATAACAAGATATAATTTACCTGTTTGAAGTAATGCACGATATGCTTCGCTTAATGTCCCTGAAACATTTTCTATATTTTGAAGTGCTAAAATAATTGTCGCGCTGTCATAAGTTGCATCTCTTACCCCCAACATCCTATCAGCGGAAGCAACATGGTAGGTAATTTTCTTATTTGTATTTTTCTTCGCATCGATAATAAGTTCATGAGCAATATCGACACCGGTGACTTGTGCGCCAAGCTTAGTGAATTCTTCAGAAAAGAATCCATTACCGCAAGCAATATCAAGTACACGCTCACCTTCTTTAATAGAAAGCATGCGCACAATATTTGGAAGAATTACCTTGCTCTGATAAGTATCAGCTTGCGCACCAAGTAGATCTCCATACCAGGTCGCCACATGCCCCCATGATGTTTTTTTCTTCGATTGCATAAATTATTTAGAAGTCTTGCATCCACACCCTTCTGGCGCAAGATCTCTATATTTCCGTCCCTTAATAAACATAGTAAATAAAAACTTCAAAGAAACAATTCTAGCAAAATAAAAGAAATCAATACAATGTCTTGCCCAATACGCCAGAATCCCATACAGATTAAATACCCCAATATTCAAAACACCCCAGTTATCTCCAACAGGGATTGCAAATGAAGGTTTTTTAGATTTATAACTTATTCTTGATTTCTCACGAAACACAGATTTTATATCGTTCGCAATAAATTCTCCATCATAGATAGCGGTCTGCGCTAATCCTGAATACGGCGTATCTGCTGCATCTCCTAAAATATACACTCTTTTAAAATTTCGCGCTTCTAAATACTCGTTGACCAACACCTTTCCTTTCTTATTAAAAGAAAACCCATTTGTCTGTTCATATAACCCATTCACTCGAGTGCCAGCAGTCCAGATAACTGTCTTTGACTTGAATGACATATCTTTCATATACACAGTTTCCACTTCTTCCTTTACCAAACTCCGATTGAGATAGATATTTACACCGAGTTTTCGTAATCGCGCCTCAATTTTTCTCGAAACTCGTTCTTCTGCAGATGGAAGCAATCGTGGGGATGATTCGATGAGATCAATAGTAATAAGTGATTTTTGTACATTATGAGATTCGGCTAATTGTGCAAAATAATATGTAATATCACCTGCGATCTCAACACCTGATGCACCACCACCAACAATAACAATATGGAAATGAGAAACGCATTCAGTTACCGATGGATGTTCATGTGCAATAAAAAGATCATGAATATGTTTTTTTAATCTAACTGCTTCTCCCACTGATTTAAAACCAAAAGATAATTCAGAAAGACCAGGTAAATCAAAGTAAGCGGTCTGACTACCAAGTGCCAAAACTAGAAAATCTGCAGTATACGCGATTCCAGATATTCCAATAATCTCTTTTTTGTCTGTGTCTATTGAAACGATTTTATCAACAACAATATCAACAGTTGTATTACAAAGCATATTCTCTAATGGAACACACGCTTCGATTGGAGACGCGTCAGTGACAATTCGATAAAGTGCTGGATAATATTCAAAGTACGCCTTATCAGAGACAAGGGTTATTGAAACGGTATTTCCGAGTAGTGTGTGAAGTTTCCGGGCAGTTTGTATCCCCCCAAAACCACCTCCAACAATAATAATCTTCTTCTTTTCCATTAATCACGAGTATACCACCCGAATTTACCAAAAACCCCTTGAAATAAGGGATGATTTGTGTTGTTGTAAGATTCTTGAATCTCGAGCGTCATATCTCACAGTACAAGTATAAACCTTAAAACCTTAAAAACATGATTGCAACAATCTTAACAACAGTAACCCAAAACGATGCATTACTCGGACTTATCGCAACACTAACACTGTTCGTATGTGCATATGCGACAACGATAATTCAAGAACGTCTTAAATCATAACAACACACCCGGTTTCCACATTGGAAACCGGTTTTATATTGGAAATTAACCACATTTGGCGTATACTATATATCTAGTAAAAGAGTGTAAGAAAAAGCACTCTCATCCGTCTATACATATGAACAGTAAGGACAATAATACAAATAAAGAAGCGCTTTTTTTAGAAGCATACGAAACGCATAATGACGCCATTTTTAGATACTGTTTATTTCAAACGTCAAATCGTGAAAAGGCTATCGATATAACCCAAGATACTTTTAGTAAAGTCTGGGAATACATGGCTCTTGGAAACACGATAGACAACATGCGAGCGTTTCTTTACAAGACAGCTAAAAATCTTATTATCGATGGTCGCAGGAAGAAAAAAACCACTTCCCTCGACGACCTTCTCGATGATGGGTTTGATACACCATTTGATGATCGTGATGAGCATATGGCACGACTTGATGGAGAGAAAGCGATTGCCATGCTTGAAGAATTAGGAGACACCTATCGTGAATGTCTCACACTCAAATATGTCGAAGATCTCTCTATATCAGAAATAGCAGAAACATTAGGAGAATCAGAAAACACGGTTTCAGTACGAATACATCGGGGATTGGAAAAATTGAAGCAAAAATACAACGAATAACATATGGAAAACATTGAACAAAAACTAAAACAAATACGAAACATATCAATGACTGATGGAGAAAAATCAGTTATGCGACAATATTTGAAAGGATATATGGCTCAGTATCGCCCGCTTCTTCGACCTTCTCCATACACTTCTCATATTCATATATTTAGTCGACTCGCAGCACTTTCGTTAATTGCTGTTATCTTAGGTGGCGGCGGAATCTCTGCTGCTGCTTCAAAAGCACTCCCTGGAGAAACACTCTACAAAGTAAAGATTCATGTTAACGAAGAAGTAAAAGGATTCTTCGCTGTAACCCCAAAACAAAAACTGGTTTTCCAAGAAGCACGACTTGAGGAACGTTTCAAAGAGATTCGTTTCCTTGCACAAACTCCATCTGAGACTATAGAAGCTCCTAAAGAACTCGCTCAAGCAATCCAAAAACAAACTGACGATATCAAACAAACCATCGATGAAATACAAGAACCAAAAGAAAGCCCTACAAAAGAAGAGGTGGCTGTTTCAGAAGTAGCAGAAGAGACATCTCAAAAAGTAACAGATTCTCTTGAGGTTCATGAAGCACTCCTTACACAAGGTGAAGAAACTGATAGTAATGGTGAAGAATTAGCAAGCGTTCTACTCCCAGCACTTTCTGATGCAAAAGATACACTTGAAGAAGCAATACCTACAGTAACGAATATTCCTACTGAAGAAAAACCGATAGAATCCAATGGAGACACCTCCGATGAATCACCTGCTATAGAACCATCTACAGAAGAAAAACCGATTGATGTTGTACCAGAGACAAATCCTGAAATAATCTCTACGGAACCAGGGGTTGTTGATGAAATGGGTCCAATACCAGTATCTGAAGAAAAACCAATAGCTAATGGGGTACCGACAGAAACTACAGTAGACACTGTTCTCGAACAAACATCTATTGGATCTCTGTATCTTGAACAACCCACTGAACCAACACTGTTTAAAGTTGTTGGGTTTATTAAACTTGGATGTGAATCAAAAATATGTAAAAATACTCCTGATATGACGAAAATTTCTGTATCTATTATTGACGCAAACACTAAGACCACTGTTAATTCAGTGTTCCCTGACGCAACCGGATATATTACAAGTTCTCTTCCTGTTGGAAATTATATATTACAAGTACTAAAAAATGATCAACTATTCACTGAAAAATCTATTTCTGTTGATGGAATAACTGCGGTAACAGTAACACTAGAAGAGGTACTGGTTACTCCTACGCTTCGAGCAACTGGATCTATTCGGTAATTTCAAAGTCATCAACTTCGGAATGCGCTTCACGGCGCATTTTTCGTATATATAAAAATCCTAGTATGAATGAGGTGATTATTAATAATCCAATAACATACCACAATACCCTATTTGATACTTGAGAAACTGAATCAGCAGCAGAAGCAGAGAGTGCTATTTCTGGATTTTTAATAGGTATATATTCTTTCGACACTGTATTAGTTGGCACACGAGATGAAGAGGTTCGGGAAACAACTATTTGTTTTGGTTGAATAATTGCGACTGGATATGAAGACACCGTTTGTCCTGTTGGAACAATAAGAGAAACAGAGCTCAGATTAGATAATTGTGTGACTTTTGGATTTAATATAAGTGTTCTTCCGGGAAGGAGAATGGTATTGTTCGCAATACTAAATTCTTGGATACCTGAACGAACTATCCATTTTGATAATTCGACTTCCCTCGTTGAAATATTTTTTATCTCAACAGACCCGGGACCCTTGGTATTTATCCCTGATATAACAATCTTCGGCTCAGTGACTAAAACTACTGCGCGCGCACTTGCATCTGGTTTATCTTCTTTCTTTTTAAATGCAAAATCAAGCGTTATGACATATTCTCCTGGATACTCAAAGGTATACCAAAATTTTGAAATCGATTCTGATTCAAAGCCATATCCATCACCCATTCCCCACATAAAATGACCCACACGATATCCTTCTTTTTCATATCCAAGCATCGTGGCATCAATAAGCACTGGGACACCGACTGTTGCAGTTATTGGTGCAACAATACTTAATGATAGCTTAGGAATTGTTGCTACTTCTGTCTTTTTTGTACTACTACCTGAAGTAGTAGTTTCAGTATCTTCTTCGTCATCTTCAGTATCATTTAAACTATCACCATTTTCACCTCCAGGTGTTGCATCTCCTTCGGTGAAATCTTCCCCTGATCGATTCAGAGATTTTCCATTCCCCACAGCACCTGATGATGAACTATATGTTATCTCATCTACCACTTCTCCGCTCCCATTCTTAAGTGCAAGCGTTTCTCCTGTCTCATTATTAAGCGAAAAACTAGAATCAAAAATTGTCGCTGTAACAGACGGCCAGTCAACAAGAAAAACAGTTGGTTGAGACGCAATGATTGCATATTCACCTGAATCCAACACAGAATCTCCGCTTGAGAGGACAAGTCCATGATTTGAATTTGCTTCAAAAAATTTCCAAGAGATAAGATCAACTGACTCATTCCCTTCATTTTTTATTTCTATCCATTCACGATCAGTATCCGTCCCCTCCACATCATACATAATCTCATTGATAACTACTCCGGCAAATACCGATTGGATCGGTAACCATAGTATATATACAAATAAGACTACATACATTTTCATATTATTCAAGAATTTTTCTAAGCACATCCTCAGGAACCTCTTTTATCTTCTTTGGTGGGGGGGCAAGATCAGCTGATACGGGTTTTTGTGGTGATTCTTTTTGTGTCTCTTCTTTTTTAGAAATAGATGTAATTGGTGTCTGCACTGATTGAATGCTCGGTTGAGGTATTAGTCTCGGTGCTGGTGCCGGAGTAGTAGAAGTTGTGGTTTGCTTTTCGAGTGCACGTGCAAGTGTTTCCTTTAAACTCGACATATTCTTTTCTGATGGATCTTTTGTTTTTGTTATCGGCTGTTTTAATGTATCGAGAGAAACTGAATTTTGTTTTAAAACAACAGGATTTACACTAGGAGTTGTTTTTTGCGTATCCATTTTTTTATCAATATTTGCAATAGTTGAATCTTCTTCTAACTGAGAGAGAAGACTTTTAAGTGCTGGAGATGATGTTCCTGGTACACGTAATGGAGTTGATTGTGATTGAGGAGTTATTGGTCTTTGGTTTTGTATTGGCGGTAGTTCTTGTTTTTTGACCTGTTGCACTGGGAGCTGCTGTGAACGAACCGGCGCCTGTTGTACTGGCGCAGGTGGTTGTGTAGATACTAGTGCAGAAGTAGAAACAAGAGCTGGAGGGGGCACCACATAAACTTCTTCGGTGAATGCTTTTTCGAATGGACGTTTCATTGCTGGCTGAAATCCGCCGCCGGATCGTGGAGCGCTACCTTGTGCTTGATTCGAGCCGTACTGCCCTCTACCTTGTTGATTGTAATCCCTTGGACCTTGATTGCCGTAGTCACGTTGACCGCCCCCTTGTCCGCTGTTATACCCATCTTTCTTGGGAACTTTTTCTTTTGGTTTTTCAGTATTTTCATCATGCCACTCCTGGAGTGTTTTTTCAACATCTTCTCGACGATTACCGAAAACTTTCTTCGAATTTTCAAGAACTCGATCTCTAAAAGAAATCTCCGGTTTCGGAAGTGGTCCCATAGTAACCGCAGAGAATGGTTTTGACCCAACACCACCAATCATAAGTCGCAAATAAATCTGCGCAAAACCAAGACTTACGATATCTTCTGATGTAAATACCGGAGCAAATTCTTTTTCAAATATTTCTGCATCAGTTGAACCAACACGGAAAATAACCATAGTTCCTACGTTTCCAAACACCGCGGCTTTGACCTCATCAGTCATCTGTTCAACATATTGGTGTGCAATAGTAAGGGAAAGTTTGTATTTTCTTGCTTCTGAAAGAATGTTTGCAAAACTATCGCTCGCAAAGGATTGAAATTCATCCACATAAAAATAAAAACTCGGCTTCTTTGCAATCTCTGCTTCAGAGAGATCGGCACGCGACATTGCCGCAAGGTAAATCTTGGTGATAAGCATTCCTCCAAGAAGTGCGGCATTTTGTTCACCAATGCGTCCTTTCGAAAGGTTCATAATTAAAATCTTTTTTGTATCCATGACTTCACGAATATCAAATGATGATTTCTCTTGTCCGATGACGTTTCGAATGAGTGGGTTTGCGGTAAATTGACCAATTTTATTCTGAATTGCCGGCACTGCTTCAGCCGCCATACGCTCCGTATAGTTTGCAAATTCATCAACCCAAAATGATTTCACTGAATGATCACTAATGTTTGCGACCACTTTCTTTCTAAATTCTTTATCGGAAAGCATTTTATTAACCCCCATGAGTGTCGCTCCTGGATATTCGAGCAATGCGAGAATAGTATTGTTGAGCATGTATTCCATACGAGCGCTCCATGCATCCACCCATTGTTTCTTAAACGCACTCATAAGTCCCGCTGCAACTAAATGGCGTTTATCAGCCCCAATATTTTCCATAACATTAAATGCGATTGGGTTTTCCAAATCGAATGGTGCAAAATAAATCACATCACCAATACGATGTTCGGGAACATAGTCAAGCATTTTTTCAGCAAAACCTCCGTGTGGATCAATAATGGCAACTCCTTCACCATTTTGAATATCCTGAATAGCCATGTTTTCAAGCAAGGTAGATTTTCCCATACCCGTCTTTCCGATAACATACATGTGGCGTGCGCGATCGCGCTCTTTTATACCAAATCGCGTCTTTTTATTGCGATAATCGGTCTCTGCAAAATAGGTAATTTTTTCTTCCATGACTATAGTATAGTTAATTTAGATTTCCTTTGCACGTACCAATTTCGTATCAAAATCATTTCGATAAATATCAATGAGTGTGTATGCAATTGAGAGGATAATCGGCCCAAAGAATATACCGATTGGCCCAAAAAATGCCAAACCGCCAAGCACGGAAAAAAGGACAAATAATGGATGTAGTGATGCCCCACGACCAACGACATACGGCATGAGAATGTTATCTATAAGACCGACAAGTCCAGCTCCCCAACACGTAAGACCAATAGCTCCAAGTGTATTGCCTTGTATAAATAAAAATATAATAGAAGGAATAATGACGAGCGCGGTGCCTAGAGATGGCATAAGTGCCGCAAACGCAGCGATGGTTCCCCATAATGCTGGATTTGGTACTCCAAACAAAAAGAGTCCTATTCCAGCAAGGATTCCCTGTAATAATGCAATAAAAAGAGATCCTGAAACGATAGAATGTATTGCACGTGTGATGTGTGCAATAATAATTTCATCGTATCGTTCAGGTAACGGAGAAAGTGTGATCAATTCTTCAGTGAGACGCTTACCATCTTTTAAGAAATAAAATAGCGAAATAATAACGATGAAAAACTGAACGATGGTTTCGATTGTGCCGGAGAAAATATTTTCCAGATTTAATACAAACCAATTAGTAAATTTTTCTATTGCGTCAGATGTATTGAAAGAAAATCCTGGATATAGCCGTTGAATTGGCTCGGTAACTGCCTGTTGAATGATTGTCTCATATTGACTACCTGGAGTAGTTGCACTCTGATACAACCCAGTCGCCTCTTTGATTACCTGCACACCTAGGAATGACGCGGGGACAATAATACAGAGCAACAGTAGTGTCACAGTTAACAATGATCCTGCACGAGCACTTTCTCGACACATCTTTTTTAGTTTTCGGTAAAGTGGTGCGAACGCGACTGCAAGCATTGCTGCAAATATAAGTGGAGTGAGAAATGCTTTAAAGGTGAAGTAGACGAGTACAAACACTCCAGCAAACAACGCAAAGAAAGAATATTGCTCGACAACTGATAAAGTTTTTTTTCTAGTGACCATAGGACAAAGTATAGGTTAGAGATATAAAAGGAATACATGTAGTATATCATCTTTTAATTACAAAACACAGGAAATCTATAGATTTTGTCTTTTCCATTCATATACCACGAGTGCTGTTGAAACAGAAACGTTCAAGGATTCAACTTGTTTTTCCATCGGAATGGATACGAGAAAATCACAGAGTTCTTTTGTTTTTTCACGGATACCTGTATGTTCATTTCCTGCAATAAAACAGACCGGGATACACATATCTTCTTCCCAGAAATTTTTCTGTGCCTTTTCATCCAAGCCAAATATCCAAAATTTATTATCTTTGAGCGTTCGAACTGCCTGATTGATATTGCCCACACGAATAATAGGAATCTTCCCAACGGTTCCCGCGGATGTTTTGTACACTCCACCAGAGATGGGTGCTTGTCGATGTTTTGGAACAATAATACCAGAAACTCCCGCAGCAGCTGAAGTACGAATAATAGCACCAATATTATGTGCGTCATCGAGTTCATCAAGAATAACCACTGATGGGTTTTTTAATATATCGAGTGTCTGAAGAAATTCATCGAGATCTAGATATTCATGTTCTTGTATTTCAGCAACAATCCCTTGGGTAAGTCCTTCTGGAATAAGATCGCGAAGTTTTCGTGCATCGACAAAACTCACCGGAATTTTGTTTTTCTTGGCAAGTTGTTTTATTTCGTCTATTTCTGCTCCGTGAGAATCTTCTTGAATAAATATTTTATTTGTCCGCGCTGGGGTTGTAGAGAGAAATTCCTTTACCGGATGTCTCCCATATATCATTTGATTATCGTCCATATATCTATATCCTAGCATACCTGTGCACTCTGGTCATCTGTACAATTCCATGTATAATGATGACAGAAGTAACCTTTGACATATGGGACTTAAACAAGCAAGACAGCTGTGTCAAAAATTAAATATTGCCACAGAAAAAATAGAGTTCGTCTCTCGAGCATCATTGTATGAGTATTATTTCTTTTCAACTGAATCGACCCTTGAATTAGCCGAAAAGAAACTCAGAACTACGGGAAATGAAAACATTTTTACTCTTCCCCAAGAGAACATGGATTCAAAAGATTCAAGAATTCTGACAATATTTACCATGACATTCAGTAAACCGACACAATTATATCTATTCCAAAGAATAATCGAAAGCAACACCTTTAAGTCCTACCATAAGTTCACAATTCCCCGTAAACAATCTTCTGTCTATTTTATAGTTCCTGCATATAGTCCATTCTTTATTAATTTTCACATGCATATTGTCAAAGAAGAAAATGAATCAATCATAGCCGAGCTATACATGGACAGATACTCCATTATTGAATCAACTATGGAGTCAACATACAATTAAGCAGTCCCTCTCAGATGAGAGGGATTTTACTTGCTTTTTCTGAAAAAATTACTATACTAATGAGTGTGTATTTAAGGGCTAAACAGCACAAGACTGTCGCCCGAACATGTATACAAGTTTTAAGGGCCGTTAGCTCATCTGGTGGAGTGAGACCGGGGTGGGACCCGATCGGAACGTCGGAGGCAGACGTGCCGAGACGGGGTCGCGAGATTTTTCACCAGAAAAATACTTGTGACCATCATTTACAAGAATTAAGGTTGTTCATAAATATATAATATTTTGGGCCGTTAGCTCATCTGGTAGAGCACATCATTTGCAATGATGGGGTGGCAGGTTCGAGTCCTGTACGGTCCACCCGATTGAATTTCCCCGAAAAATTACATATACTAATTAGGTACTTATTTATCATTTTAATATATACATTATGGGATTTTTTAATAAACCAAAAGAATGGGTGAAAGCGTCTTCAAACTACGAACGTGCTCTCTTGAAACTGAGAGACGAGAAACCCGTCATCGGTACTGACACAAAGGAAAAAGATGGGAAGTTTTATGTGTTCAATATGGAGGTCAGTGAACAAGAATATAATAAATTCTTGGAGCAAAATAACCAGATGATGGATGTGGTATTGGAAAGTCAAAGAGATTTAGCCGCGTAGTATTGGCGTAATAAATAAAAACCCCAGCGATGGGGTTTTTATTTATTACGCTTTCTTAATTTAGTATTTGGAATACCAAGGAATCCTTTGATCTTTTGTACTACCCTGCTTCCACGGATACCCACACGCGCATCATACACATCTCCTTTGATATGTTCCATTTCTTCTTCGACGGTATGAACCACCTTTCGAATATCTCGAAGAATTTTTACTAGATATGTAAGTGCGATGACTAATAAAACAGAGAAAATTACCACTGCGATAGTTGTAATAAAAAAGAATATATCAGCATGTATAAATGAATTTCCCATAACGATTTTATCTGGTACCATGTGGCGCTAATATATGTTCGACAAATTGTTTTGGTGTACAGCCAACTTTTTCAAGCATTGAGAATAATGGTGTATTTTCTCCTAATGCCGGCACACCATCAACCTCAAGAATAACAATTTTTCTTGGTGCAACAATCATATCAACGGTGAACGCATGCGTGTGGCCGAGTATTTCAGCAAGAGATCTGACAATACCATGTATTTCTTCTTTTTCGAATGGATGAAGTGTATGGGTATCAAGAAACCGAACATCTCCCCCGTGGCGAGTACTATGCGATAAGAGACTTTCTTTTTTATGAATTTCAAGTGGTAGTAATTGATAATGATTTTCATTCCGAAAATTTGGAATCATTCCAGCGACAATTTCTCTTCCGTAAACATATTCTTCCACCAACAGATCATCATAGAGAGCCAACCCATCGTACAACGCAAGCAATAATTCATCAAACGTTCGTGCAAGACGCACATCAATAGATGAACCTCCAACAAGTGGCTTAACTACCCATGGTGGAGAAATTTTCGTAAATATTTTTTTTGCTTCACTTACCAGATACTCATTATTAATCTCAGCCAAATCCTTACGGACTATTTCATGATTAGGAGTGCCTAAACCAAGATTTTTAATAAGCTCTTTTGTTTTGTGCTTATTTGAGATAGTATCACCTAAGAACTGAAATCGAGTTGTTGATGGAATACGCAATGACTCAAGAATACTATCGAGCATCCCATCTTCGCCATATTCACCGTGAAGTGCATTCCAAACCACATCAATATATTCACCAAGTGTTTCTGGTTCAATAGGCATTCCACGAACATGCCAAATACCCTCACGATCAATGAGGACATCTATAGCTTCATATCGATCACTTAGTTCGCTACGAAGGATACCAAGTACGGTTGCACCAGTCTTTAGTGAGACAGAATATTCTGGACTAATCCCCCCGCGGACAACCCCCACACGAATCTTTTCCATGGTTCAATTATACATTAGTAAGAAGTAAAAAGTAAGTAAAAAAGCATTTCCTATACCCTAAACACTATACCCTAGACCCTAATTCAAGAAGTTCTTATTTCTTTTTGCTTTATGAAAAGTAATCGCAAATCTGTGTGCTTCGTTATTTGCAAGAAGTATCGCTGATTCATGTTCGCGTGCCAATGTCGGATTACCCTTGATCGCTTTGGCTTTATGCCGATCATCTTTCACTACAGATACAATCGGGATTTGCACACCAAATTCTTTCAAAACCTTTGTTGCAGCATTAATCTGGGCGGTGGAGCCATCCACAGCAATGAGGTTCGGGTACCTCCATTCCGGATGACCAAGTCGACGATCGAGCATTTCGGCGAGTGCTCCTGTATCATTCGCTCCAGTTTGAGTTCGAATAATAAACTTTCGATAGTCAGATTTCTTCAGCTCGAAGAAGCCTCTGGCGGAGTCGGCTTCAACAACTGTCATAACCCCAACCATGTTTTTTCCTGACATATGTGCGACATCATATGCTTCAATCCTGAAATTTTTCATTATGACATTATGTATAATGTCATAATGTTCCATATCATTCTTAATTAGCGCGACATCATTTATGTGTTCGAGCGCAAATATCTGTCGCTTCACTTCCCCTGCCTGTTCAAATTTCCGCGCCTTCGCGTGCCCCATCATTTCTTTTTTAAGCTCACGAATGATTTGTTTTTTCTTTCCTTCGAAAAATAATTTGATGTTCTTGATGTTATTTTTATATTCTTTTTCCAATGCGTCATTCTTAAAACGCAGATCAGGAGTGAGTCCTAGTTGTCGATAAAATTCATAATTCTGTTTTTTACTTGAACTGACATCGATATATGGAAAGATACGACGAACGATTTTCATCGCTTCGCGAAGTTGATTCCCGTTTGTAAAAGGACCGTACCATACTTGAAGCTTGAAACCTGAAGCATAAAACATATTAAAATCGATATTTTTCCCACGCTGAATGATAATTTTTGGAATCACTTCTTTTGTAATGCAGACATAGTTCCAACTCTTATCATCTTTCTCTTTCGTATTGTAGTAGGGTTGATGTTTCTTGATAAGCGCCGCTTCGAGTATTAATGCTTCAAGAACACTGTCTGTTTCTTTCCAATCAATCACTGTTGATTTGGTTATCATATCAACCAAGTGCGGACCACGGGTTACTATAAGATCTTTACCAAAATAGCTCCGCACTCTATCTTTCAACGAGGTCGCTTTGCCAATATATAAAATGACACCTTTTCGTTTAAAGATGTATATGCCGGGATTATCCGGGATAGTAAGTTGTTGCAAGTCTTTTAATTTCATGGTATAAATTGAAAAGATGTAATACAATACGAATGATAACTGTTCTACTCTTGATTCTCAAGTCTCTGGTAACAAACTTGATAATCTATTTCTTTGTAAAGAAAAGCAAGGATCGAGAATTACTCGAATTAGCAAAAGATGTTGTCCTTTTCAAAATTAATGAAGGACATGAATTACCTAAGGGTACTGCATTTGTTCGCAGATATTGGATCGGAAAATTTATAACATCGAGCATTATGTTTGTGGGAATGTATTTCCTGCTTCTTTCATTCATAACAGTGAAAACTCTTGTCTCAATACCGATCTATCTGTTTCGTCTGTGTGCAACTTCAAAAATATGCCTATGAAATTTGACGATATAGTAAGGGAGTTTGTATTAAACAGAGATAAGGATATTCTATCTGCAAAAACAATTCTCGACCAACGAATCAATACTATATGTCTCATAACACTTGGGTACATAGAGAAATCAATAAAGAGACATTTAAAGGATTTCTCGGTTAATGAAAGCCGAGAAATAAATGAATTATTAACATATCTCTTACAAAGAATTCGTGAGTACCAAATGAGAAAGTTGTATACTATTCGTGCATTGCTCAAAGGAGAAGTACTCTTATTTAATCCATCACTTCAATAACCTCCAAAAACCCGATATCTCGGGTTTTTTATTTTCTCTTTAACGCTTTCTTAAGGTACTTCCCTGTATAGCTTTTAGTATTATTCGCCACCTCTTCCGGGGTTCCTTTTGCAATAAGCTGTCCACCACCGGTGCCACCTTCAGGACCAAAGTCGATGACATAGTCTGATGCTTTGACTATATCCAGATTGTGTTCAATCAGAACAACAGTATTTCCTTTTACGACTAGTTTGTTTAAGACTTCGAGAAGTTTAACGACATCATCATAATGAAGTCCGACAGTCGGTTCATCGAGCAGGTAAATAGTTTTTTCCAGATGCGTGCGATAAAGCTCTGAAGAAATCTTCACACGCTGTGCTTCCCCGCCTGAAAGTGTAGTTGCGGATTGGCCAAGTTCGAGATATCCAAGTCCCACATCCATCAATGTCTGAAGTCGGTCAGAAACAGCAGGTATTTCGTGGAAGAATTTAAGTCCATCCTCAACAGTCATACGGAGAATTTCATGAATATTTTTTTTCTTATATTTTACCGTCAGCGTTTCCTTGTCAAAACGTTTTCCATTACACACATCACAGGTAACATATACGGTCGGAAGGAAGTGCATTTCAACAGCAATTTCTCCATTTCCTTCACACGCCTCACATCGTCCACCTTTCACGTTGAATGAAAATCTGTTTGATTTCCATCCGCGAAGTCGTGCATCCTCGGTTGTCGCAAATAAATCACGAATATGTGTAAACGAACCCGTATAGGTAGCAATGTTTGAGCGCGGTGTTCGTCCTATCGGAGATTGATCGATCAAGATTGCACGGGACACATATTCAGTACCAGTAACTGATGCAGCATTGTAAATTTTTGCTGTACGGAATTTGCGCTCAAGTCGTCCCTGTAAATTCTTATGGAGAATTTCATACATAAACGAACTCTTACCTGAACCAGACACGCCGGTAATTGAGGTCATGACACCAAGCGGTACTTCAACATTTAAATTTTGAATATTAAAAACTTTTCCTCCGGCAATACGGATTACTCCTTTTGCTTCGCGACGCTTTTCTGGAATAGGAATTTGTTCTTCTCCGCGGAGATATGCGAGCGTGCGAGATCCGCTCGTATTTTTCTTTGCGGTAAGTAAGTCTTCGAGCCAGCCAGAAACAATAACTTCTCCGCCATGCACACCCGCTTTTGGTCCGATATCGACAATATAGTCAGACGCATAGATAGTGTCTTCATCGTGCTCAACCACTAAAATAGTGTTGCCGAGATCGCGCAGATTTTCGAGTGTTTTGATGAGGCGTTCATTGTCGTGTTGATGAAGTCCGATAGTCGGCTCATCGAGTACGTACATGGCACCGACGAGACGTGAACCAAGTTGAGACGCAAGTCGAATACGCTGAGCTTCTCCACCTGAGAGTGTATTTGCCTTACGAGAGAGTTGGAGGTAATCGAGTCCAACATCCAACATGAATTCAAGGCGGGCTTCGATTTCTCTGACAACAGGCACAGAAATTTCTTTCTCTTGATCAGTAAGCTTAAGGGTCTTGAAAAACTCTGCCGCATCAGCAATAGAAAGCGATGCCAAATCTAAAATATTGACGCCGGGTTTTTTTGATTTATCTCCTTTTATTTTAACATTTTGTGCTGTGAGAAATACATTGAGTGCTTCTTGGCGAAGTCGGGCACCATTACAAATGTCACAAACTTCATCTCCGCCGAAATATTTTGAACCGAGACCATTACAAGCCGGACATGCACCGTATGGTGAGTTAAATGAAAAGAGTCTAGGCTCAACTTCAGGAAATGAAAATCCGTCATTCTTGCAGGCAAATTTTGAAGACATGACAAATTCTTCTTCGCCTATTTTTGTGACCACTAGTCCGTCGGCTTCAGTCAGTGCTCGTTCAACCGCTTCAGCGAGACGCATACGCGCTCCAGCATCTACTGAATCCTTTCCCCCTACGGGCGATCTCCCGGAGGGAGAAAATTCGTGTACGAGGAATTTATCAACCAAAAGTTCAATGGTATGCGCCTTGTTTTTTGACAATGTTATAGATTCACGAAGTTTTTTCATCGTCCCATCCAAGCGAATTTCAGCAAAACCTTTTCCGAGTAAATCGTACAGGAGTTGATAGTACTCACCTTTTCGTCCGCGTACGATAGGAGAAAAAATAGTGATCTCTGTTTCATTCCATTCCACACCCATGACTGATTTTTTATTGTTTTTCCCTTTGTTAAAATCCGCAACCTTGGCAAGGATAAAATTGATGATCTCTTCATTTGAAAGTTTCTTGATTTCTTCACCACAAATCGGACAATGTGGATGACCAATACGCGCATACAATACACGGAGATAATCGTAGATCTCGGTAATGGTTGCAACGGTCGAACGAGGATTATTGGAACGAGATTTTTGATCTATTGAAATTGCAGGTGAGAGTCCGGAAATCTCATCGACATCCGGTTTAGGCATTTGGTTCAAGAATTGGCGGGCATACGATGAAAGAGACTCGACATAGCGACGTTGGCCCTCGGCAAAAATCGTATCGAAAGCAAGGGATGATTTACCTGAGCCAGACATACCAGTGATCGCAATCATCTTGTTGCGCGGCATCTCAACGCTGATATTCTTCAGGTTATGGGTTCGTGCGCCTTTGACGATAATACTGTTTAATGGTTCGTGTTTTTTCATCCCGTTAGAGATAGGAAATCGTTAGATTTCCGTCATAGATTAATTGTTTATAATTTCAACCTTACTATGTTGCCCGTTGTTCCTATGTGCCATATCGTAACCGAATGATCTCTAACGGGATTCATGTTTTAATAGTGATATACCGGATAAGAGCCTCCATATATTCCATATGGGGCTGTATCGATCTTCTATTACTTCAATTGTATCACACTGATTAATCTTTGACAAAAACTAAATAGTATGTTAATTTAACCCTAGAAATAAAGTACTTTCTATGCTAGAGACGATAGTCTATTGTTGTATTGCTTTCTTGGTTGGTTGCTTTGTCGGTTGGAAAATCAAAAAATCTTCCGACAATAGCGGTCGCCTCGCCCGCTTCAAACATACCAGAAAATATATGTACACCGGCCATGGAACAGTAAATGGTAAACAGATATTATCTTGCACAAAAGGACACATGGCAAAAACATATTATTTTGAAAAACCTGCAAGCATAGACGCGACAAGATTAATATCGGGAACCGTCTATCAGTATTACAAACCCGAAAATACTGATGGGGGTCAGCTACTAACAGAGACCGAATACAAAGAAATTAATAAGTAAAAAACAAAACCTGATTTAGTCAGGTTTTTTATTTGATTTTTGCACTACAAAAATCACCCAGGAAATATATTTTAAGCGAAGCTTTAAAATATATTATCGGGCATTCATTCTTTCTTGCAATACCACTATCTCATCACGTAAAATTGCGGCGGTTTCGAAGTCAAGCTCTTTCACCGCCTTATTCATTTCCTTTTCCTTAATCTTGATTATTTTTTCATACACCAAACTCTCACGTTCTTCATCGGAAAGCGCCACAGTGCCAAGTTTTGGTCGACCAGTGTCTTTTTTTAATTCTTTCGCATATGCTTTCTTGAATATTTCCAAATCAAGCGAAAGCTCTGCGTTGACCGCTTTTCCATGTTTACTTTCCATCTCCTGTGTAATATCTTTGATATTTTTTAGAATGGTTTTAGGTGTAATACCATACTTTTTATTGTATGCGAGCTGGGTTTCTCGGCGTCGATTGGTCTCAGCCATTGCACGCTCGAGCGACCCCGTCATCACATCGGCATACAGAATAACGCGTCCTTCGGCATTGCGAGCAGCACGGCCAATAGTCTGAATAAGTGCGGTATCAGAACGAAGGAATCCTTCTTTATCAGCATCCAATATACCAATCAGTGCCACTTCCGGCAGATCAAGCCCTTCACGGAGCAAATTGACTCCAACTAATACATCAAATTCGCCTCTTCGAAATTGAGTAAGGATTTGAATGCGTTCAATAGTTTTGATATCGCTATGCAAATATTCGGCTTTAATTTTTCGCTCTTTTAAATACACAGATAGATCTTCGGCCATTTTCTTTGTCAGTGTTGTTGCTAATACACGAAAACCACGTTTGATGGTTTTTTCAGTTTCCGCAATAAAATCCTGAATCTGACCTGGATAATTCCCTTTTTCAATGACCGGTTTTACAATTAATTCAGGATCAATAAGTCCTGTTGGACGAATAATTTGCTCAACGATCTGATCACTCGATTCTCGCTCCACTTTGCTCGGGGTTGCACTCGTATAAATCACCTGCCCAACTCGTTCTTCAAATTCAGGATATTTGAGCGGTCTGTTATCTTTTGCGGACGGTAGACGAAAACCATATTCAACAAGTGTTTGTTTACGTGAAGCATCTCCGGCATACATTCCTCCGAGTTGTGGTAATGTGACGTGCGATTCATCGATAACAGTAAGGAAATCACCCTTAAAGTAAGAGATGAGGGTCTCAGGCGGTTCTCCGGGTGCCTTATTAGATAGATGACGTGAGTAGTTTTCAATACCACTGCAATATCCAACTTCGCGAATCATAGCGACATCATAGTTAGTGCGACGTTTAATGCGTTCCGCCTCAAGAAGTTTTCCTTCTTTTTCAAATTTCTTTAACTGAACATCGAGCTCTTTTTTAATCGCCTTAAGCGCGATTTTTGTTTTCGCATCTTCAGTAATGAAGTGCTTTGCGGGAAATATAAATATACTCTGTTCTTCTTTAATTATTTTTGATGACACGGGATCAACCTTTATAATTGATGAAATCTTTCCAGAACTAAATTCAACCTGATACATGATTTCTTCTGAAATAGGCATTACATCAACACGGGATCCGACAACTCGAAATTGACCGGGAGATAAATCAACAGTTGTCCGAGTAAAATGCACACCGATCAATTTTTTCATAAACACAGTGCGGTCCATCGCATCACCAACTGAAAGCTTCAGATTAACCCGCTCGTATTCAGCAGGACTTCCCAATCCGTAAATACAGGATACTGAAGCGACAATGATCACATCTTTGCGGGTCAAAAGCGATTGTGTCGATGCATGGCGAAGACGGTCGATCTCCTTGTTAATTTGCGCATCCTTTTCAATATACGTGTCAGTTACCGGCATGTAGGCTTCCGGTTGATAGTAGTCGTAATATGAGACGAAATAGTGCACGGCAGCATCAGGGAAAAATTCTCGAAACTCTTGGGCAAGTTGGGCTGCAAGCGTCTTATTGTGCGCAATAACGAGTGTCGGTTTGTTGTGTTCTTTGATGACATTGGCAATAGTAAATGTCTTCCCTGTTCCCGTTGCACCTAAGAGTGTCTGCTTTCTCATTCCCTTATCAAGACCCTTGAGCAATTGCGAAATAGCTGCCGGTTGGTCTCCAGCAGGAATGTATTCACTCTTAAGGTTAAAAATAGGCTTTGACATGGTTAAAAGTTATATTACCACATCGACTGGTGTCCGACAAAATATTTTGAATAAAATTCAAAATATATTTCCTGGATGATTTTTGTAGTGCAAAAATCAAACAAAAAGACCGGCAGCGGAGCTGCCGGTCATCATTTCTTTAGGTATTTAGCCTTACCAAGATGGTCTTGGTGGATTCCCAGAGAGTTATTTATTCTCGCCGGTACTCAGGATACTACACCGTAGTCCTACAACCCCGGATTTGCCGTAACAAAACTCGGTTTGGGCTTTTCCTATTTCGCTCGCCACTACTTTAGGAAGTTCTACTGACCCGATTAACGTAGATCAGGATTTTTTCCTCCGAATACTATACTGTTTGATTTCTTCGGGTTTTCTCTAAAGAAAGAATACTATAGACATGCACCGAGTTTACGAATGGTGTCCCGTAACATTAATGAATTATTCCTATAGTACTTACCATTTGAAATTCTAGTAAGCAATGAATCATTGATAGACATAAAGCTTACAAACCTCATCCTTAGTATTGGATCTGAGATATCAGGGATATCATTTTCTGGACCAAACCCTAATGCAAAAAATATAATATTTTCTTTTTTTGAAAGTAAATCAGTAAATTCACCGAGTCCATATTCATCAAATACTTCTCCATCAGATAGAACAATAATTATCTTTAATGGATTATTTTCATTACTGCTTTCCGAAAATACTTTCCTGGCTAAATTAATTCCTGGAACAATATAGGTGTTACTTCCATTTGCATTCTTCTTTTTGTATTCTTCAATAGATAAAAGAAGCTTTGGATAATCAGAAGTCAATGGTATTTCAACTTGAGCAATTCCCCCAAAAGAGATAATTCCAAATTGAATACGAGTATCCTCAGGAACAATACCTTCGACAAGAACAGACACTGCATCACCAACCAATTGTTCAGCACCCATCATTGAAAAAGATCTGTCTGTTAGAAAAATAATATCAGCAGCAAGACAAGGAAGATTATTTTGAGCATATGTAACAGGTGTCCATATAGACAAACATAGTATTAAGAGTTTTTTCATTTGAAAATAACTTTTTCTTTACACTACCATATTCAAACAAAAAACGCTCATAATGAGCGTTTTTTGTTTGAATTACTAAATTATTATTGAGAATACATACTATTCGCTAGTGCTCTCGTTTACCGAACTTTACCATAAACCAAATAGAAAGGAGATCAAGGAACCCATGCATAAATCTCTCAGGACCAAATTTAGTTATACCGTTTTGTCTTTTTTGATGCGCAACAACCTTCTCGCCTATTTTTGTAAATCCCGCCCAATGTGCGAGCACGGGAATATATCGATGCATTTCACCATACACATCAATATTTTTTACCACCTCTTTCTTATATGCCTTAAGTCCGCAATTAAAATCATGTAGTTCTATACCTGACATTTTTCTTGTCGCCCAATTGTATAATTTTGTAGGTATTGTCTTATTTAACGGATCAAAACGTTTTTGTTTCCATCCAGATACGAGATCATATCCATCCTTGGTAATCATCTTGTATAGTTCTGGAATTTCATGCGGAGAATCTTGAAAGTCTGCATCTAACGTGATTACAACATCACCACTCGAAGTATCGAAACCAATTTGAAGAGCTGCAGACTTTCCATAATTTTTTCTAAGACGAACTCCTTTCGTATTTTGATTTTTTGAAGAAATAGATTCAATCTCTTTCCATGATTGATCTGTACTCCCATCGTCAACAAAAATAATTTCGAAAGACACACCCATCTTTTGTACCACAAAAAGAATCTCATCATTGAGCTTTTGAAGATTGTCTTTTTCATTAAATACCGGAACGATGATAGATAACATATACCTGATAATACACTTTATTGATAATCTTTCAAGAACTTTTCCTTAAATTTAAAAAATGTATCGTCGAGTATCGATTGGCGGATGCGATCAACGAGCGTCACTAAAAAATGAAGATTATGGATTGACGCGAGCGTGCCGGCGAGCATTTCTTTGCCATGAAATAAATGTGCGATATATGCCTTGGTATAATTCTTACAGCTATAACACTCGCAGTCATCTTCAATCGGAGAAAAATCATTTCTATATTTTGTATTGATGATGTGTATTTTCCCTGTTTTCGTATAAATCGTTCCATTGCGACCAAGTCGTGTCGGCAAAACGCAATCAAAAAAGTCCACCCCGTTTTCAATTCCCATAAAGAGATCTTCCGGTTCTCCAATACCGAGCAAGTGGCG
>CALRET010000003.1 GCA_943356375.1 Candidatus Nomurabacteria bacterium | reverse complement strand
TATTCCAGATAGATTGGTCTATCTTTTTGCAGGTCTCGCATTTATTGGAATGTTTTTTGGTGATGGTGTTTTCCAAACATTCTCATTACCAGGGTTGTGGCATGTATTAGCGGGTCCAATTCTCGCATTTCCATTTTGGGCAATTTGGTTTTTCTCAAAGGGTGAAATGATGGGGTTAGGTGATGCAAAACTCATGTTGGGTATTGGATTCCTTCTTGGTTTATCTGGTGGAGCAACCACACTTCTTATGGCATTTTGGCTTGGTGCACTTGTTGGGGTATTTCTGCTTGTTGTTAAAGGTCGTACATTTACCACAAAAACCCCGCTCCCATTTGCGCCATTTTTGGTCACCGCTCTCGCCATTGTATTTTTCTGTGGGTTTGATTTGGGTTCAATTGCATTGTTATTCGGATAAAAAAATGACACAGCAAAAAGAAAAAAGTAAAAAGAAAAATGTTGGGACTAAGGATTTTTCTGCTTCAAGCTTCAAGCTTCAAGCTTCACGAACATCTGGTTTTACTTTCGTCGAGCTCATCATCGTCATTTCTATTTTTGCAGCCCTCTCTAGTGTTGTGATGTTTAATTTTACTGATTTTAGTTCAAATGTGAAATTGCAAAATCTTGTGCAAGATGTTGCATTGCAAATCCGACAAGCACAACTTTCTGGAAGCTCTGGGCGTATGCCGCCACAAGTGACCCAAGGGAGTAATACATTTACACCAACAGATTTTGCTAATGGACTTAAACCTGCATATGGAGTTCATTTTGATATTACTGAAAACACTCAGTTTGTTTATTTTGCTGATTTTGATATGGCAACTATTGGCGAATATGATAATTCTACTTCATATTGTGATGTCGTTCATTATTCAGACAATGAGTGTATTGATGTCTTGTCACTTCCAGATGAATTCATTATTTCTGGAATAGAGGTAATAGATGCAAATGGTCCCCATCTTGCTTCTATATCAACCTTCCAATCGCTTGATATTATTTTTACGAGACCGAAACTAGAGGCATCTTTTGCTGTTAATGATCCTAATATTGGAACACTTATTAGTGCTAAAATAACACTGAGGTCTTCACGTGGACAAGAACGTACTGTCTCAGTCTCACGAATCGGACAAATAAGCGCACAATAAAATATGAAATACAATTTTAAATTACCATTTACAAAATACAAATTGAAATCCGGAATTGGGAATTCTTCTAGAACCTCGCACCTAGAACCTAGAACCTGCTCAGCTGGATTCACGCTAATCGAAATGATGATTTCCGCAGGATTATTTACGATTATTATTTTAATTGGGATCGGTGCAGTGCTTACTGTCACATCAGTACACAAGAAAAATCAAAAACTTCGTTCTGTTATAGATACGATCAGTTTTGCTATGGAAGATATTGCGCGTAATGCGAGACTAGGTAGTGCGTATAATTGTGGAACTAGTGGTGGCGATTGTTCAGTTTTAACCTATCAGTTTTCATTTGAACAAGTGGATGGAGATTGGGATCCTGTTACGGGCATAGGAGATGAATATGTCTATAGAATAACTGGTACAAGTGATGATGGAATATTGCAGAAATCAGAATTTGGACTGACGTCAAGTAACGATGACTTTTATAATCTACTTCCAACAGAAGTACATATAGATATGGCAAAGTCTGGTTTTATAGTTATTGGCTCTGCGACTCCTGAAAGTCCAGCTCGTCAACCGTACGTTCGAATTCGTCTCGCAGGGGTGATAGACTATAGAGGAGTGGTGACACCCTTTGCGCTCGAGACGATAATATCTCAGAGACAAGTAGATGAATAATATATATGCAAAGTAAAAAGTTAAAACTAAAAAGTAAAAATTCTGGATTCACACTTATTGAGACACTGGTGGCGATTTTTATTTTCTCGTTCTCAATCCTTGGTATTATTGTTATCAGTAGTCATGGAGTAGGAGATGTTCAGTATGCAAAAAATCGTCTTATTGCATCGTACCTTGCCCAAGAGGGAATTGAGTTAACGAGGAATATTCGTGATACCACTGTTATGGGTAATACCGGGTGGACAGATTTTGTTAATCTAATGATTCCTACTTGTCAGGATGGTTGTAGTTTGGATTATACTTTTTGGATGAATGGTGGTACGCCGCCGTTTACTTCATGCGTGAGTCCTATTGATTGTTTAGTTTACTATGATGATAGTCCGGGTGGAAAAGGGTATATTCAAGATTCTAATTTTTCTGCGACAAAATTTTACCGTACACTCAGAGCACAAGATCTCTCTGCTGACGAATTGAATATTATATCTGAAGTTTCTTGGACACAGGGGTCGAGTACCACTGTGTATTCAGTAAAAGCAGAAGAGAATTTATTTAATTGGATACTATAATATGACACAGCAAATGGTAAAAAGTAAAAACAACAAAGTCGGAGTTCAGGATTCTTTACCTACAAGCTGTAAGCTACTAGCTATTAGCTCTTCAGGTGGTTTCGTTGCTCTGTTCACTGTTCTTATTGCCGGTATTATTCTTACTATGGCGATTGGTATTGCAAATGTAACTTATAAAGAATTGGTCTTATCATCTGAAGCCAGAGATGCAAATATCGCTTTTTTCGCAGCTGATACTGGAGCTGAATGTGCATTGTATTGGGACATAGGGAATAATACTAATGTCTTTTATACAGGACAATTAAATCCAATTTATTGTAATGATCAAACAATTTCATTTAGTACACCATCACTGGACATGTATATGTTTGAGTTTGCGCCAACACTAGATACTTGTGCGGTTGTTTCTGTCAACAAAAATTTTCCAATAGATGTTAATGGTGTATCTGTATCACATACCCGTATCACTTCTCGTGGTTTTACTGCTCAATGCACAGGTGATGGTTCATTTCAACCTGTTTTATCTCCAAAATCTATTGAACGTTCAGTAAGAGCAACATATCCAAATCCAGTAATAGTTCTTCCACCAGGAGGTGGTGGTCCAGGGGGATCAGGTAGTTTAGGGGGTCCTGGTGGTGGAGGTGTTCCTTCAGGTGGAGGATCAGGTGACACAGTGGTTGACTTACCAGGAGGACCACAGATACAATCATTGACTCCATAATATTCACACATGTCGAAAACAGAAATCCAGAAAAAAATACAGAAGCTTCGAGATCTGATTGAATATCACCGAAAAGCGTATCATACAGATGATGCCCCGGAGATTTCCGATGAAGCATATGATGCGCTTATACGAGAGCTTTCTTCACTTGAAGAAGAGTATCCTGAGTTCGCAACTAATAGCCCAACACAAAAAGTGGGCGGTGAAGTGTTGGATAAATTTATAAAAGTTAAACATGAAATTTCTCAATGGTCATACGATAATATTTTTGATCATGGAGAATTAATAAAATGGGAAGAAAAGATACAACGCTTTTTATTAAAAACCCAATATGCGAAAACAAAACTAAATTACATAACTGAACTCAAAATCGATGGGATGAAGATTATTGTTACCTATAAACGGGGTAAATTAGTATTAGGTGCCACACGCGGAGATGGAGAGATTGGTGAAGATATTACCCATAATATTAACGTGATAGAAAATATACCACAAGACTTGGGTATTGATATCGACCTGGTTGTTGTTGGTGAGGCATGGATGAAAAAAAGTGATTTGGAAAAAACAAATAAGCTCCGCGCACAAGAAGGATCTCTTTTGTTTGCAAATACACGGAATGCAACAGCGGGTTCTCTTCGCCAACTCGATTCTGGAGTTACACGCACCAGAAGCATCCAAACATTTTTCTATGCAATTGATAAATTTGAAACTCACGACAAAAAATTAGTACAACCTAAAACCCAAGAAGGAATATTAAAAACACTTAAGAAATTTGGTTTTTCTGTAAATCCATCCCATGCGCACTGTACAACTATTGCCGATATAGAAGAGTATTACCAAACACAATCAAAAATTCGTGCGAAGCACGAATTTGGTGTAGATGGTGTAGTTATTAAAGTAAATGAGCTCGATATATCGGATGCACTGGGGTTCACTGCAAAATCTCCTCGATCTGGTGTTGCATATAAATTTCCCGCAGAAGAAGTGACAACTATTGTGGAAGATATTCAGATACAGGTCGGCCGTACTGGCGCTCTTACACCGGTTGCACACCTTCGTCCTATTCGTGTTGCCGGTTCGACTGTTTCTCGAGCGACACTTCATAATGAGGATGAAATAAATCGACTTGGTTTAAGAATCGGGGATACAGTGATTATCAAAAAAGCAGGAGACGTTATTCCTGAAGTTGTCCGTGTGCTGTCTGAGCTTCGTACTGGAAAAGAAAAGAAATTTATTATGCCCAAATTGTGTCCTGTCTGCGATAGTCCGGTTCGCAAAGAAACAATTGGTGCTAAAGAGGCGACCTCGGCAGCACTCTATTGTTCAAATAAAAATTGCTTTGCGCAGGATTTAGAGCGCATGATCCACTTTGTTTCCAAGAAAGGAATGAATATTGTTGGTATGGGAGATCGCATCGTAGAAAAACTTATGACTGAAGGGCTGGTAAGTGAATATGCTGATATATATGAACTCAAGCAGGGAGACCTTGAAGTCCTTGAAAAATTTGGTGAAAAGAGTTCGGAGAATCTTCTTGCATCTATTGAAACAAGTAGGAATACTACACTCTCAAGACTTTTATATTCACTCGGTATCCGCCATGTTGGGGAAGAAACAGCCGATCTTATTGCAAACAATTTCCCTAATATTCTTTCTAATGTTTCAAGTTTCAATTTTCAAGCTTCAAGTTTTGAATCTGTCGAAGGAATTGGTCCGATTGTTGCGGTAGAAATTATCAGATGGTTTGCTGATTCTCATAATCAAAAAATTCTCGCTAAACTCTTACCACATCTCCAGATAAAAAGCTCCAAGCTCCAAGCTTCAAGCTCTAAGCTGTCCGGTAAGACATTCGTTTTGACTGGTAGTCTTGCGACTATGTCGCGGGATGATGCAAAGGTGCAGATAAAATCTCTCGGTGGGAAAGTTGTCGGTTCTGTGTCAAAAAATACGAATTATGTCGTTGCGGGAACTGATCCGGGGAGTAAATATGATGATGCACAAAAATTAGATGTACAGATTTTAAATGAAAGAGAATTTTTGAAGTTATTATAAAAAGCGATCTTGTGATCGCTTTTTTGTTAGTTTAAAGAATAGTGTGTTTCCATAACTAACGGTCTGGTAGCTGTCTTTACCATAAGTATTTTTGGAAGAATCCCTATATTTTTTAGAAAATCTATTAGATAGTCTAATGCTTCCCCAATTAATTTTTCTAATTGATAATATTCAATAATCTCCCAAACTTCATCAGAGGATTCTTCTAGTGCAATAAATCGCTCTGCGATTTTATTTTCTCCATGTACGAAAGAATCAAGTTTTTTAATACATTCAGATTCTCGTAATAGCGGAGGTATCTTATCTAAATATATATCAAAAATTTCTATCTTATCAATAAGGCGTTCCATTAAAAGATTCATATACAAGAACTAATGACTGTATATAATAGTACTTAAATTATATGATTATGTCAACTTACCCGCACAGATACTTTCTTGCAAGAAAGTATCTGTGCGGGTATACTGCTTCTATGAATATCTCAGATATTAAAAAACTTGCTCGTCTTGCTCGTCTGTCGGCTACAGATGATGAACTTGAAGCTGCCGCAAAAGGTATGGATCCTATTTTGGAGTACGTAGCACAAGTCCAAAAAGTTGCAGGAATGGTGGGTGAGAAAAATATTCCAGATCTTATTAATAGAGGAAAAGATGATGTGGTTACTATTGAAACTGGAACATATACGAATGTAGTGCTTGCTGAAGCTCCGGCGCACGAAGGGAATTATGTGAAAGTTAAAAAAATACTGTAATGAAAAATATTGATCTAAAAAATTTAACTATTGAAAAAGCACATGAATCTCTGCGGGGTGGTGAATTTTCAGTACGCGAACTTGTTGATCGGTATCTTGCGGTGATTTCGGAGAAGAATTCTGATATTAATGCATATCTCGAAATATATAATGATATTAATGAACAAGTTTTATCTGCACAGAAAATGTTTTCTGATGGTACTGCGACTATCCTTACAGGTATCCCGATCGCACTAAAAGATAACATGTTGTTTGCTGGTCATATCGCAAGTGCATCTTCAAAGATGCTCGAAAATTATACAGCAACATATGACAGTACAGTTGTATCTATTTTAAAAAAACAAGGAGTGGTATTTTTGGGACGAACCAATATGGATGAGTTTGCCATGGGCTCATCGACTGAAAACAGTGCATTTGGGAGAACGAAAAATCCGCTTGCGCCAGACTATGTGCCTGGAGGTTCATCAGGCGGTTCTGCTGCTGCTGTTGCTATGGAGGGAGCACTGATTGCACTTGGTTCTGATACTGGAGGGTCTATCAGACAGCCTGCAGCCTTCTGTGGAATCGTAGGAATGAAACCGACGTATGGAACAGTATCTCGATCAGGACTCATGGCTATGGCGTCTTCGCTTGATCAGATTGGTCCATTTGCTAAAACTGTGCGTGATGCAGAAATTATTTTTTCGGCAATCACCAGTCACGATCCTTTAGAAGCAACATCAGTACCGATGGAGGCAAGACAGCTACAAGCTACAAGCTACAAACTACAAACTAACAGAGTTGGTGTTCCGCGTGATTGGCTTTCTGGGGAGGGAATAGATGAAGAGGTGAAAAAGAATTTTGAAGAATCACTTAATATATTGAAAAAACTCGGTTATGAACTTGTTGATATTGAGCTTCCGGTATCGCGATATTCTCTTGCTGCCTATTATATTTTACAGCCAGCCGAGGTGTCGAGTAATCTTGCACGTTTTGATGGTATTCGATATGGACACTCGAATCAGGAAGGAGACTTACTTGATGTATATGAAAAAAGCCGCGGGGAAGGATTTGGGAAAGAAGTTCGAAGAAGAATCCTTTTAGGTACATATATTCTGTCTCACGGATATTATGATGCATTTTATGGGACCGCAGGTATTGTTCGTACTCAAATTGAAGAAGAATTTAAAAAAGTTTTCGAAACAGTTGGTGTTATTGCGACCCCTACATCTCCGTTTCCACCATTTAAAGCAGGAGAGAAAACAGAAGATCCACTCGCTATGTATATGTCAGATCTCTTTACTGTCCCTGCAAATATTGTAGGTATTCCAGGGATTGCTATTCCTTCAGGAAAAACAAACAATGGACTTCCGCATAGTATTCAGTTTATGGCGCCACACTTTTGCGAGGATCGACTTTTTGCGATTGGTAAAGCGTTTGAAAGTGCTGTACAATTATAAGTATGAATGGGTTGACTAATTTCTTAAATTTAGATTATTTCTTTTATCAAGTGTATCGCTTGTTGCTTTGGGTTGGCGTACCACTTCGTGATTCTGGATATGCATCAAAAAATTCTAGCAACGGTGGTCTTTTGAATTCCGTTTCCGAATCTCTCTTTTGGGTGATGTTAAAAAATTTCCTTATCGTTTTGGCAATCATCCTTATTACGATTATTCTGTACTCATTGGTACGTATTTGGGAGATCAAAAAAGAAGAAGCTGAAAAAATGAAAGCATTATTTGCAAAACAAAAACAAGCTGAAATCGCTCCACCTAAAAACGCACGCTGGGAACAGGTTCTGCAACATGTCGATAGTGTTAATTCATCAGAATGGCGATTGGCTATTATCGAAGCAGATACTATTCTTGAAGAGGTGACTAAAACTATGGGTATTCCCGGTGATTCACTTGGTGATCGTCTGAAAAATGCTGACAAGAGTGATATACCTAATATTGATAGTGCGTGGGAAGCACATAAAGTGAGAAATCGTATTGCTCATGATGGGTCTGCATTCGAACTCTCTCAACGAGATGCAAAAATAGCAATCGATCAGTTTGGTGAAGTATTGAGTGATATGGGGCAAATCTAGTCGTAGAGGGTTGATTTTTTCCCCGTTTTGTATAATAATAGGGCTTTCACCGTAGCGGAGTAGAGAAAAGGCATCTCGCAAGGCTCATAACCTTGAGGTGGCCGTTCGATTCGGCCCTCCGCAACAATTTTATGTATTTACAGTAGGGGCTCATAAATGCTATGATTTATGAGTATTATGCCCTATAAAGATATAACAAAAAGGAAAGAACGTCATAAGAAATATATGCGGGAAATTTGGTATCCCAAGAACAGAGAAAAGCATATAGGATATGTTGACAGAATTAAAAAAAAGATTTCTGATTTCATTTTAGATTATAAACAGAATAATAAATGTACCGACTGTGGGTTTATGGGGAAGGAATATCCTGAAGTCTTAGAATTTGATCATATAGGTAATAACAAAGAATTTAATATTTCCACATTTTACCAACAAACATCAAATATGGATAAAGTGAAGAAAGAAATTGAAAAATGTGAACTCGTATGTGCAAACTGTCATAGAATACGGACTTTCAAACGGAGAAAATAAAAAATCATTCATCATATTGAAATTTAGTAAAAATATGCTATATTTCTCCTATTGTCGGCGTAGCTCAGACGGTTAGAGCGTGGCACTCATAAAGCCAAGGTCGGTGGTTCGATTCCACCCGTCGACACATTTCTTATTTTTTCTCCAATATTGTTCGGGTGTATGGTTAGTATATTTTCCTGTCACATGCTAGTATGTGTGTATGCCTGTATATAAAAAGGTGAATAAGAATTTTTTTAAAAAATGGACGGGTACCATGGCATACGTAGTCGGATTTTTTGCTGCAGACGGATATATTACGGTAAATAAACGAGGCGGGCAATTTTGGTGTATTCAAATTACAGATAGAAATCTACTTTTTTCTATCAGAAAAATTATCGGATCAAATCACGCAATCAGTGTTCGGAAAAGAAAAAATCGTACTGAGAAGACACAATATCGGTTACAGATTGGTAGTATAGAGATGTGTAATGATTTAAGAGCAATTGGATTTTCAGAAAATAAAACAAAAAGTTTAGCGGTACCATATATTTCGAAAAAATATTTTCCTGATTTCATTAGGGGATATTTTGATGGAGATGGAAATGTATGGGTTGGATTTTTACATAAATCAAGAAAAATTCCCTTACTCGGGTTGCAGACAATGTTTACTTCTTGTTCTTATAGATTTTTACATGATATACACGAAAGACTTCGTATTCATGGCGTAGTGGGAGGATCCTTATATACAGCAAAAGGAAATTTTTCCCGTTTGCAATTCAGCGCCAAAGACTCTTTGAAATTATATGATTTTATGTATAATGGTATGGTCAAAGATTTACCTATACTGTATCTCAAGAGAAAGAGGGTAATTTTTGAAAAGTTTAAACATTTGCGGCCATAGCTCAACTGGTTAGAGCACTCGCCTGTAGATTCGTGCAGCTTTCTGTCGAAAGGGCAGATTGAAACTCTCTGGGATATCGGTGGAGGCTAAGTTCGTCATGTGACGGATATGCGAATACCGAGGGAACCCCGACATACGGTCGGGGGCGCCGTAGAGACTAGATACCGGAGTACCTAAGGGAGCGTAGCGAACACTTATGCCGAGTATTCTCGGCGAAGGGAACTCTACACCTATTGGTAAAGATATAGTCCACGCCTTTATGAAAATATTGGATTTAGTGCACGTGAGAGGTTGCCGGTTCGAGCCCGGTTGGCCGCGCATTGAAAAAGAGTCCTAGAAATAGGGCTCTTTTTCTATGTACTAATTGGACATTAGAACTGATATACTACCTCTATGAATCCATATTTTGATTTAATAATTTTTTTGGGAATTGTGGTTTTAGGAGTAGGTATTGAATCATTTTTGTCTAAAATTTATTTTAAGAAAGATGGTATTGAAAAGAAACATCGAGTTGTACACTTTAAACTTTCTAGATATTTATTTCTTCTTTCTGTTCCTGTGCTTGCCGTGCTAGTAATGTCACTGACTGTCAGTGTCTCAATATTAAAATACTTTTTAATATTCGCTGTTTTAGGAACAGTACTTGAGTATTGTATTGGTTTTTCCTATCAAACAGTTGTTGGGCAAAGGCTTTGGGTATACAACAAATATTCCATTGCGGGCCATACGAGTCTGCTCTCTGTCCCTCTATGGGGTTTATGTGGAGCTTTAATATATTTGTTATCAAAAACTGTTAGTTGATGTTTGAATTTTTGAATACGGTATTTTGACAATAAATGGGATTATGGTAATGTCGCAGTAGATTTAGATACTTTACAATGTCCAGAGAACAAAGAATTGCGCGACTATTACTTCAAATAAATGCTGTTGGGTTTTCATTTGATAAGCCGATACAGTTCAAATCGGGAATATTATCTCCAGTCTATGTTAATAATCGGATATTGCCGTATCATCCGGGAATATGGGAAACACTCATTGATGAAATGACAGATATGATTGATGATGTACATATTGATTACGATGTTATCGGAAGTGTTGAATTGGGTGGCGTTCCGCATGCGTCTGTAGTAGGTTTTTATTTAGGGAAGCCTTCAGTTATTGTTCGCAAGCAGGCAAAAGATCACGGCATGAAAGAACAAATTGTCGGGGGTTCGGTTAAAGGATTTACAGTTCTTTTATTTGAAGACTTGGTGACAAAAGGTGGAAGCAGTTTGGAAGCAGTTAAAGTACTTAGAGAAGCTGGCGCGACTGTGAATGATTGTGTTTCAATCGTCAGCTACTGTCTTCCGGAAGCGAAAAAAGCATTCACTGATGCTCAGGTAGAACTTCATTCACTTGTATCTTTTTCAATAATTATAGAAGAAGCGTTGAAAATGGAAAAGATAACAGAAATTCAATCAGAAGTTTTGTATACATGGCATAGAGATCCACACACGTGGACTAAAAAACAGGAAGCTCTGTAGGTAAAATTAAAACCGGTCAATTGACCGGTTTTTGTTATTACGTCTAGCGAGGAGCGCGTGGGAGTGTATTCACTCACACAGCGTCCGATGATTCAGTGGAATCACCTACTGGGTTCGACGACGTATTATAGGGTAGAATACCCCGCAGTTCTACTGCGGGACTCGCACGAATGTATCCACGAGTATTCAAGCGAGCCCAGAGCTTGCTCTGGGGTTATTAATACCCTTTATGGGTGCCAGAGAACAATTTCTTCTTTCGGGTAAAATAATGATGTGTGGACATTATTTTTGTAGTCTCTCCATACAACAAGTCTATTCTGTGTACCATTACCTTTTTTCTTGTCACGTCTGAAGCTCGCAAGTGTTGGATGGTCTATTGTTGATCGATCATCAATAGTATACGGAATTGATTCAAGGGAATGGACGATTGCTCGTCTAAATTCAAATATGATTTTAGTATTTTCATATCTGAAATATCTGTCTCCAAATTTTTCACGTATCAATTCATAACAAGTGTCTCGTTTGATTTCAAATTCATGAAGAAATGGAGCAATATGACACCGTACTTCAATCGTAAAATTATTGAGTATATTTTCTATAATTCCTTCGACAAATCCTTTCCATCCAGCATGACAGATACCAATTTTTTTATCATCCCAGAACGCAATAAGTGCACAGTCTGCTCCATAAGCAACAAGAGCAACCGATAGATCATCTGTTATCATGCCATCATACTGTCCCCAAGAGTGAGTGTGTCGATCTACTTTTTGCACAATAGAGCTATGGGTTTGTTTGGCTATTATTTTTTTCATATAAAGAAAAAACTTCTAACACAAAGATATCTAACTATATGCGTAAAGTCAATCCCTGTATTTGCAAATAACATCGATTTATGGTATAAATGTAAAAGAAGTAATAATACAATATATGCTGAAAGCAGTACGAGCCATTCTTTTTGATTGGCATGGGGTATTCGATAAAATTCGTTTTGAATCATTGGTTGAATATCTTTTTACGAATGCTAATAAAAGTAGACTTACTCAAGAAGAGATAAAAGAAATTCTTATTAGTATAGGTTCGGATGATTTTACCAAAGGGAATGTGAATACTATTAAATTTTGGAATGTTTTATCACAGACATTTCATGTTAACAGTATTACAGCAGTACGAGATATTGTTTTACAAGTCGATAGAAATGAATATTTATGGAATCATATAAAGTCTTTATATGAGTACAGAATCGGACTATTGTCTGACTGTCCACGAGATAAGAAAGATATAATTCTTACTAATTTGAGACTTGACGATCCATTTGAATTCAAATTGTTTTCTTGTTGTACACACACAAACAAAGAACAAGACGAATTTTTTATGGAAGCGTGTAACCAGTTTAATCTTCTGCCTAAAGATGTCCTCTTTGTTGATGACAGTCTTAAAAATGTAGTGAAGGCTGATTCTTTAGGATTTGAGACATTTTTATTTAACTGGAAGACTGAAGTCGAGCTTGAAAAAAAGACTATAGACTTTTTTAGTTCTCTGAGTATTAAGATTTGAAGTATAAAAACCCGCATGAGCGGGTTTTTGTTATACTAGTACATATATTGAATCCCGTTAGAGATCAGAGAGTTATATTAGATTTAACAAGAAAGGTAAAATATGTACATGGTTGAAATTACAAACAATTAATTAAATACGGAAATCAGCAGATTTCCTATCTCTAACGGGATGAAGAAAGAAAAAATACGATGCGCGTGGGCAGGGAATGACGAACAAATGAAAACATATCATGATACTGTTTGGGGTGTACCGAAACGCGATGATCGAGATATATTTGAAGCAATTGTACTTGATACGAATCAGGCTGGGCTTTCCTGGAAAATAATACTTCACAAACGCGATAATTTTGCAAAAGTATATAGAGACTTCAACCCAAAGGAGGTAGCTCGATTTACCGAAAAGGATGTGGAGAGACTTATGGAAAATCCAGGTATTATTCGTAATCGTCTCAAAATTTCTAGTACTATAAAAAACGCACAAGAATTTTTGAAAATTCAAAAAGAATTTGGTGCTTTTTCAAAATATATTTGGTCATTTGTTGGTGGTAAAACTATTTACAATGCGTGGACACGTACTACGGGTTTACCAAGCACATCAAGCATATCGGATACTATGAGTTTTGATCTTAAAAAGCGAGGATTTAAATTTGTTGGATCGACTATCTGCTATGCATTTATGCAAGGTATTGGTATGGTTCATGATCATGAAGTTACTTGTTTCTGTCACAAGAAGAAGAAAAATAGAAAGGAATGACATAGTATATGCTATACTTCTTTCCGTCTATTAATAATGTATATAAAAAGATGAAAATAAAACCCAAAAATAATACAGGAGTAAAGGTGCTTGCGGTAACGGCTAGTGTTGCAGCGCTTGCGGCAGCAGGATATTTTTTCTTCGGTCCTAATGGAGAGAAAAATATAAAGAAGACAAAAGGATGGATGATTAAAATGAAAGGTGAAATTATTGAGAAAATAGAAAAAATGAAAGAAGTTTCTGAGCCTGCATATCATCAAGTGGTTGATGTTGTGGCAAAGAAATATGGAGCAGTAAAATCTATTGATTCTGTGGATGTCGAAAAGATGGTCAAAGAATTAAAGAAACATTGGAAATCAATTAGTACACACGGAAAGAAATAGTATTTAATTAAAAAACAGGGATACATCCTGTTTTTTAATTTAGCTTGAAAAAATAAAGAAAAACGAGTAGTATGAAGTCTGTTTCCTTACTCATTGGTCCCATTAGAGCCGTTATAGCTCAGGTAGTAGAGCACGATATTGGTAATATCGAGGTCAACAGTGCAAATCTGTTTAACGGCTCTAAGGGGGTGAATGACGAGTGAGCTTGGGGTGGGACCCAAGCGCAAGACCTTTTGAGAGTTTTTATAAGTAATCGAAATAAAAAATCCAAAAGGTGTACAGAACCTGTAAGGTTCAGCAGTTCAATCCTGCTCAACGGCTCCGCAATCAGAATGAAAGGTATCCCAAGTAGACTTTCTGGGAGTTTTTGATATAGTTACAAAAAAGTTATTTATCATGAAAGCAGTTCTTATCCCGTCTCCGAACGGTTTTAGTCAGCAAGTAATATTGTTTCAACCAAAAACAGTGCCTACAAATATGCATTTGTATGATGCTGGATCCTCATATTATCCTTCACCAGCAGTGAATCTTATGAATGGTAAGAATCAGTCTGAGGAAACTCTCTGCGTTTGCGATTTTGTCCGTATCGAGAGACACCAAGTACTACATCGGGAGCCACTCGAACAACTTGCGCACACTCATGGATGGTACTTTGATCGGATCAAACAAAAAGCGGTTGAAAATAATTTTGTGCTCACGATGACATTTGTGTATGAGATCGTTAAGTATAATTTGCATTGTTATTTTCCCGATCATCCATATAGCCTCAAACGAGCAATCAAGGAAAATACCATTGATCCTTCTTGGTATGAGAAGCATATGAAAATCCTAGAATTGCAAAAATTTACACTGAAATATTTCGAAAGAATGCTCGGTGAAGATAATGCAATACGCATCTGGAATTGGTCTATACAAGGAGAGGGTATATTTCCGCGCGAAGTCCAAAAGAAAATTGTGGAATGGAAACGCAATCGAGAAGAATTGGATGAATGAAAAGCTCTCAGCTAGGAGGGCTTTTTTATTACCTTATTTCGCTAAAGTGAATTCTAGTGATGTTTAAAAGATACCCCCTGATTAAAGAGGGCGGTTTTGTGATAATATACTGATTATGGAACATATTCTCGAAATCATCCATCAACTCATCTTATCGTGGGGTGCGACTGGCGTATTTGCTGGATCTGTTATTGAAGAGGTTATATCGGTGATTCCTTCGGCATTAGTTCAGCTGGGAGCAGGGTTCTTTATGCTACAAGGGATGGAAACATCTCTCTCAAGTGTTATTTTTTTATTCACGCATGTGGCGTTACCGGCGTCACTTGGGCTTGCGATAGGATCTCTGGTATTTTATGCAATCGGATATATGGGAGGAAAACCGATTATAGAAAAATATGGGAAATTTTTCACCGTGTCATGGGACATGATTGAAAAATTTGAGGATAAATTTTCACATACAACTAAAGATGAATTTGCATTTTTTATTGCACGAACAATTCCAGCAATTCCATCTGTGGTCCTCTCAACTCTTTCAGGAGTTATTAGGATGAATTTATTTAAGTACACTCTATTGTCATTTTTAGGGACAATTCCTCGTGCATTTGTTCTTGGGTTTATTGGATGGAAATTAGGTAATTCATATACTTCGCTTGCGGGAAGTTTGGGTACCATTGAGAATATTATACTCGTGTGTATTACGCTTGGGGTCGGAGCATTTCTCTTGTATCGTTTGTTAAAAAAGAAATCAAGTAAATAATAGTTATGGATACCAATGATATACAAAAGAAAATAGAATCACTTGAATTAGAAATGATATCAACAGATTTTTGGAATGATAAACTTCATGCACAGGAAGTACTTAAAGAACTCAGAGATCTGAAAGATAAAAAAGAGGGCAGTAGTGCTTTCGACCGAGGTGGTGCATTACTTTCGATTCTCTCTGGTGCAGGTGGAGATGATGCCGAAGATTTCTCAGCTATGCTTCTTCGAATGTATATGAAATATTTTGAAAAGAAAGGATGGTCTGTGTCGCTCATTCATGAGAATAAAAATGACAATGGCGGATATCGTAATATTTCAATTGAAGTCATTGGGCAAGGTGTTTACTGTGCACTCAAACGTGAATCAGGTGTACATCGATTGGTCCGTCTTTCTCCATTTAATTCCAAACAAAAAAGAAATACGAGCTTCTCTTTGGTTGAAATAGTTCCTAAAATTGTACATGGTCAATTACCCGAAATTAAAGACGCTGATATTAAAGTAGAATTTTCAAAATCAGGTGGTCCAGGTGGACAGAATGTAAACAAGCGGGAGACTGCTGTTCGAGCAACGCATACGGCGACCGGCATAACGGTGCATGTAACCAGTGAACGTTCTCAGGAACAGAATAAGCAAAAAGCGATTGAACTCGTGAAAGGAAAACTGTTTGCAAAAGCCGAAGCAGAGAAAAAAAGTCTTGAAGAAAGTATGCAGATCGCTAAGACGACTGATATCGAATGGGGGAATCAGATCAGAAATTATGTTCTCCATCCGTATAAACTGGTCAAAGATTTGCGTACTGGTGTTGAGACTGGCGATGCTGATTCAGTGTTAGAGCGTGGCGAACTTGATGAATTTATTGAAGCACAACAGAAATTGTAGTATAGCTAGGTACTTGCATATATTGTAAATTCGTGCTACTATTTTTTTAGAAATACATGTTTTAATATATGAAAAATATTGTTGTACCAGGGCAAACCCTGGTATGTAACTCAAAGCAGGCCAGTGATCTTCAAACACTACATGATGAAATTCAAATACTTGCTGGTGTTATTCATTATCTTCGAGACACTAAAGCTGTCATTGAAAAAGGTAAAGATATTGTTACAAAATTTGAGATCATTCCAAAAAGATTTAGTAAAGAGACTGTTCTTATGAATGGTATTAGTAAAGATAATATATCCAAACATTTGGGGTATTATAAATCAAGAGATCTTCAATGCTTTAAAAATGTTAAAAAAAGACTTGAGGATATGGGGTACATAATTACCGAATTTGATTATCCCCATGGAAGGGAGATGTATGGACATCGTCTCGCTTGGAAGATAACAAAGAAAAAGTAAGAAGTAATTACTTAAATAAAAACCCCGCACATGCGGGGTTTACTGTTACGGTTTGCCGTTATTTGTCTTACTTAACAGATAATTAAATGTTGCGGTATCATACTTGAAACCAAAGTGCATATTTTTACCATGCGCAAAATCATCAAGCTCAGTGAGACTTTTTTTGCCAAAATTTCTGAATTTTAAAAAATCATTTCTGTTATAATTAAAAATTCGCCACACATAAAAAATATCAGCAGCGCGTAGGCAATTATACGTACGCACACTCATGTCCAAATCTTGAATAGGTTGTATCAGAAATGCCAGCATAGATGGTGAAAATTCCGTGGGAACACCTGACGCCTCTACTTTCTTCTTATACTCAGGCACATACATAAGTAGCGCTTCTTGAATTTGAACAGGGAGTGATGTATCCTCAGTCATGTGATCGTGAATGAATTTTACTAAATAGGAAACAGGATATTTATCAATATCGTCTTTCCATTTTTTCTCCTCAATCAATTCATTATGCAATTGAGATACTTTAATATCCAATGACCGTACTTTTGTTTCATGAGTGATATGTGACTCAACGACCTGGCTCCAGTTTTCCGGTAAATCTGATAACATCATATGAGATCGCAGTCTGCGAATGGCTTCTCTGCATGCTCGGTCTCTTGGTATATTTGTTTGATACTCGCTGAAAAACTCTTTGTACTCCACTGGTGCATCTTCTTCTGGTAGATCAAAACTCAATACCAATGCCGCTCTATGTTGTTTCGGCAGTTCACTCCCCATAATCAAAGAACGAAGTTGTTTATAGAACGCAACAGATATTGCATACCCAACTTTTTTTCGTTCATCAACTAAGATGTCTTCCAAAATCGGTTGTATAGATTTTGTCGGATTTCTGATCATCGCTTTCGGGTATATTCCACTTCCATGCATTTTCAAAAGAATTTTATGGAATACCTCTTCCTGATTCAATGATACCCTGTATTCTCTCACCAGATGTAATATAAGTTTCTGATACGAATCAGGTATACCTTCTTCGAAAGACAATCTCGAATATCTGTTCACTGAATCACACACTCCCTGAATATAGAGTTTCCATACATTTAATTTCAAGTATTCATAGAGTACTCGCTCAGTCTTTTTTGCATATCCGAGTAATGCTCCAAATTCTTTTGGTTCAATTGCTGTGGAAACATACAGTTTCAATAAATTCATTGTTAGACCATTTCTAGTCATCTTTTTTACTTGGTCTCGTATATCTTCAGTATACCGTCCGATCGTTAGATGGTTGATCCCACAGACTTTACCGATGAGTGGTAAAGGGATATTCATCAGAAACGCTTGCCGTATATAGGAAAGCATCTTTCCGTCCACTTTTTTGCTCATTATAAAAAGTTCTAATTTCTGGACATAATTTAACATATTTATCACACAAATGTCAAATTTATGGTGCTATAGTGTTCGGGAATTTGTTGATTTTTTCAAGTAGGGTATAATAGAAACTAGTTTGTAGATAGTAGAAAGTAGCTTACAGGGAATTCAAAATACAACAAGTATTTTTCTACAAGCTATAAACTATCAACTAGTAACTGTCCCAATGATTTATTTCAATAATGTATCAAAAGTATATCCACAAGGAGGAAACGACGCATCACTCGAAGATGTGACATTTTCTGTCGCACCCGGGGAATTTGTCTCAGTTGTCGGACATTCTGGTGCCGGAAAGACAACTCTTATCAAGCTTTTACTTTGTGAAGAAAAACCAACAGCAGGTTCTGTATTTTTTGAATCACTAAATATTCACGCATTGAAACATAAAGAACTTACCAATTATCGTCGTCGCATTGGAGTTGTCTTTCAAGATTTTCGTCTCCTTGCAAATAAAACTGCATATGAAAATATCGCTTTTGCTATGGAAGCAGCAGGTAAAGATGAAGAAGAAATTATGAGTGATGTTCCACATGTACTCGATCTCGTGGATTTAACGAGTAAAATGTATCATTTTCCACATCAAATGTCTGGCGGTGAACGTCAACGTCTTGCTATTGCACGTGCCATAATTAATCAACCCGAACTTATTATTGCTGATGAACCGACAGGAAATCTTGATCCAGTGAATACTTATGAAGTAGTGCAGATCTTGAAGAAGATTAATGATCTTGGAACAACGGTTATTTTAACGACACATAATCGTGGAGTTATTGATTCTATAGGTAAACGCGTGATCACTCTTGAGAAAGGGAGACTTATCAGGGATGATAAAGATGGTAAATATATTATTTAATTTTTCAAACATTATTTTATGGGATGGATACTTTTAAAAAGAATACTTAGATCAGGATTTGTAAGTTTTGCTAGAAATACAGTTGTCTCTCTGTCATCTGTATTAGTGGTGACTATTACATTATCAGTCATCACTAGTCTTATTTTTGTCCAAGCTGTACTCCAATCAGCTCTTGGTGATATTAGAAATAAAGTTGATGTGACTATTTATTTTGTTCCTGATGCGTCCGAGTCGAAGATATTATCACTTAAAGAGTCTATAGAGAAAATTCCAGAAGTAGCAAGCGCATCATATATTTCTTCAGATGATGCGTTGCTACAGTTTAAAGAGCGTCATAAAGACGATTACTTGACGTTACAAGCACTTGAAGAATTAAATGAAAATCCACTTGGAGCAACGATTAATGTTAAAGCAAGAGAGACATCTCAATATGAAAGTATCGCAAAATTCTTAGAAGGAGATGGAGTCTTAGCGAAAGACAGTGCAACAATCATTGATAAGATTAATTATAATCAGAATAAAATAATTATTGATCGGTTGAACGCTATTATCAATGGTGCTGAGAAACTTGGTTTTTTGGTCACACTTATATTGATTGTTATTTCTGTTATTATCACACTTAATACCATCCGTCTCACTATCTACATTGCTCGTGAAGAAATTGGTGTTATGCGTCTCGTCGGCGCAAGTAATTTCTATATTAGAGGGCCATTTATCGTTGAGGGAGTCATTTATGGAATGGTTTCTGCATTGATTACGCTTATTCTATTTATTCCGATAACTATATGGTTGGGTAATACAATGACTGATTTCTTGGGAATCAATATGGCAATATACTATAGAGAAAATTTCTTCCAGATAGCACTTATTGTTCTTGCATCTGGTGCTGTACTTGGGTCAGTCTCAAGTTTTCTGGCAATCAGGAAATATTTAAACAAATAAAATAACCTTACCACTTGCATGAAAAAGAAAACCATTCGCAACAAAAAGTCTCCTAAATACATTTTTGTCGTCGGTGGAGTCATGTCGGGTGTGGGTAAGGGTATTACGAGTGCATCTATTGGGACGGTTCTTCAGTCAAAAGGGTTTTCTGTGAGTATTATGAAAGCCGATCCGTATTTGAATGTTGATGCTGGTACGATGAACCCGACAGAGCATGGTGAAGTTTTCGTTCTTGATTCCGGACTTGAGACGGATCAGGACATGGGGAACTACGAGCGTTTTTTGAATAAAAGTATGCCTGCGGTGAACTACATGACCAATGGAATGGTTTTTAAATATGTCATCGACAAAGAGCGTGCGCTTGGTTATAAGGGGGCTTGTGTTGAGCCAACATTTCATATAACAGAAGAAATACTTCGACGAATAAGTGAATCAGTTGCAGAAATGAACCCGGATATTATGATTGTTGAAGTTGGTGGTACGGTAGGTGAGTATCAAAATGCTATCTTTCTCGAAGCTGCTCGGCAATTAAAAATAAAACACCCAAAGGATGTTTTATTTGTTATGGTTTCATTTCTTCCTGTTCCATCAAAATTAGGTGAGATGAAAACAAAACCAACACAAAACGCTGTTCGCCAATTGAATTCTTATGGCATCAGTCCGGATATTATTGTTGCTCGATCAGAGACGCCACTTGATGCAAAACGAAAAGAGAAAATCGCGGGCATGTGCGGTATGTCTCATGAAAATGTTATTTCAGCACCAGATATTGATAGTATCTATGATGTTCCGATTAATTTTGATAATGATAAAGCAGGACAAAAGATATTGGAGCATTTTGGGCTTAAACCAAAACATAAAGATCTTATAGAATGGCGTGCGATGGTTTCTCGTATTAAACACTCAAAGAGTACTGTTAAGATTGCTGTTGTTGGGAAATATTTTGATACTGGGGATTTTGTTCTTTCTGATGCATATATATCAGTTATTGAGGCAATGAAAATTTCCGCGGGATCTCTTTCTGTTAAAGCGGAACTCACCTGGATTAATTCAAAAGATTTTGAGAGTGGTAAGAAAAAGATTTCCATATTAAAGAATTTTGATGGTGTTTTGGTTCCTGGTGGATTTGGTGAATCTGGTGTGGAGGGGAAGATTAAAGCCATTCGGTATGCGCGAGAGAATAAAATTCCGTATTTTGGACTCTGTTATGGTATGCAACTTATTGTGGTTGAGTATGCTCGTCATGTACTCAGTCTCTCTGATGCACATACAACAGAAATAAGACCAAAGACGACAAATCCGGTCATTGACATCCTCCCTGAACAAAAAGTTAATCTCAAAGAAGGAAAATATGGAGCCACTATGCGACTTGGTGCGTATGACGCAATAATTCACTTGGACACTATTGCTCATGATGCATATGGGATTTTTTTGAAGAAAAAAGATAAACTTAAAAAAAATATAAATCGGAATATTATTGTCAGCGAACGACATCGTCATCGATATGAAGTAAATCCTGAATATGTCGAAATGCTTAAGAAAGGAGGGTTGGTGTTTTCCGGGACATCACCTTCTGGTGTGCTCATGGAAATAGCCGAACTCCCGAAAAAAGAACATCCATTTTTCCTTGGGGTTCAATTCCATCCCGAATTCCTTGCGCGACCACTTTCCCCACACCCACTTTTTACTGCTTTTATACAAGCAGCTATCAATAGAAAAAAGAAGGGTTAATAAAAAAAGCGCAAGCAAGGCTTGCGCTTTTTTTTTATTAGAAACTCACTCGTGGTTTTGCATTCCTGACGACGTTCATGATTTCTTCTTCGTCATCGAGAATGTGGTAGATATTTATGTCTTCTGTTTGTACTGTTTTGAATTTCTTTAATAACTGCTCTTTGATAAAAGTATCAAGAGGTTTCCAGAAATCGCTCCCGATCAAGATGATAGGAACTGGTGTTATTTTCTTAGTTTCAACAAGAGTAAGAACATCAAATAATTCATCGAGTGTGCCAAATCCTCCAGGTACAAAAAAACATGCTTCTGTTGTATATGAGAGTGTTACTTTTCGTGCGAAGAAAAAATAAAAAGGAATCATATCAGTCACATATTTATTAGTCTCTTGTTCATGGGGAAGTTTAATGGTTGCGCCAACAGATTTTCCACCAGCTTCAAATGCTCCACGGTTTGCTGCCTCCATGAGCCCTGGTCCACCACCAGTGATAACTGCGACTCCAAATTCTTTAACCATTTTATATGCAATATTCTGCACTCGTTTGTATATTGGATCTTCTTCATGAAGCACTGCTGATCCATAGAAAGTAACTGCGTGTTTGTAGTCTTGTATAAGATCGATTCCTTGTCGAAATTCTTCTTGCATCATGCAGACTTTTGATCCGTCATTTTCTCCGCCATGTATCGTAATACATCCTTCTCGTATCTCATCGAGACTGAGATGTTTTAGTTGTGTGTTTTGTGTATCCATGGGTAGTAGTATACCCGCACACTTGTTTTATTGCAATAAAACAAGTGTGCGGGTATAGCATGAAGTTTTGTATTGAAAAATAGCCGTTTTTAGTGTACTGTATGGTTTGTATTGCCAGATCATCTAGTGGTAGGATGCGACTCTCTGAAAGTCGTCACTTTGGTTCGAATCCAAGTCTGGCAGCCGATTTTAAGTTTTTTACAAGCGAAGCGATCATTTCTAAAAAAGCTTAAAATCGCTTCGCTGTGTTTTCAAAGAAAACACGAGAAGGTATCAAGCGTAAAAATCGCGTCGAAACGAGCACGCTTTCGACGTTGAATATTTACTATAATATGGAAGAAATATCAAAAAAAGAAGTTGTGTCAAATAGTCCTCTTGAAAAACAAGAGCAAATTATACCCGTTACCGAGAATAATTTTGTTAAAGAACTAGAAAATACTAATCTTGAAATTACGAGACATCAAGATGTTGTTTCTAATACAATAAAAGAAATTAACCTGATTCGAGTTGACCTGGGTCTTTCTGGTGAGAAGACAGACATTCCTTCAATTGAATCTGATAAAAAACAAATTGTTCAATTGGAAAATAAGAAGATTCAACTCGAAAAAAAATTGCAAGAACTTTTAAAATTTGACGTTTCAGAAAAATATAAAGATATTATCGATAAAGTAAAAAAATCAAAAATTGATTGGGCTCATTCAGACGAACTTGCGAGACGATTGAAATTAAGAGGTGCGACAGGTGAAGATGTTGTACAAGTTAAAAATTGGTTAATTAATAATACGAATAATGCAAAGACTTTTATATTACCATCTGATACATTTAAGAATGTGGTAGATGTATTGCGCGAAATGACAGGAGAAGATGGTTTGCAGGAAGGTCAGGCATTTCATGTTTCTGGTGGAAGAACAGATGTTCCTGAATACATAACTAGCAGTGTCTTTATGAAAGAAACTCCAGCAAAACCGCCGATCCCTGGTCAAGAATATAGACCAGCGGAAACAATTGATACTAATGTGTTACAGCATGAAGTCGGTCATGTTGCTCAGGATGGATTATTAGATAGTGAATTGTATGGTGATTGGAAACCAACTTTTAAAGAGGGGGCACCAGATAAGGAATACGTCGGTCTTATATACGAAACAGATACGAGGATTCGTTCAATGTTTAGAGATCTTGGTGAGACATTTGATCCTAAAAAGGAAGTGTTTGGTAAAAAACATTTAGAGATACTCAGAGATAAATTGACTAAAGGACAATTGGATCAAGATACAAAAGATCTTTTTTCTCATTACGATGATGCCACTATTATGAAATTTGCAAATCGTTTGCCAGCAATCTAATGAAAATCACTCCGACATTTTTTGTGTATATTCTCGAATGTGCTGATACGACGCTCTATGTGGGTTCAACGAACAATCTAGAGAAGAGATTGAAAGAGCACAATACAGCAAAATCCGGCGCTCACTACACAAAGATTCGTCGCCCGGTTATACTTAAGTATTCAGAAGCGGTTGCCACATTTAAAGAATCGCGATCTCGAGAGGCTCAATTGAAGCGCATGACAAGGATAGAGAAATTAAAATTGATAAAAAATCACATTTAAAAAAGCGGCTGTGGGCCGCTTTTTGTTTTATGTATTTTCTATTTCAAATTTTTTAATTACTTCTGCAAGTTGAATCGCACATTCTTTCATAATCATTACTTCACTTTTTTCCTCCTCGTTGAAGCGATCACCCAAATCTTCTTTTTTCAGTTTTTTTAATTTCTCCAATTCTTCCTCATTGGAAATTAATTTTCTGGCAATTGCGATAGACATATCAACAACTTCTTTTTCGTGATCGGTCAGGTCTTTTCTCTTCAATTCTGATAGACCAGTGAGAAAAATATCTATACTGGTTGTATCGAGTGCTTTGCATATTTTTTGGAGTTGTTTTGGTTGTAATTCGCGTGACCCACGCAATACCTGCACCATTTGGGGTAAGTAGAGTATACCTTCGGTGTTCTTGAAATCCATCTTATCCAGTAGAGAATAGGCCTGCAACCCTTGTTGTTGTAATAGGGTTCTAATCCCTTTTCCGAGAATACGGTTAAAACTCTTTATGTACATGTTCTATAGTAATATCTTTCTATACACTACTACTTCAAAATGCTCATGTCAAATTAAGGCAAGACAGCACCGTTATGCTCCGTATCTGTTATTGGGTATCAAGTGTTACAAATCTACCAAAATCGTGTAATGCGAATGAATTAGTTTGTAGTTTTGTTGCTGCGCGAGCTAAATAATTTTCAAAATCTGCTCGATTTTCGAAATCGTTCGCGCGGAATGCGACAACGGTTTTATTTTTTCCTTGTGCGAATTCTTCTTTTAATTTTTTCTTCAAATAATCCATACTGGTTATTTGGTATGCCATGACATATATCGTATCTGCTTGTTTATATATTTTCTTCACTATCGTCTTTGGATAAAAAACGGGGATACTGACAGCAAGTTGTATGTCTCGTTCCTCTAAATATGATTTTGTCGTTTTAAGAAGTTTGATGTATAGATTTTGGTAATAGGATTCTCGTGAATGATAATCTGGAAATGATGATGTTGCGTGTGGTTCAACATCTAGATGTATCGCAGAAAGTTTTGTTGTGTCAATACCATTGAGTAGGTTATCAAAATATGCTGTCGGATCTGGGTTTGTTAACAGGGAGTTACTGCCAACCAAAAGTTCTACTTGGATTCCTTCATCGGGCAATGTTGCGAGTAATTGTTTAAATACCGTTTTGTTAGTACTCGATGCAACGACTGTTGTTATATTGTTTTCTATTAGATAATTTTTAATATATTCAGCGCCGTAGGTTGTTTCTGCGGTAGACCAAACATACATCGCACGATCAATATCCGACGTTGTGGCATGTGCTTGGGTAAGAGGGTATATCAAGAGCGCTAAACATAGGGAAAATAGTAAGATAGGGGATGTGTATTTTGTGAGCATATGTTTGTAAATTATGTGTATAAAATCCTTATTTAATAGGGTAATTTTACAATACTATTTTGGGTAATGTAAGTCTTGACTTTTCTAATTAAATATGGTATTATGTGTTAAGTGGGTTCTTTAAAACAGGGTTTTTGTTGGTTTTCACAGACTCTTTTGGATTTTGTGAAAACCAACTAAAACCCAATCAAATGAAACAAATAATCTATTTTCTATTTATTACTCTGGTATTAAATTCCTGTAAGAAGGATGATACTCTCGGGTATTTATCCGAAACTGAACCGTTATACACAACGGTTACATATGAAGTTATTTCTTTGGAAGCAGATTCCGCTTTTTTTAAAAGAGAAATAATTTTAATAAGTGACTACGTGTTAGTCAATAAAGACAGCTTAACTCCTGTTTTTAGGACGATTGAAGTTACCGGGAATTTCGTCCTAAAAGTTCGTATGAAAGTTCTCGATAGTCAATTTCCAAGATACAAAAACACTGTTCCTGGTGCTATTGGATGGACATCGCTGGATGGGAAATTCTCTCATCCAAATGTAAAGATGTCCACCGAGAGAGATATGGCCGCTTGGTCTGGAACGTGTGGAACATTATGGAGAGCTCTTTCAGAAACTAAGTTTTTGAAAGTATAATGGAAAGAACTGTTTTTTAAGGCCTTCACCTCGAAGGCCTTTTTTGTAGTATTAGGATTTTATTTGGCGTGGTATAATGTATTTTATGGGATTCGAAAACATGGGTAGTCGAAGAGAAAGATCAGAGGAGGAAATAAGGAGAGACCTTATTGACACCTTGAGTGGTCTTGGTGCATCTCCCGAAGAGATTCGCGATATTATGTATTTAATAGATTTTGAAAAGAGATTAACTAAAAAAATTGAGGGGGGTCTTGAAATTGGCCCAGAAACTGAAAAGTTTGTTTTACAAGCATATAGAGGTTGGCTCGCTGGGGTTCTGAAAGAATATCGTAAAAGTGGAGAAAAGGGGGCAGAAATAGCACAAAAAGAATTAGCTATTCAACAAGGAACCCTTATATATACGGCCGCTAAAAATATGCATTTAGGAAAAAGGAATCGTTATCTGAAAACAGATGATATTAATAGAGAGATGAAACCTTAACTCTAAATTGCCTGCATGGTATAATAAACATATATGAAACAATTTCGACTTGAATCGCTTGCTGACGGTATCTTTGCCATCGTAATGACTCTTATTGTGCTTGAAATTCGTGTGCCACTGTTGCCGCCAGGGGTGTCCGATATCTCACTTTTATTTGCACTCAAAAAGAATATACCACTTTTCCTTAGTTATCTACTTAGTTTCTCTTTATTGTTTACTTATTGGCGCGCACACCATTTTATTGCATCAGTCTATGCAAAAAATATCGATGCAAAATTAACAAATATAAATGCATTGTTTTTCTTTTTTGTGGCACTCGTGCCATTTTCTTCAAACCTACTTGGGCACTATGGTACATCACAACTTGCAATAATTATTTTCGCACTCAATATTATGGCTATAGGGCTTTCACTTTTCTGGATGCGTCGATATGTAACTATTGCAGAGACTATTGAAAATGAGGAAACGTCCCCGATGGAAACCGCTCATGCATACACAAGAATTCTCTTTCCTGTTTTCTGTGCTGTTGTTGCCATTACAACAAGTTTTGCAAATCCGACATTGTCGCTCACGTTGTTTACTATTGGGATTTTATTTAATTTGTCTCGAAGAAGTACAAAGATTATCTTTTCTCCTATTCGGTTTTTCTTTCCTAAAATTAAATAAACACACAGCTATGATTTTTGGTAATTTTAAAGAAACTATCTGGAAATTTTATTATAAAAATAAAAGATCTTTTCCATGGCGAAAAACACACGACCCATATCGCATATTTGTTTCTGAATTGATGCTTCAGCAAACCCAAGCGGACCGTGTTGTTCCAAAATATCTGGTATTTATAGAAAAATATAAAACGGTCGGAGATCTTGCGCGGGCGTCTCAGCGGGACGTACTTACTCTATGGCAAGGGCTTGGATACAATCGTCGTGCACTTTATCTTATGCGCGCTGCGAAAATCATTACAGAGAAATATGGAGGAAAATTTCCTAAAACAATTCAAGAGCTTACCGTGCTTCCAGGAATCGGTTCATATACTGCGCGAGCGATACTCACTTTTGCATACAATATTCCTAATGTTTTTATAGAGACAAATATTCGCACTGTATATTTATATTTCTTTTTTAAGAATGCTGAACTGAAATCTATATCTGATAATGATTTGATGCAGAAAATCGAAAAAACAGTCGATAATCATAATCCACGTGAATGGTACTTCGCACTTATGGATTATGGAACTATGCTCAAAAAAATAGAGAGAGCAAAAAATACTGCGAGTAAGACGTACGGTAAGCAAAAACCATTCAAAGGTTCAAGGCGGCAACTTCGTGGAGCTATTTTGCGTACACTGGTAAATGAATCATCGGTTACATTTAAGAATATGTCAAAGATATTAGAAGGTGATGATAGGATACAAGATGAACTTATCTCACTAGAAAAGGAAGGATTTATTCTAAATAAGAAGAATACTTTTTCTTTGGTATAATAGCTGTATGAGTATTTTCATGGCACACGTCGTTATTTTTGTTTTACAAATAGTTCAATTAGTTATCTGTATATTTATTGTCCTTGATTTTTATGGATCAATGAAACTTCGTGTTCCATATCTCAGTGTTCGTAAACATGTATTATTGCATTTGTATAGAGAGTTTAATTTTTCCTCAGAAAGTGTTGTATACGATCTTGGTGCGGGACATGGACGGGTGCTTTCGTATTTAAAAAAGTTATCACCGACAATAACTGCTGTCGGAGTCGAATTCGCACCACTTCCATGGTTTATTGGTACTATGCGTCAATTTTTTTCCCAAAAAGAACAAAGAATAACTCTTTTGTATGGAGATGCTCAAAAAGTTCTTCTTACCCCAGCGACTCATGTTTTTATGTATCTTAGTCAAAAGTTGACGAATAAGCTTGCAGAAAAATGTGTCAAGGAACTCAAACCTGGCACAGTAGTCATTACTTGTGATTTTTTTATTGAGAACAAAGAACCGATTAAGGTGGTTGATTGTAGTGTACCAACAGAACGTCTTGGCAGAAAATTATACGTCTACCAGTATTAAAGCCCTATAGATTTTAGGAATATCTGCAAGGTTTCCCCGGTTAATTTCTTTAGGGAATTAGATCCGAGTTTTTCAAGTTCTAGATTCATGATTCTGATACGACAGAGATCTTCTACGGCATAATTAAAAGATGCACACATGCGGCGTACCTGACGATTTTTACCCTCAGTGATAACAATATCAATCGTATGAGAATTAAACCGACGGACATCAGCTTTCTTTGTTTTAAAATTCTTTCCAAGAGATACACCATTTCTGAGACGAATCATGAATTCATGTGTCACTGGTTTATCAAGAATAACTCGGTATTCTTTTTCGTGATCGTATTTAGGATTGAGTAGGCGATCGGTCACGCGTCCATCATTAGTTAGTATTATGAGCCCGTGTGAATCTTTGTCGAGACGACCAATAGGAAAAACTCCCTCCGGAAGTTTCGTCACATCTTTGATTTCTTTTTCACCCGGACCACGACCAACAGTCACTATACCAACTGGTTTATGATACAGATAGTATGTGTATGAGGATTTTTTTGGTTTAGGTATGGTGACAATATCGTGCTCATTCACACTATCTCCAAGCACTGCTATTTTGCCATTTATATATACTAATCCTTTTTTGATTAACTCATCGCCACCTCGTCGTGTTGAAAAACCTTTATCTGCGAGATATTTATTTATGCGCACAGGAAAATCTTTTTTTATTTCTTTTATAGGTGTATTTTTTTTCATATATTATTTAGTGAGCCATACACGGGAGAGGAGTGCGCCGAAAAACATTAGAATAGTAATGAGTATAAAGAGTACCTTGAAAGGGAAAATCAATAAGAGAAGTGTTGCAGTAATTGGTGCGACTATGTATGCAAAGGGAGACATATCTCGGAAAATAGAGAGGATATCAGTATCGGTTACCTCTGATCTTTTAAAGAAATATATTTCTGATGCAGTCTCCACAAGAGCTGCACCAAATCGAGTTGTAAAAAGTATTATCGCCCATAGGATAATTGTTTTAGTCTGAATTAATAGCAAACAGAAAGTAGCTAGCGCCATTACAATAAATCCTACTGTAATCAACTTTTTCTCTGACACCCCTTTGTCTATTATTTTCCCGACAGGAATACCTAATAGTATGAAAGGAAGCAACATAATGGTAAATATTATACCAAGTGTTTCCCAGTCAAATCCAATATGATCAATAAGATAGATTGGTGTGTAAATGACCATAATCGCATAGAAGAATTGTAGTAAAAAGTTTACCCCAACAATGGCGCGAATATTTTTATTACCATTTAGATGTTTGATTGCTTTGAAGAAAGATATCTTTAGATATTTTCTACTTGCAGGGAATCGTGCAATAAAGAATCCAGAAAGCATAAGGAGTGCGAGTACTGACGCAACAATATATATTGATGCATGTCCATAAACACTAATAATGTATCCTGAAAGAACAGGGGAGACAAGCCATGCAAGGTTGGTGACAGAGAGATAAATACCGCGCATATTTCCGATGGTTTTTCCATCTTCGAGATGCTCAAAGAATACATCAAGTAAGAGCATGATAATACTATTGGTAACCATAAATGCAATAAAAGCGCCTATAATGAGTATTGGGGTCTTTGCAAAGCCGAGTACGAGGAGTGTTATGAAATTTATAAGCACACCAAGGATGATAGCTTTCCGGTCTCCAATCTTTGCGAGAATCTCAGAACTATAACTGAATGCAATGAGGGTTACCAGTGATCCTGCTGTATAAAGAAGTCCGACATAGTTTTCATTTATAAATTCTGAAAGATATGTCGAATTAACATATCCAGAGAGAGCGATATGGAGAGTAAATATGAATGCTAGAATATAGAGTCTTTTCATTTGTATATATTCTACTACACACCGAGAATTACCGGTATTACTAATGGACGTTTTGCTGTTTTTTGAAATAAGAATTTTGAAACAACCTCCCCAACATCACTTTTAATCATGTCGTAATTCGATGCATTCCATGATTTATTATCATTTTCAATTGTTGTTTTAATGAGTGTGCGTGCCTGTCTCAATAATTCTTGGTTTTCTTTTAGATATACGAATCCACGAGAAATAAGGTCTGGAGATTTTTTTAATTTCCCGGTATTTGAATCCACACTTGCAATGATAACAAACATGCCATCTTGAGCGAGCATTTGTCTATCTCGAATAACTACATCTTGTTCATCGCCAACAGAGAGTCCGTCAACAATCATTGGTGCAGCGGGAGCTTTTTCTTTGCGGACTGAGATTTTTGTTCCCTCAGGATTTATTTCAATAATTGAACCGTTATCAGGAACGACAATATTTTCTTCTGGTATGCCGAGTTCAATAGCAAGTTCTTTGTGGAGCTCGAGATGATAATGATGTCCGTGAATTGGAATAAAGAATTTTTCTTTCATTTTTCTGTGGAGCCATCGGATGTCTTCTTTGTTTCCATGACCAGTTGCGTGAACAAAATCTTCACCAGGGGTTCGATAACTAATAATTTTTACTCCTTGGCGTGAGAGACCATCCTTCATTTTTTGAACCGCACGTTCATTACCGGGAACAATAGATGAAGATAGAATAATCGTATCTCCTTTTTTGAGAACGAACTTTTTGTTTGTTTTATTTGCTGCTCGAGAGAGTGCAGAAAATTCCTCTCCTTGTCCACCAGTCGAAAGAACAATCACACGATGTGGAGGGTGATCATCTATTTGGTCAATCGGTATAAGTGTTCCTTTTTCTGGTTTAAGTAATCCTGCTTCAATTGCAACCTCGATGTTTCCTTTCATAGACCGTCCCTCGAGAATAACTTTCTTTCCAAGTGCTTCAGCGATATGGATTATCTTAATAAGGCGAGTTATATGTGACGCAAATGCTGCAATAATAATGCGCCCTTGGACACGTCGGAGTATGTTCTCAAGACCTTGATGTACCTTTATTTCTGGTAATGCAAAACCTTCATTTTCAACATTCGTCGAATCAGTCATTAATAGTAAGACTTTTGCATTGTCGAACATTGCATATTCTTCTTCCTCTTGATCTGTTACTATGCCGTCCACTTGGTCGAGTTTATAGTCTCCCGGGGTTACGATCCACCCATGTGGAGTTTCAATAATAACTCCCATACTATCAGGAATAGTGTGAGTGACACCCCAAAAACGAACTTTAATATTTCCAAGAGTAAGTGTTTCGCCACGTTCAACAACCTGTGCATTCATTGGAGGAAGATGCGGGAATTCACTTTGACGTTTCTTGAGCATTAATACCGAGAGATTACGAGAGTAGACTGGAGGATTACCGATACGAGAAAGTACAAGTGGTACTCCACCAATGTGGTCAAGGTGTCCATGGGTAATAATGAGTGCACGAATTTTATCTTTTCGTTCCTCTAGGTATGTGGTGTTAGGGATGACGTAATCAATACCTGGTGTTTCACCAGTCGAGAAATGCATACCTGCGTCGATGACAATAATATCATTACCGATTTCGATTGCAGTCATATTTTTACCGATTTCTTCGACACCGCCGAGTGGAATTATTCGAATAACACCTGCTTCAGGTTTTGGGATGGTTATATTTGCACGAGGTGCTGTTCGGTACGATCCTCCTTGTGGTGGTCGTCCTCCTCGTCCTTGGTATTGAAAACTTCCTCCACGGTTACCGCTTTTTGGGCGGGATGTGTGTGGTCTAGATGGTTTTCCATTCCCACTTTGTCTTCGGGGTGTGTGTGGTGTTGATACAGTTTGCCCTCCATTCGGTATATTTGATTGTGCTCCCGTGTGTTGATTCATATAGTAATTGTTATATTAATTTTAATTATTTGAAAATATTCCAAATTATATCAGTCTCGATGTGCCAATCCGTCACTCCTAAAAATCTATCTGATGAAAGAGTGACATGATCCATGGATACTCCTTTTAAGTTTTTAGGAATAGCATAAATGAATTCTGGTGAATACAGAAATAATGCGGGCATATCTTTCTGTATTTCTGCTTCAAATGCTCTATAATTTTTATCGCGCAATCCTTGATCAAGCGTTTTTAACCCACTCTCTAGTAAATTATCCACTTTTGCGTTTGTATACATTGCAATATTGAGCCCTGGATCATTTCTTTGTGAGGAGTGCCAAAATGCAAAGAAATCAGACTCATGACTAATGACTTGTCCAAATAAAAGCACTTCATATTCACGAGGACGGATAATGGTCTGATTGAGTGTACCTGTATCGTATATTTTAACTTCCACAAGAGCGCCAAATGTTTCGAGTTGCTTTCTGATGCTCTCTGCTGCTTTTTTTAGTTCAGTGTTGTCTGCTGTTGCTATTGAGAATGAGAGAGGTATGGTGCTAGTCTTTGATTTCTTTTCAAAGACGCCTGCGTCATTTTTCGTCCAACCGTTTTTGGTTAGTATTGACGATGCTTCTGCGAAACGTTCTTCTTGTGAAGTAAAAGATTCGACGAATACAGAATCTTTGTTTTTTGGGATAGGACTATTGGTTGCAATACCATACCCTCCGAGAACATCATTGACTAATAGGTTTCGATCAATAGCGCTGTTCAGCGCCTGTACAACACTTTTATCTGTGAATAGTGGCGCTTTGTTTTGATTGAAGAAAAGAGCAAATAATCTTGGGAGTACAGTTTTTTCAATACGAAGACCTGATTCTAATAATCGTTCTGCATTAATGGGAGAAAGCGCACTACCACTGTCAACAGAACCATTTTCGAGAGCTTTTATGAGATCTCCTTCATTTGGAAAGAATGTAAAATTGATATGTTGTATATATGATTCGTGTGGCAAGTATTTTTTAAAAGCAGAAAGAGAGTATGATTCGATAATCCCTGAAGATTTTTTTTGTATATCGGTTATTTTATATGGACCTGCACCAATTGCACGTGTGTTGAGTTCGCTGAAGGTCATTTGATCAATAGGAACTTCACTCCATAAGTGAGAAGGGAGAATCCCGATAGTAAGATTTTCAAGAAAAGATACAAACGGTTTTTTAAGAGTAAATTCAACAGTTTGATCATCTATTTTTTGTACAGCGACACCTTCCCATGATACTCGTTTGGGACTTTTAAGGATAGGGTCTTTAATGATTTGAATAGTAAACAAAATATCGTCTATGGTCACCGGTTTATTATCGTGAAAGTAAATATCATTCTTGAGTGTTACTGTGTATGTGAGTCCATCCTTAGAAACTTCATAACTTTCAGCAAGATCTGGTATAGGATTTCCATTGGTGTCTAGTTGCATAAGTCCTGCATATACAAGTGAGGTAATGTCTTTATCAGCATCTGATATCTCGAGTGTCGGGTTAATAAATCGTGGAGCACCAACGACTCCTTCTGAGATAGTTCCACCAGGAACTGGGACAGCAGTGCTTATCCGAGCATTTATTTTATATACAAGGATGAGCGCACTCGCAGTACTTATAATAAGTGCAATAAAAAAAATAATCCACTCACGTTTAGTAAAAAGAGTTAAAGAAAGTTTTACTTCTCGTACCGTAGGGAATGTTTGTATAAGAGAGCGGAATACATTTTTCATAGATATAGATACTTCAGAAATACTATTCCGTGCTTCACACGTGTAGTAAAAGAGAGTATGTAGTTTTTGGTTATAGAATTAGAGTATGACTGCGAGAATTGCAGAAATAACAAATAACACCGCGAAAAGTATCGTAGATCGGAAAAGCAGTTTTTCAAAACCGCGACGTGTGTGAAATGTTGTATTGCCGTCACCTCCTCCCATGGCACCACCTAATCCTGCGCCAGATTGCTGAAGTAAAATACTTAGACAAAGGAGTATCGAGAGAATGATTTGTATATAAGGCAATACAGTAGTTATTGCAGTCATGAGGAAAGCATAGCAAGAAAGCAATTATTTTGCAAACCTGGAGACACATGAGACAATTTTAAAGTTAAAAGTACAAGTTACAAATTAATTATAAATTTATCATTTTAAAATTTATAAATTCACTTGTCCCCCTTCGAGCGATGTCTCCGAAGGGACATAATTTGTAAATAGTGAATTGAAATTAACCCTTAATTTATATAGGTATTTTTCTAGAACCTACAACCTAGAACCTAGCACCTGTTCTCCGCTTGACTTTACTTTACCATTCATATATACTCTCTCGGAACGTCTAAGGAAGGCGTTTTTATTTCGAAGAAAGAAATAAGATTACCTATTGATTTTTGATAATTACAGACGCATCTACTCAGGATTGATCTCTTGGGTATGGTGCGGAGAACATGTCCGCCGTATCACATAATATGGCGGGCAAATGCAAGTTTTCGAGCTATGACTAAAACAACTGAAATTATTACTATTTTTTCTTTTGTTCCGTTCTAAATTTGCGAACCGGGATTTATCCCGTTTCCGAATTTTAAATTAGAGTTTGATCCTAGCTCAGGATGAACGCTGGCGGCGTGGATAAGGCATGCAAGTCGAACGAACTGGTCTTACGGAATTCGAGTGAAGTCAATGTAGCAATACTGAGATGGAATGAGATGGAAGTGAGTTGCCGGTTAGTGGCGAACGAGGTAGTAACACGTGGGTACGTCCCCTTAAGTCGCGAATAACTCACCGAAAGGTGTGCTAATACGCGATAGACCCTCCGGGGTAAAGTTTTTCGCTTAAGGAACGGCCTGCGGGATATCAGCTAGTTGGTAGTGTAATAGACTACCAAGGCTATGACGTCTAGAGGAGCTGAGAGGCTGACCCTCACCGATGGGACTGAGACACGGCCCATACACCTACGGGTGGCTGCAGTCGAGAATCTTCCGCAATGGACGAAAGTCTGACGGAGCGACGCCGCGTGATTGATGAAGTCCCTATGGGACGTAAAGATCTTTTATGAGGGAAGAAGTTTATTGACGGTACCTCATGAATAAGGGGCTCCTAATCTCGTGCCAGCAGGAGCGGTAATACGAGAGCCCCGAGCGTTATCCGGAATTATTGGGCGTAAAGGGTGCGTAGGTGGCGTTATTAGTCTTTCGTTAAATCCTCGAGCTTAACTCGAGAACTGCGAAGGAAACGGTAATGCTTGAGTGTGTGAGAGGTGTACGGAACTCATGGTGTAGGGGTGAAATCCGTTGATATCATGGGGAACACCAAAGGCGAAGGCAGTACACTGGCACACAACTGACACTGAAGCACGAAAGCGTGGGTAGCGAATGGGATTAGATACCCCAGTAGTCCACGCCCTAAACGATGATCTCTAGCTTTACGGAGTATCGACCCTCTGTGAGGCGAAGCTAACGCGTTAAGAGATCCGCCTGGGAAGTACGGCCGCAAGGCTAAAACTCAAAGGAATAGACGGGGACTTGCACAAGCAGTGGATTATGTGGTTTAATTCGACGATAAACGAAGAACCTTACCAGGGTTTGAAACCTACGTGAAAGCTCTAAGAAACTAGAGCCCTCGCAAGACTAGTAGGCAGGTGATGCATGGCCGTCGTCAGTTCGTGGTTTGAATTGTACCCTTAAGTGGGCTAACGAACGCAACCCTCGTCGTGTGTTATACGTGTCACACGAGACCGCCCAGCCCTTTGTATATAAATGAAAATTTGTAAATAAAGGGCTGGGAGGAAGGAGAGGATGACGCCAGGTCAGCATGTCCCTCTGATATCCTGGGCTGCACGCATGATACAATGGTCACAACAACGGGTCGCGACGGGGTAACCCTGAGCTAATCCTTATAAATGTGGCCCCAGTTCGGATTGAGGTCTGCAACTCGACCTCATGAAGCCGGAATCGCTAGTAATCGCGGGTCAGCTATACCGCGGTGAATACGTTCTCAAGTCTTGTACTCGGGTCGCCATGCGATTGAGTACACTAGTTGGTGAAAGTC
>CALRET010000002.1 GCA_943356375.1 Candidatus Nomurabacteria bacterium | reverse complement strand
GAAAAACCCAAATACGCCTTCGTTGTGTTAATGGAAAATGCTGCGTCGACTAATACACTCGGTGCATCAAATGTTATGCGTGTATTTTTTGAATATATGCGCATGAACACTCCGGAGTATTTGACTACAGAATAATTCTTGACGGATTTCTAAAAAATCTTACAAGAGAAGTGATATTTGACGTATGACATTTTTTTTTATATAATCATATCAATGAATAAAGAATTAGATTATATTACAACAGAAAAGAAGAAGGCATTACTCGCTGAACTTGAGACGTTAAAGACAACAAAACGTAAGGAAATTTTAGATAGTTTGGAGTTTGCAAAATCGCTCGGCGATTTGTCTGAGAATGCTGAGTATCATTCTGCTCGTGAGGAACAAGGAAAACTTGAAGAAAGAATCGGTCAAATCGAACACATTCTCCGAAATGCAGTTGTTATGGATAAGAAAGCACATGGGGCAATCATTGAGATTGGTTCAACGGTGACTGTTTCAAAAAAAGGCTCATCTGAAAAAACAACCTATCAAATAGTTGGATCAGAAGAATCTGATATGACTAAGAACAAAATTTCAAATCGTTCTCCTATGGGTGAAATACTTTTTGGAAAGAAGAAAGGTGACATTGTATCTGTGGTAACCCCTCGTGGCCCAATCGAATACAGTGTTACTGATGTAGCGTAGGGAAAGGTGTTAGGGACTAGGTTCTAGTTTCTAGAAAATAAAAGAAAGAGCGGCTTGACCGCTCTTTCTTTTATTTATAAGACAAATACGTTATACTGATTGTGTTCGTATTTACTATAACCTAGCAACTTGAACCTAAAACCTAATTCTCATGGCTTCTCTAGATGAAATTCGCGCAGTGCGCATGGAAAAAATGAATAAATTGAGTGCTGTCGGTATGAATCCATACACGGCTATTTCGAAGCGCGATTTATGGATTAAGGATGTTATTGCACACTTCGAAAATCTTGCAACAGGAGGAGAAGAGAAAAAAATTGTTGGTCGTATTATGGCGCTTCGCGGACAGGGAGCGATTATGTTTTCAAATATTATGGATGGTACAGGAACATTTCAAGCACTCGTGAAAAAAGGTGAACTTTCTGATGAACAATTTTCATTATTTGCCGATACGGTTGATATTGGAGATTTCCTTGAATATTCTGGAACTTTTTTTACGACAAAAACTGGCGAAAAAACAATACTAGTAAAGAGTTGGCGTATGCTTACAAAAAGTCTCGCACCACTTCCTGAAAAATGGCATGGACTTCAAGATGTTGAAGAACGCTATCGTAAGCGATATTTAGATATTCTCATGGATCCGGAACTAAGAAAACTTTTTGAATTGAAAGCAAAATTCTGGGAAACGACACGAAACTTTTTGAAAGATGAGGGGTTTCTTGAGGTAGAAACACCAACATTGGAAACTACTACTGGCGGTGCAGAAGCTCGACCATTTAAAACACACCATAATGATTATGATATGGATGTGTATCTTCGTATTTCTGTTGGAGAATTATGGCAAAAGCGATTACTTGCTGCTGGGTTTCCGCGTATATTTGAAATAGGTCGTGTGTATCGAAATGAAGGTTCAAGTCCTGAACACTTGCAAGAATTCACCAACCATGAATTTTATGCGGCATATATGGATTATAGAGAAGGGATGGAATTTACTGAACGGATGTTAAAGACCGTTGTTGTTGAGACTTTTGGAACATTGAAATTCACTATCAAACAATTCATTGTTGACCTTGAACCAAACTGGCCAGTCATTGAATATGTTCCATATGTTGAAAAAGAAACAGGGATTAATGTTTTGACTGCAACACTTGAAGAGATGAAATCAAAACTTACTGAGCTCGGAGTAACTTATGAAGGAGAAAATCGCGAACGGTTAACTGACACATTATGGAAGTTTTGTCGCAAGCAAATTGCGGGACCAGTATGGTTGATCCATCACCCTAAATTGGTTTCTCCACTTGCAAAATCATGTCCAGATAAACCAGAAATTGTTGAACGATGCCAGCTTATTTTGGGTGGGGCTGAAGTATTCAATGGTTTTTCAGAGCTCAATGATCCGATTGATCAGCGTGCACGATTTGAAGAGCAGAAAAAATTGATTGCTGCAGGAGATGATGAAGCGATGATGCCAGATTTTGAATTCGTTGAAATGCTCGAACATGGTATGCCGCCAGCATTTGGCTTTGCGTATGGTGAACGACTTTTTGCATTTTTGGTCAACAAGCCGATCCGAGAAACACAACTCTTTCCATTTGTGAAGCCGAAAGACATGGAGTTATAATTCTATGACCATCGAATCACGTCGCCAATCCGAAAAGAAGATTGAAATCAAATCTGAAGCAGAACTTGAGACATTACTTGAAAAATATAAGATAGAGTATCAATCGTGGGGCGGTAATAGTTCACATGGATCAAAAACGATTCAAGATTTATTTAAAGAGACTCAAACAAATGATTCGGAACTTGTTGAGCGTGGTGGTCAGCTTATCCGCAAACTCCGGGTGCTTGGTTTTTTAGTTACGTATACTGATCCACAAAAGGGCAAATTGGTTCTCAGAGAACAGCACCAGTATTTTCATGATGATGGTCGTGGGAGAGTGCGAATGAAGTGGGCATCAGTCAGTGAAAAATTGAAGACCTATGAAGAACCAGATAATGATTCGATTCAACGGACATTGGAAGAGGAATTAGGAACCTCTGGTACTCCACAAGAAATCAGTCCAATGGGTGTTGATTCGAACGCTGAAAAAGATGAAAAAACCGCTGGAAGTTTTGCCGGATTAACTACAGAATATCCGATGCATAAATATCTGATTATTTTGTCACCCAAACAGTATGTTCCGGAAGGGTATTGTGAAGTTCAGAAGAGTAAAACCACCTGTTTTCATTGGGTACCAATGACAGATTCTAAGGAGATATAAAAGTATAAGGGTATTATAAAAAGCGGACAATTGTCCGCTTTTTTCATTTTGAACAGAAAATTCCATAAATTTCACGTTTCGTGGTCGTATCGAAACCTACGCTTTGAATGGTCAGTTTTCGCTGATCTTCATTTAAAAGGTTTTTTTCAACCAGATAGCCATATTTATCAGGTTTAAAGTCTTGATTTGGAATCTGCTGTTCTTTGTTTTGTTCGTTTTTTTTCATTGGATTTAAAGATCTGTTTGACAAGAGTATACATTAGTTTTGTATTTCATACAAGTACCTCGTTATCCACAGAAAAGTGGGTAATTAAACTAGTCGTGTGGGATAAAGTGGAGTACAATGTATTGCAGTGGGATAGAGTGGGACTAAAACAATTTTGTCTTGATTTCTTTTCTCACAAAAACATATGTTAATCGGAGAATATATTCACACAGTAGACGAGAAAAATAGAGTTTCTTTGCCGGTAAAATTTCGCAAAGAAATGGGTAAGGCAATTGTCCTTGCCCCAGGTCTCGATCGATGTGTATTTATTTTCACGATGAAAGAATGGCAAAAAATTTCAGAGAAGCTTTCGGAGAATTCGCTCCTCCAAGCTGATACTCGAAGTTTTAACCGTTTTATGTTTGGTGGCGCTGTCGAAGTTGATGTCGATGGTGCAGGCCGAATTCTTGTTCCAGATTTTTTAAAAGAGTATGCCAATCTCACAACTTCAAAAGTTGCGCTCATTGGTGTACAAAGCAGGGTTGAAATTTGGAACGATGGCGTATGGGCAGAGTACAAGAAAGTAGTCGACAAAGGAGCGGACGCGCTTGCTGAAAAATTAGGGCAAGTGGGTGTTCTCTAATATGCATATTCCGGTCCTTTTAAACGAAATTTTATTGCATCTTCGTCTTTCGGATGGAGATGTGTATATCGATGGCACATTGGGTGCTGGAGGACATGCGAGTGCGGTGTGTAAGAAGTTTCCCGGTATATCAATCGTAGGCTTTGATGCAGACTTCGCGGCAACAGAACGCGCAAAGGATGCTATCACGTTTGCTGGTTGTGTTCCTGAAATTATACACAGTAATTTTAGGCACATGGGTATTGAGTACCTGAAATTAGGATTTTCTGCTCCACAAGCGATACTTCTTGATCTCGGAGTGAGTTCATTTCAATTAGACGATGATCGTCGCGGGTTTTCATTTAAAAATGACGACCCATTGGTTATGACACTTAAAGATTCACCGGGACCAGATGATACAACGGCGCGCGATATTGTGAATAGTTGGGATGAAGAAAATATTGCAGCAATACTTACTGGTTTTGGCGAAGAGCGCTATGCGAAAAGAATTGCGCGAAGGATTGTTGAATCTCGCGCTTTAAATCCTATTGAGACAACTGGGCAATTAGTAGGAATTATCAAGTCTGCTGTTCCTGCACCATATCGATATGGACGCCTTCATCCAGCAACTAGAACATTTCAAGCACTCCGTATCGCAGTCAATGATGAATTAGGCGCACTCACCGATGGAATAGAAAAAGCATTCGCACTACTTAAGCCAGGAGGGCAACTATTCATCATTTCATTTCATAGTTTAGAAGATAGGATTGTTAAACATTTTTTTAAAAAACAAGTAGAGCTGGGTAATGGGGAATTAGTTACTAAAAAGCCTATTGTTCCGACAGAGGAAGAAACACACAGTAATCCACGTGCACGGAGCGCAAAGTTGAGAATTATTACGAAATTGTAAAATATGCAAAATCTATTATCACAAACAGTACGAATAACCGGAGGGGAACTTGAGGCAAAGATATTTAAGACTATTTGTGCGGCTTTTGTTGTATGTATGTGTATGTATGTGTATGTTGTTGGACAGACGACATTTTCAGTGATTGAAAGAAAAGAGCTCGAGAATGATTCACAGGTTCTTATGTCCTACATTAGTTCACTTGAGCTTGATTATCTATCAAAATCAAGCACAGTAACATTGGCACTTGCACATGAACGGGGTTTTATTGATGTCAGCCCACAGGCATTTGCTTCTCGTATAGAAACACCCCGTATGCTTTCTGTGCTTTCAAACAATGAATTATAATTTTAAATCACGTATCGTTGTTATATCTGTTTGTATTATTTTTGCTGCCATTGTTATGGTGGCAAAACTTTTTTATGTGCAAGTGATCCACGGGAAATCATATACCGAAGAAGCTGAAACTCAGTATGTAGTATCTGCAAAAGATATATTTGATCGTGGAAATATTTTTTTCTCTACTAAAGACGAATCACAGATCTCAGCAGCGTCGGTAATCACCGGGTTCCGTCTCGCAATTATTCCCGCACAATTAATTTCAATAGAAGATACTTATGCAGCATTATCCGGAATTATCCCTATTGATCAAGAGATGTATACTATGCGTGCGAACAAGAAAAGTGATCCATATGAAGAAATCGCCACCCATATTACCAAAGAAAATGCGGATAAAATACAAGAATTAAAGCTACCCGGTGTTCGTATGGTACGAGAAAAATGGCGTTTTTATCCAGGTGGCACACTTGCGGCGCATGCACTAGGTTTTGTTGCTTTTAAAGGAGATGATTTCTCTGGGCGATATGGGCTTGAGCGACAATACAATGACTTACTTTCAAAACAGGGAGATAATCTGTATGTAAACTTTTTTGCCGAAGTTTTTTCTAATATTACTGACTCACTGTTTGAATCTAAGAAGAAAGAAGGAGATATTGTGACCACTATAGAACCGATAGTTCAATCATTTATTGAAAAAGAAATTGATAAAGTTGGAGAAGCATATCAATCTGATTCTGTTGGTGCAATTATTATAAATCCAAAAACAGGTGAGATATACGCAATGGCAGCAATTCCTCATTTTGATCTCAATGATTTTTCTCAAGTTGAAGATCCTAGAATATTCTCAAATCCATTTGTCGAAAATGTATTTGAATTTGGGTCAGTCATTAAACCGCTCGCAATGGCAGCAGCGATTGATGCAGGGGTGCTTTCGAAAGATACAGAATATATTGATAAAGGGTTTGTGCAAGTACGAGATAAGGTTATAAATAATTTTGATAGGAAGGCGCGTGGAAAAGTTTCTATGCAAGAAGTGCTCAATCAATCCCTTAATACAGGAATGGTATATAGTATGCAACTATTGGGGCAAGAGCAATTTTTTAGATACATGCTTTCTTATGGTATTGGTGAGAAAACAGGAATCGATCTTCCGAATGAAACGACAAGTCTTGTGTCGAATCTTAAAAAGGGTGGAATGGTTGAAGCTGCTACAGCGTCATTTGGACAAGGGATTGCTCTCACTCCGGTCGCTGCAGTTCGAGCTTTCTCCGTTCTTGCAAACGGAGGAGTATTGATTACCCCTCATTTGATTAAAGAAGTTATCGATGAAGATGGCTCTAAGATAGCAATGGAATGGCCAGTGGGAACTCGGGTACTTTCTGAAGAGACGAGTGATGCAATTACCACCATGCTCGTGACCGTGCTTGATGATGGGTATGGGAATGGAAAGATAAAACTTGAAAATTATAGCGTTGCTGCAAAAACAGGAACCGCTCAGATTGCACTTCCAACTGGTGGTGGCTATTATGATGATCGGCATCTGCATTCATTTTTTGGATATTTTCCTGCATATGATCCACAGTTTCTTGTTTTTTTGTATAATGTGAACCCAAAAGGAGTCCAGTATGCATCGCAATCACTTCTCCCAACATTCATGGAGACAGCAAAATTTTTAATTAATTATTATGATCTTCCACCAGATCGATAACCACTATGTTATTCAAAATATTTACCATAAGAAAAATGATTAAAGATGCGAAAGAGAACCCAGGGCAATTTGCTAGTGGGGAGATTCAAGATTTTTTACTGGGTATACTTGTTGTGCCAATATTGATTGGCGTACTCTTACTCGCACTGTTTTTTATTCTCGGATTTACTAGTGTATTAGGCGGGCCTTTTATGATTGGAAAATTCTTCTTTTATGTGTTTCTTATTGGTGCCGGCACGGTATCTTTTATTTCATGGAAAGTTATAAAATTTACAAAACAGATAACTAAAAAAGAAGTTAATAGGACAATTCACGTTGAGAATGTTTCAAAAGAATAAGAGAGAATGATAAATAAAGGACTGGGATGCCGTAGGCATCCCAGTCCTTTACATTCAATGATATATTTTGTAAAGTGACGGCAGACAATATGTACCATACAACATGTTTAAGTCGAAAGCCGATGTACTCCTAGGTTTAACTTGGGGTGATGAAGGCAAAGGAAAGTTGATCGATATTTACGGATCACTATATCATTGGATCGTACGATTTCAAGGTGGCCCAAATGCGGGGCACACTGTTATCAGAAACATCAACGGGAGGACAGAAGTCGTTGTGCTTCATACAATTCCCTCAAGTATTCTTAATGAGCATACAAAAAATCTCATTGCTGGTAATGTATTGATCAATCCAATAGATCTTCGTAAAGAAATTGAAGAATTACGCGATAAAAGATTATCTGATGTAAAAAATCTGTATATATCGAATAAAGTTCAACTTATCTTACCGACACATAAATTATTAGATCTTGCCCTCGAACAAAGAAGAGGTAAGAATGCTATTGGCACCACTGGTCGTGGGATCGGTCCTGCATATGCAGATAAAACTTCACGAGCAGGTCTTCGTATTGGTTGGTATACTGATAAGCAATCTTTTAATAAAAAAGTTCAAATTCTAGCAGAAGAACATCTCAAGCTTGTAGATTTATATGGTTTTGGTTATGACATACAAACACTTGAACGACAAATGCAAGAATGGATGGATGCATTAGAATTTTTATCATCTATACCAAAAGTAGATTGTACTCACGTATTGCATAGTGCCCTTCAGTCAGGACACAAAGTTCTTGTTGAAGGGGCACAGGGGACATTGCTTGATTGTGATATGGGATCATATCCATTTGTTACTTCATGTAATACTACAACTGGAGGTGTCTGTGCAGCGCTCGGACTTCCTCCGCAAGCAATTGGGAAAGTGATTGGTGTATTCAAAGCATACACAACTCGTGTAGGTCGTGGACCATTTCTCACCAAGATTCTAGATATAGAACTCGCAAATAAGATTGTTCAAGAGGGATCTGAATTTGGTTCGACAACTGGACGCAAAAGAGATCCAGGATGGATTGATATTCCTGCACTTAAATATGCAATTGCAATAAACGGGGTAACAGATTTGATTTTAATGAAATCAGACGTCTTGTCTGGTCTACCGGTGAAGCTTTGCATTGGATATAAAGAAGACCCCGAGAAGATTTACTTGAGTTCTCAGGATTATGAAGAAGGAGCAATCATTCCTCTGTATGAGGATATGGCGTCTTGGGGTGATATGAAAAATGTCACTGAATTTTCTGAACTTCCAAAAGAGTTTAAAATCTATATAAATAGAATAGAAGAACTTCTTAATGTTAAAATTAAAGGAGTATCGATTGGTAAAGATCGAACAGAATATATCGAACGTGTTCCGGTTTTAATTTAATCAAAACCCTGCATTATGCAGGGTTTTTTGTATGATATAATCTTCATATCTTGTATTTGTATTACTCTACAAGCTATAAGCTTTAACCTACCAACTGTCCCAATGACTCAATCTCAAGCACTCGACATTTTAAAAACTGGCGTCAATGTATTTCTCACCGGATCTGCGGGGAGTGGCAAGACACATGTACTCAATCAATATATTGAATATTTGAAGACGCGCGATGTTGCGGTGGCAGTGACTGCATCAACCGGTATTGCAGCAACGCATATGAATGGTATGACTATTCATTCATGGACCGGACTCGGTATCAGAGAAACACTTGATCCACGAGATATTGATGATTTGGAGCAAAAATCTTATTTATGGAAACGGTTTGAAAAAGCAAAAATACTTCTGATTGATGAAGTTTCCATGCTTCATGGACATCGTCTCGATATGATCGACCGTGTCTGTCGAAATTTCAAACGAAACGAATTACCATTTGGTGGATTACAGATTGTATTGTCGGGAGATTTCTTTCAGCTTCCTCCAGTTACGAGGAATAGGAATGATTCAGATGAAAATCAAGACACAGAAGAATCAAATACGGTATATAACTCACCTGCTTGGAAAGAAGGGAATTTTGTTATTTGTTATTTAACTGAACAACATCGTCAGGACGATCAACAGTTTTTAGAAGTGCTCAATGGTATTCGCTCGGGTATTATAAATGAATCAGTTCTTGCTCCACTTCGGACCCGGTATCAAAAAAAAGTTGAATTAACAGTTGAGCCGACGAAACTGTATACCCATAATGCTGATGTTGATATGATCAATAGACGAGAGCTTGAAAAAATTGAAGGTGTTGCAAAGAAATTTTTTATGAGCGTGACAGGTAATGATCGTATTGTGGATATTTTGAAAAAAAGTGTGCTTGCACATGAAGAACTTGTTTTAAAAATCGGAACTAAGGTTATGTTTGTAAAGAATAATTTTGAACTTGGATATGCGAACGGTACGCTCGGTGTTGTTACTGCGTTTCTTGCAGATAACACACCTGTTGTTAAGACTGCTCGTGGAGAAATTATCCATGCATCTCCAGTTGATTGGGCGATAGAAGAAGACGGCAAAGTGAAAGCGTCAGTCACTCAGATACCACTCCGGTATGCATGGGCAATTACCATACACAAGAGTCAGGGAATGTCGCTTGATGCTGCTGAGATTGATCTCTCTAAATCATTTGCTTATGGTATGGGATATGTCGCACTTTCCCGTGTGCGAACACTTGCTGGGGTGTGTTTAGTTGGTATGCATACAGATGCACTACGGGTTGATCCTGAAGTGCTCGCTTTTGACAAAGATCTCCAAGAACGATCCACTGTTGCAGAAGAAGAATTTTCAAAAGTGCCACAGAAAAAGCTTGAAGAAATACAAAAAGAATTTGTTCTCAAATCTGGCGGAACATTGATCTTTGAGAAAATTGAAGCCAATAAAAAAAGAGAAGCAAAAAGAAAGGGAGTAAAAAATGCCGAACCGAAACAGAAGAGTTATATGGCAACGAAGGAACTGTTAGATAGAGGTGGAACAATTGAAGAAATTGCCAAGGAGCGTGGGTTTACTTTTGGAACTATTGTCTCTCATTTAGAAACTCTTCAGAAAGAGGGAATTGAATTTAATACTCGGAAAATAAAAATTGATAAAAAATTATTGACAGCAATCAAGAAGGCATTGATCGCCACAGGAGAGACCAAATTGACACCACTGAAGGATTATTTACATAAAAAAATGAAAGTTACTGCGAGCTTTGATGAAATCCGTCTCGCGAGATTATTCGTATAAAATTTATTTTCAAAATTTGACTCGTATGCTATATTGGCTGTATGTCAAAAGATTATTATGAAATATTAGGGGTGCCAAAGGGCGCTTCAAAAGATGAACTTAAAAGAGCATTTCACAAGCTCGCACACAAGTATCATCCAGATAAGAACAAAGGAGATGATAAGAAATTCAAGGAGGTAAACGAAGCATATCAGACACTCTCAGATGAGAAGAAACGCGCTCAGTATGATCAATTCGGATCTGCGGGACCTGGATTTAATCAAGGGGGATTTCAGGGTGGCCAAGGTGGTTTTGGCGGATTTGATTTTTCAGGATTTCAGAACGGGGGCGGCGTGGAATTTGATATGGGCGACCTTGGAGATATATTTGGAGATTTTTTTGGTGGTGGTATGCGTGGGAGCGGTCAGAGAACTCAGGCGCGTCGCGGTCGTGATATTTCAACAGAGCTCCATATTTCTTTTTCTGATGCTGTATTCGGAGTTAGTCGAAAAATACTTTTTACCAAGCAATCTCATTGTGATACATGCAAAGGTAACGGCGCACAGCCAGGGTCTGGTTCAGAGACTTGCTCAAAATGTAATGGTCAAGGGCAAGTACACGAAACAAGACGTTCATTTTTAGGTGCTTTCTCTCAAGTAGTTACTTGTGATGAGTGTACTGGTAGTGGAAAAATTCCAAAAGAAAAATGTCACAGTTGTAAGGGTGTAGGTGTAAAACGTAAAGAAGAAGAAGTCGAGGTTCATGTGCCTGCAGGAATTAAGGATGGCGAGATGATCCGCATGACTGGAATGGGTGAAGCTGTTGCAAAAGGAACTGCGGGCGATCTGTATATCAGGATTTTAGTTAAACCTCATCATATATTTAAACGACACGGAACTGATCTTACTATGACGCTTGATATTAAGTTGACTGATGCACTTTTAGGATCAACATACCCGATTGAAACATTGGATGGGAAAATAGAAATGAAAATTCCTGAAGGGATTAATCATGGGGAAATATTGCGCATTAAAGGAAAGGGTGTGCCTCATGGTGCAAAACGTGGAGATATATTGGTCACCATCCATATTAAATTGCCAACAAAACTTTCAAAGAAAGCGCGAGAAGAAATAGAAAAACTCAAAGAGGAGGGGATATAAAGGGAGTTCTAGACAAGCCGTGATAGGTATTGCAATCAAGATCTTAGTTGTTATACTAACAGCATGAAAAAATCCAATAGTAAAACCAACCTGAAGAAGCGTTGGAAGCTGGGGGTCTCTGAATGGAATACTGAGAATTTTCACATAGACAAAGATGGAGACTTTGTTGTGTCTGAAAACAATCATCGGTATAACCTTCATGATCTTATTAAAAAATACGGTTCACCGTTAGAAGTTGTATTCCCTACAATTATTCGAAAGAGAGTGCGAAGTCTGATCGAACTCTTTAATGCATATATAACCATCGCAGGGTACAAGGGGAAATTCTCCTATCACTATCCAATGAAGGTGAATCAAAACAAGGAATTTGTGCTACCGATTGTGGGTGCCGGAGCAAATCTTGAGGTGGGTTCATATAATGAATTGTGGCTGATCAAGCGATTGTGGGAAAGTGAAAAAGTAAATCCTAAATTACGCGTATTATGCAATGGACCGAAAGCCGAGCAGTATATTGGACTTATTGCAGAAATGAGGAAAAAAGGCCTTGACGTTATTCCTATCGTTGAAGATGAAGGGGAGCTCGAACAACTTTCCGCATACAAGTGGGATATCGGTATTCGAGTCGACTTGGACGTTAAAGCCGACACTAGATGGGATAAAAAGAATGATCGGTTTGGATTACTTGAAAGTAGGATTTTAGATTTGCCTAAAACAAAAAACTTTAAAATACTTCACTATCATATCGGTTCACAGATCAATTCAGGAAAGAGTATTTTAACCACTGCTGCACGTGCGTTCAAAATATACGCCGAGCTTTCCCGTAAACATCCTCACCTTGATACTATTGATATGGGCGGGGGCTTGGGTATTCCCTATGAGAAGAAAAAGTTCTATACCGCAAAGCCAGTTATTCGCCAAATAATTAAATTATTTAAAAAGCTTGCCGAAAAAGAAAAAGTAAAAGAACCCAATATTATTGTTGAATGGGGACGCTATGTGGCGGCACCAGCACAAGTAACACTCTATAAAGTAATTGCAGAGAAACCTATTCCGCATGCGAGTGCGAAAGCGTGGTATGTGATCGATGGTTCATTTATGAATGATCTGCTTGATACATGGGCGATTCATCAGAAGTGGCATGTGGTTCCTGTTAATAATGCAGGAGCGGCACTTACTCCGGTGTGGCTTGCAGGGAGCTCATGTGATTCGGATGATAAGTATACGGCGGGAAATTACGTGCTTGCACCAAAAATAAAAGCACACGATCATCAATTCTTGGCATTTCTCGATTCCGGTGCATATCAAGACGCACTCGCATCCCACCATTGTTTGCTGTCATCTCCAGCAAAGATTCTCGCTGAAGATGGACAGATAACTATTGCACGAAAACGAGAAACTCCGGATATGGTTGGAAAACTGTTCGGATGGACTAATAATTAGTATGAAAATCAAAATAAAAACGTGCCCTTGCGCGTTTTTATTTTGCGTGGTACGCTCACGGTAGGTTATTTAAAAATTTAATTATGAAAAGTTATGAAGTCATATGGGATGCCATTAACTTGGCCGTTCTTGACACTCTTCCACCTGATACTAAGTTCTCTCTCTCAAAACCAAAGAATTTATCATTTGGGGACTATTCCACGAATGCAGCGCTTCTGATAGGTAATTTGCTGGAAGAAAATCCAATGAGTATTGCCGAGGGATTAAAAAAGAATTTTCTTGAGAACTATTTGTCGAATGTTGCACGTATAGAAGTTGTAAAACCCGGTTTTATTAATTTCTTTTTGAGTGATTCAGTTTTACAGGATGTGGCGCTTGATGCATTTAATAATCCTTATACATTTTGTGGAAACGTTATTGTTGATTCACGTACACATATTGTTGAATTCTCATCTCCTAATATTGCAAAACCATTTACCATCGGACACCTTCGTTCAACTATTATTGGTAACAGTATTGCATCGATTCTATTGCATCTTGGATACAAGGTAGTGAAGGATAATCACTTGGGTGATTGGGGGACACAATTCGGTAAAATGATTGTTGCTATTAAAAAATGGGGAGACGAGGAACAGATCTCAAATTCAGAAAATCCGGTAAAAGAATTGGTTGCCTTATATCAGAAATTTCACGCAGAGTCTACTGCAGAAATGGGTGTGGTTGACGATACTAACCCGCAACTGACAGAAGAGGATGAACCTGAAAAGGGCACCTCACCGCTTCTTGATGAGGCGCGCGAGTGGTTTGTAAAACTTGAGAAGGGTGATCTTGAAGCGCGGAGAATTTGGAAAATATGTGTGGATTTGTCCATGCGCGAATTTTCAAAGATTTATGAACGACTTTGTGTCAGTTTCGATACCTTTTGGGGAGAAAGTATGTTTGAAAATAAGATGGATGTTGTTCTGCAAGAGCTCAAAGACAAGAATCTTGTTCGCGAAAGCAAAGGCGCCCTCATGGTATTTTTTGAGGATAAAACAAAACTTGATCCGTTGATGGTGCTGAAGAAAGATGGTGGAACTCTCTATGCAACTCGTGATCTTGCAACAGATCGATACCGTAAGGAATTTTACGGTAAAAACATTGTAATCATTAATGAAGTTGGTAAGGAACAAGCGTCATACTTTAAGCAAATATTTAAGGTAGAAGAACTGCTTGGGTATTTTGAAAAAGGGCAGCGCATTCATGTGAAGCATGGTCTGTATAAATTTCCTGATGGGAAGATGAGTACCCGAAAAGGAAATGTTATATGGCTTGCAGATGTGTTAGATGAAGCAGTCAAGGGAGCTCGTGCATTGTCTGGTGGCAACTTGGGTGATAGTGATATCGAAAAAATCGGTATTGGTGCCATAAAGTTTTATGATCTGTATCGTGATTGCGAGGGAGACGTCCTCTTTTCATGGGAAAATATTCTTAATATGGAAGGTGATACAGGACCCTATGTGCAATACACAGCTGTTCGTATAAATTCTTTACTTGAAAAAGCACGAACACAAGAAATGGTTCCGTATGAGATTGTACTTGGTAAATCCGAGCAAGATATCGCGCGAATTATTGAAGGTTTTCCTGTGGTGATTATGAAGGCGGCAAATGAGTATGCTCCGCATCATCTTGCGTCATACCTTATTGATCTCGCGCGTACATATAATTCATACTACGCGAACACGAAGATTATTCAGGAACGCAATCAAGCAGGCTTATTTGTTTCTCAGGCAACAGCTAATGTGTTGACGCTCGGACTCAAGTTACTCGGGATCGAAGTGCCGAGCAAAATGTAATTTTGTGGATGTTTTCCAAGGAGAGTCTTTGACTCTCCTTTTTTAATGTGCGGTAGTGCCAAGGATCTATATTTTTGAAAAATATGTGGTATAATTATAATAATTGGGAGAAAACCAATTATTTAATAGAAAAATTAACATAATAACTGACATGTAGAATTATTTTATGAAAAAAACTCTTTTGGTGAAAGCACACTCTCGGATTGGGATGAAATTTATGCCATTTGGCGGTGAACATGTGCCCAATATTGGTGTTGAAGAAGGCTCTGATGCTGTACTCGATCCACATTTTTTAAATACTATACAACGGAAGACAGATTTTGATCTCATTGAATATGTTTTTTCAAATCCGGACACCGTCGATAGTGAAAAGTATTATGCTGTCGTTGCAGAGGAGACAAACACTCTTGCGCAAAAGATAACAAAAGCGCTTGATTCCGGAACATATGAAAAACTTATTATGGTGGGAGGTGATCATGGTACGGCGTGCGCTTCAGTGCTTGCCGTACTCAGATTTTTTAAAGACAAGAAAGTCGGATTAGTGGATTTTGATTCTCATGGAGATATTCATCTATTGGGGACGAGTCCGTCGGGAAATTTCCACGGCATGTGGCTTCGTCCATTCTTAGATTCATTTGATGAGTCGCATATTAAAAATATTATTGATGTACAGCTACCTACTGATAGGTGTTTGTATATTGGGAATATGATTACTGAGACTGAAGAAGAGCGATTTATACAAGAGCACGACATTCAGACAATTACTTCAGAAAATATACTTTCTGATAAACAGGCAGTTTCCGAAAAAATAAAATCATTTTGTGATTCTGTTGATGTGATACATCTGACATTTGATATTGATGTATTTAAAAAAGATATTGTGAGTGCAACCGGTACGCCGAATCCAGATGGTTTTGATGAGGAGATGGTAGCTCTGTGTATGAATGCAGTTTTAGGATCACAAAAACTCTTCTCTATGGATGTTGTTGAGGTGAATCCGAAAAAGGATAATCCGGAAAAGACTATTGATATGGCACAGAAGGTTATCCTTGGTGTACTTGAAAACAGGGTATAATTTTTGACATTCTATTCTATTTTGTCAATATATTGACAAATCTACACAAGAGTTCATACTTTGCTCAGAATCTTTTACATAACAGAATGAATATAGATAGAGCACGTTGTACTATTACTGCAAAAATTTTAGAGAACAGCGAATTTAAAAAATACAAAGACAGTGCCGATGTGCACAGGAATTATGGTATTTTGTGGCCTGAGAAAGTATTAGAAATTGATACCTCTTGGGACGTAGATGTTCCAATTATTGAAGAAATTGAGCTCGCTGCATATCTTAATGTGGAAAGAGTTTGGATACGCTACGAGGGAGCAAATAAAACAGGAAGTATGAAGGATTACCCGGTAAGAGCAGCTGTTTCTGATGGTGAAAAAAATAACACACTCAATTATTCAGTTGTTTCGTCTGGTAATCATGCGGCAGCGTTGGCGCATTTTACAAAAGAAGTAAATAGAAAGTGTGTGGTTTTTGTTCCAGCAACTACGTCTAAACTTCCAATCCTCAGTAGTTTTGAAAACGTACAGATTGTTGCAGTAAAAGATGCAATCTTTGAAGATGTATATCGTCTTGCTCAAAAGGTTGAATTGCCAAACACATATAATGCCAATGTGAGTAATGATTTCCTTATGACTCGATTTTCTTCAGCGTCAAAACAGATAATAGATACACTCGGACATGATTTTCCGACACATGTTATTGCTGGTGTTGGAAATGGTACATACCTTGCCGGGTTGATATTTGGATTTGATTATTTTGGTCGAAACGGAATTAAGGCTGTGCCGGTAGGTATGAGAGGTGCTTTTCCAACCGAAGAAGCGTTTATTAAAGAGCTTAGTTATTGGGAGTATGAAGATTTTCTTTATGGAGAAGATGATATATCTTCTGCTGAAGGATCTATTGCATGTGCAAGTTATAGTATGCCTCAACTGATTTATGCTATGAGAAAAAGTAAAGGTTTTCCTTTAGGTGGAATTGTTAATCAGGATATTTCTGATGCGTATGACTTCTTGTATGAAAAAACACAGTCATTTGCACTGGGATATATTCCAGAACCTACAGGGATCATGTCTTTAGCTGCAGTAATTAAACATCGGCATATTTTTGAAAGAGAAGATAAATTACTCCTATCTTTCACTGGTGCTGGGTACAAGGATTTAGATGGTATTAAAAAATTTGGCGGTAGACATAAAACTCATATTTTGGAAAAAATTAATCAGAGACCATTAGATCTTGTTTTACAAGGAGTCAGCGATTCTCGGAGAATATTATTTGTTGAAAAGAACACAGAACCTGAATTTATTTCTGAATTACTTGCGAAATAGTTTATACGCAACTTAAAAATCCCCGTTATATCTACGGGGATTTTATATTGACTAATTTATATACCTATGTTAATTTTAAAGTAGATAAAAAACCATAATCAATGATAGATGTACAATACCAAACTCGTCTTGCTACTAAGGACGATATACAACAAATTAAGGAACTTGATGATCTATCTTTCGGTTCCCATCAGGGTGTTTCTATTGAAGAACTGAATCAAGTGATAGAAAACGGTGCGATAGTTCTCTTATTTGACGGAGATCGCCTTGTAGGGGAGTCTCAACTCATCACTCAAACATTTCCTGGTTCTCCTGCGTTCCCAATCGACACTGCATATTTTTATGGAACAGGGGTGCACCCAGATTTTCAAGGTAAAAATATCGGTAAACTCCTCACTGCAGAACAGGAAAAATTTGCAGTCAAGCAAGGGAAAACAAAATTCTTATTGACGATTCGTGTTGAAAATTATCCAAGTTTGAAACTACGGATGGCATCAGGTTTCAAAATTATAGGATACGATAAGGCATATTACGGATCAAACTATCCAGAAGATGCGAGAGTCATTCTTCTTAAAGATCTAGGCAGTCAGAATTCCACCCCTATCTCCTACAAGAAGATACCCGTTGCTTTCTTTATGAGTAATCATGATCAGTTGGCACATGAAAAAATTGACCAATCGATAAAGGATGGATTTGTCGGTCACGACATTGATCGTGAAGGTATTTTTTTTGCACTGAAATAGTTATATAAAGCCAATCTTAGGATTGGCTTTTAATTTGATAGAGTGATTAAATTGTGGTAATATAATTATCATGAATTGTCAGATAATAAAATACGATATTCAGCTTACTAAGCCGTTCAGGTATTTTTTGGGTGATTTGGAATCTTTACCGTATTCAAAAATTATTATTACTGATAACGAGGGTGCTGTTGGGGAAGGTGAAATAGCTCATGCTCTCGATATAAATGGGGAACTACAAGAAAGTGCGGAATATTATGTTCCGTATATCGATAGTTTTATTGGATCTTTTGATACAGTCAGTTCTGTAAAAGATATTGATTTTATTATGAAAAAGATACGACTGAATATGGCTCATAACACAGGATTCTTGTGTGGGATTGAGCAAGCATTATTTAATATTGTTTCAAAAAAAACAGGTAAAAATATCTCACAATTGCTTGGTGTCGACGAAAACAGAGAAATTGTCATTCAAATTACAATACCGTATTTTCAAGACTTGGATGGATACACAAATCATATTAAAAATATTCTTACAGAAAATAAGCCCAAATATGTTAAGTTTAAAGTGGGAAAGAATTTGGAATTGGAAATTTCGGCAATCGAGTTTCTTAGAACCGTTGATTCATCAGTCTCTGTTTCGGTTGATGCAAATCAGGCATTTGATAATTCTCATGATGCCATCTCTTTTGCGCAAAAACTTGAGAAATTGAATGTTGCGTGGGCGGAACAACTTCTCCATAAGGACAACATTTCTGGTCTTAAAGAACTTAGATTAGCAACTAAACTCCCAATTATGATAGACGAAGGACTTCACACACCTCTGGAAGCGGAGTATTATGCAAAAGAAAAATTAACCAATTATTTTAATATAAAACTTGCAAAGACGGGCGGTATTTTAAAAGCACTTGAAATTATCGATGTTGCTAAAAAAAATAATATACCGGTTATGCTCGGAAGTATGCTTCATGGCAAGCTGGGAATCGAGTATAACCTTGGGTTTGCACTGACCCAGGATTTAGTCACTCAGGACTTTTTCAGTTATTTTTCTGTAGAAGAAACAAAAGATTTGGGTTACATTACAAGCGCTTTAGCTATAAGCTATAAAACATTGTATAAATAATATGAAAATACCTAAAGTTATTAAAAATGGATATGTGATGAAAAAAGGGAAGGAGAGTGGTCCGACCAGTGTTATTATTGCCGGGAACCATGGAAATGAAGCATGTGGAATTAAAGCGTTTGAGAAAATATTACCAACGCTCGTTGTAGAGAAAGGGACGGTGTTTTTTGTGTTGGGTAATCCGGAAGCGATCCAGCAAAACAAGCGCTTTACTGAAGCCAATCTTAATCGCATGTTTCGCAAGGCATCTACCTATAGTGCAAAGATTAAAAAAACGTATGAATACAAGCGTGCGCAATTCATCAAGATGATTATGAAAGAAGCGGAGGTGTGTCTCGACATTCACTCGACTACCAACAAAAGTGTACCGTTTATTATTTGCGAAAAAAATGCGAAAAATATCGTGCAGTATTTTCCAAAGAATTTTACAAAGACCGTATCGGGATTTGGTGATATTGAACCGGGTGCGACTGATGACTATATGAATTTACAAGGAAAAGTTGGTATTTGTGTCGAATGCGGACAACACGAAGATCCAAAAGCGGAAAAAGTTGCACTTGACACCATTTCTATGTTTTTACAGACCCGTGGTCATATCAAAAGTAAAAAAGTTTTAAAAATTCAGACAAGAAAACATATACAGATGGATACGCTGTATTACTCGAAAACCGATTCATTTACACTAGTAAAAAAACTGGATGATTTTTACGAAGCAAAAAAGGGGGAAGTGATAGCACATGATGGAGGAAAAGAAGTCAAAATGAAAAAAGATTCCATTGTCGTCTTTGCTCACGACAGAAACAAAAAAGGTGAAGAAGCATTTCTCTTGGGTCGTTGGGTTAAAAAGTAATCGATCTTTATGGATTTTATTAAAAAACTTGAACAATTGGGGTTATTAAATAAAGGGAATGCCTTAGATGTTGGTGCTGGTAAATTAAATGAAGCAAAAAAACTAGCTGAAAAAGGATATATTGTTGATGCTGTAGATATAAACGAATCAGATGTGATTGATCCGTCTATACATTTTTATAAGTCAAAAATTGAAGATTTTAATACAGAGAAAAAATACTCGCTTATTATTGCACAAAATGTATTATTTTTTACAAATGATCCTCTAACTAACTTAGTAAAATTGTTTAATCTTACCGAAAAAGGAGGGTATGTCTGCTTTACGTTGTTGGGGAAAAAGATGATTGGAATAAGAATAAAAACATTATTTGTGTCGAGCAAGATGATATAGAAAAGATTATTTTAGATAATAATTTTAAGTCGATATTTAAAACAGAGGAAGAGGGGTTGGGGGTAACCATGTCAGGAGATATCAAATATTGGCATATCTATCGATATATTGTTAAAAGGAGTTAATTGTTCTCGTTATATAAAATAAGATTTCCGTAGTATAATAGATAAAATGAAAAAATATTTTATTATCCTTCCTGGATTTGGTGAGACAGGGAAAGAAAAACCATATAAAGAGCTATCTAAATATGCCGTGCAGCAAGGATACATTGTTCATATTGTGAAAATTCAATGGGATTTTCGTATATTGTCACAATGGATTATTCAAGTTGAAAAATATTTAGAAGAAAAACATATTGAATCAGAGAAAGCTGTCCTTTTTGGTTTTTCTTTTGGTGCAGAAGTTGCATTTCATATTGCAAAAAATAAAACTTTTAAACAACTTCTTCTTGCATCAATATCTCCATACTTTTCTGAGAACCTTAAATATATACCTAAAGAATCGTCAGATTTCTTTGGAATTAGACGAATGAATGACTTTAAGAAGTATTCATACCGTAGAGTACTTGGTATTAAAAATTCAAATACCTTATTCTTTTTTGGTGAGAATGATTGGGAAATCGGTATTAGCACTGCGAAGAAAATAGCGAAAAGTAATAATGCTAATTTTATTATTATTCCCAAAACAGGACATGAATTAACCCAGGGGTATATTCAAATAGTCAAAAATAAAATGCGGTAGCTTAGAGCTACCGCATGAAGATCATCTCAGTATAAGGTCTCCTAAGTGACCCACAATCTCTCTTCTTGTTTTTTTCTGAAAAAAACCATACCAATCTCCACAAGGGTTTAAATCTATAAAAATTTCTTTTCCTTGTTTATCAACTAAAAATTCTGGACAGGCCCATTTCAAGCTCATTGATTTGAGTAATTTCTTTAAATATCCGTCCGTCTTTTTTGATAGTATTGTTTCAGACCATATTGGGTTAAAATTCTCACTCTCGTTTAATTGCCTAAGGTCTATTAGTTTTTCACCTTTTAAAACCTTTCTTGACGAAGTGAAAACTTTCTCTGTTGTTGCAAAACAACGTAGGTGATATTGGGCTTGTATAGGTGTTTGGGACATGTTTGGGTAGTGTTTCAGGGGGTCTGAATTTTTAGCCATTCCTCCAAAAGAGGTAACACAAACTTCATCTGTATTATTAGTCGTATTACTAACTATAAAAGGGAATCCTAGAGGTTTGATAAATCTATACCCCTTCGGTTCATTGAAAGAAATTTGAGATATTGTTGGGATATTTAATCCTGTACTTGTACCATACCGCATTACTTTCATTTTAGATTCACCTTGTTGTATTGCAGAAAATGTTCCTGGATAACATTGTTCTTCAAAAAGATCTATAAATTCTCTGAGGAATGATCCAATGCGGTACCTCCATTCCATCGGGTACAGTATGGACGATGGGGAATACAGTATTGCATCTGTTCTCGGATTTGTCGTTAATATTATTTTTTCAAGAACAATATTCTTTTTATTGATACTTAATTTCACTTCTCCTTTTGATGACAATGAAACGGAAATATCTTTTTTATGTAATGCGTGTGTATCTATAACTAATGTTTCGATACCACGTCTTTCCAGTTCATTTTTTAATAGGCGTGTTTGTACATCACAGCCTAATGAGGATAATAGTAAAATCATTTTTAAAGTATTTAATTGTTAAAGAATGTATTTGAGTAATAAAACCAGGGAATGCTTTTAGACAATATTCCCTGGTTTTATGTTTGTTTTCACCCGCAGTGGTGTTTAGTAATTCGTGGTTTCCACTTGTTTACTTTAACAGCTTTTTTGGGTGTTGCTATGGTTTTCATGATGCCCTCCTTTTAAGAACTTAGTTTCTATTAGAGTTAATTCTCCAATACTTGTTCCTGACTTATAATACATAGTTCTTCTGAAAGAGTCAATGTTCTATAAAAAAGATTAATCTCTAATAATTATGTTATTATAATATCATGAACTGGTTTTTAATTGCTCTCGGTGCGCCGGTATTGTGGGCGTTGGTAAATATATCGGATCAATATCTTATTGCTAAATATTCAAAGAGTGAACAGGGCTCTGGCGCTCTTGTTTTGTTCTCAAGTCTAATTGGTATAATCACTGCTTTTTTGATAGCTGTATTTATTCCAAATGTTTTTCAGGTACCTCTTGGCGATAGACTACTTCTTGCGTTTACAGGGGTATTAACTATTGGATGGGTGATTTTGTATTTTAGAGCACTTTCTGTCGAAGATGTTTCGGCTGTTGTGCCATGGTTTCTAACCATCCCTATCTTTGGGTATATTCTTGGATATGTATTTTTAGGTGAGACTTTGACCCCATATCAACTAATAGGATCAATTATTGTTATGATTGGAGCAGTTATCTTATCTATTGATTTCTCAGGATCTCAAAAAAATATATTTAAATGGAAAGTTTTAAAGTATATGATTCCTGCATGTTTAATGGCTTCCGTAATTGGTGTCATCTTTAAATATGTAACTGTTGTAGATAATTTTTGGGTATCATCTTTTTGGGAGTATATCGGGTTAGGAATTACTGGTGTTGTCATATATTTTGGTGTCAAAACATATCGTAAAGATTTTTTGGAGATGCTTAGGAATGGAGGACGAATTATTATTAGTTTAAATATCTCGAGTGAGACCTTTACTGTTATAGGAAATCTTCTAACCAATTATGCGGTCCTTCTCGCGCCTGTAGCAATAGTATATCTTGTCGCAAGTTTTCAACCTGCAGTTGTTCTTATTCTTACGCTTTTGGGCACTCGATTTTTTCCACACATTGTAACAGAAGATACCTCTTTTCGTACTTTGTTGCCAAAAGTAGTCGCTATTCTTTTTATGGTTCTCGGAAGTACTGTTTTATTTCTTTAATCCAAATACCCCCACTCTTTGAGTTTTTTACTATCCTCTGTAATAAATTTCAAACCAATATCGTTTCTGTAGATTTTTTTAGGAATGATAATTTTTTCTATAATTCCATAAGTTTTCTCCATTGATTCTTCTGTGTTTTTACCAACTCCTGTTACATAAAGAACATATCCTCTTGTGTCAGAAATATATAATTGTTCTCTGTTGTCTACGTCTCGTGATACTTCTTCAAAATGAATATGGTTAAGTTCCTCTGGTGTGATTTTATCAAAGAATATATTAAGACCAAAAAAATCACTCATATCTTGTATTTTTTTTGCGTAAGGGAAAGGTGGTACCGCGACAAGGATAACAACTCCAAATCCTTTTTTCCATTTAAGGTCGTATTGTATTCCTTTTGCTACTGCGTACAAAAATTCACCCCATGGAGATGTTTGTATTTCACTATGTAAGTGGACAATAGGAGAACCGAATCTTGATGTTGATTCAAGAGGGAACGCCCCTTTTTCGTTTACTATACAATTAATATCTATTTCACCTCGAAAATTTGCTTTTTGGAGGTAAGATTTTAGTTTGCCTAATGTTTCCTTAAATAATTTATTGTTTTCATTTTCAGTAAACCAGGAGAGTGTGCCCATTTCACTTGTCGTTGGTCCAATATTTCCTGGAAAAAATTTTTTATGCTCGATGTTTAGTTTTATTGGTCCAACCCAATCTGTTCCGTTAAATGCTCGAGCCACTGCAATTTCAATTCCATCAACTCGTTCTTGAAGTGTAATACGTTCTTTATTTATCTTTTTATCTATAGCATAATTTTTTAATAGAGAAATTACATCCCGTCCATCCTTAAAATGTCCAACATAATTGATCGTTTTTGAGGCACTTCCATTTTGTTTGACTACCCAACGTTTTGGGTATTTTTGTACAAATTCAATTGCGTCAATAATATTATTGAAGTCTTTTGTTTCTTTTGTCTTAAATCCATGTTTTTTAAAAATATCTTGAGCATGCTCTCTGTCTAATTCCAACCTATCTCCAAGGAAAGAGCTTCCGAAAACGGTATATCCTTTTTTCCGTAAGTTTTCCTGGATTTTTCCATATCCGACGTCGTCAAACACAATTAATCCGTCTTTTCCAACCCAATCAATCTCTTTTTTCCAGTTTTTTGTTTTCTTGACTAAATAATCAAAATTTCTCCTCTGTTGTTTTTCATGAATGTATAATTTTACATCATGACCTTCCTGTGTCATTATGTGTGCAAGATTTCCAGCTATTAAATCTGTTGTTATGAATAGTATTTTCATGGTATACTGCCATAGTACTCTTTTATGATAAAAAAGACAAAGTTATTTTTTATAGTTTTAGTAATCACTACTCTTGCGGGTATTTCGTTTACTTTTTACAAAACTGTTATCAAGGGGGATTTTGTTGTGATCGATAGTCCTGAAGAAGAGATTGTCGATACTTCTATAGAATAATCAATATGTTATTAAATTCAATTTGTGGAACAGAAGCACCATCTTTCTTAGGGATTTTTGATTTCTCTACTGCACCGACATTGTTGTTCTATTCATACATTCCAATATTGATTATTTCAATAATCTTATCGAGTATTATTTTAGTAAAGGATAATTATTCAGTACGAAGCAAGCTATTTTTTGGTATTGCGATGAGTTTTGCATTATGGATTCTTAACGTGCTTGTTCAATGGGTTTCTTCATACCATGTCGGCTTAATGTTTGCTTGGCAATTAACTGTGTTGTTTGAGATTTCTATCTTCATATTTTCTATTGCTTATATTCGTACTTTTATAAATGGAAATAACGTTTCTTGGGTTATCAACGGGATTTTGTTAATTGTATATATCGCAACATTAATTGCTGTACCGACAATCTATAATATTCAATCATACGATAGTGTCTACTGCGAGGGGTCATTAGGAATTTTCTGGTATTTTGTATATGGTTTTGAAATCCTCACACTCTTATGGGTTTTGATTATTGGTATTAAGGGATATATAACAAATAAACAAGATTATAATAAGCGAAGGCAGATCACTTTGATGACAACTGGTCTCACACTCTTCCTTCTCGCTTTCTCTGTTTCGAATATTTACGGTGAAATTACACAAAATTATGAAGTCAACCTGGTTGGCCCCCTAGGAATGGTTGTATTTCTTGGGCTGGTTACGTATACCATTGTTCGATATAAGAGTTTTAATATGCGTTTGTTTGGTTCGCAAGCATTGGTATATTCTTTGTGGGTATTAGTCCTATCGCTGATATTTATTAATAAAATAGATGTCGTTCATGTAATTGTTTTGATAACCCTTGTACTTTTGATTATTTTAGGGATTATACTCATTAGGTCTATTAAAAATGAAATTACTCAAAAAGAACGATTACAGAAGATCAGTTTAGAACTCTATGATGCCAATGAAAAATTGAAGGGGCTTGATAAACTAAAGACGGAATTCTTGTCTCTTGCATCCCATCAACTTCGTTCACCGCTTACTGCGATAAAAGGGTACACATCTATGCTTCTCGAAGGTAGTTTTGGTGAGGTTACAGGTGTGCAAAAGGATACTATTGATAAAGTATTTCAGTCCAGTAAACATTTGGCGAAAGTTGTTGAAGATCTCTTGAATGTGACGAAAATTGAGCAAGGTGGCATGGTCTATCAGATGGCACCATTTGACATGGAAAAAACAGCGAAAGAAATAGTTGATGATTTGAGAATTACTGCAGAAAAGAAAGGACTTGTTATGGATTTCAAAACTGATAATCAAGCACCATACACACTTAATGGTGATATGGAAAAATTGCGTCAAGTTTTCTTAAACCTGATAGACAATTCTATTAAATATACAAAAGGAGGAAGTATCTCTGTTATTCTCGGGAAGAATAAAGACAAGATTCGATTCTCTGTTACAGATACTGGTATGGGTATGACCGAAGAAACTAAACAATCACTCTTTCAAAAATTTGCACGTGGTGAAGGCGGCAAGGTAAATGCTGGCGGATCAGGTCTCGGACTCTATTTAGCAAAAGAAATTGTCGGTGCGCATAAAGGGAAAGTGTGGGTAGAATCTCCGGGGGTAGGTAAGGGATCGACGTTTATTGTGGAGCTGTAAAAGACAGGTTCTAGGGGCTAGTTGCTAGGTTCTAGAGGATACGTCAAAAAACCACCTCAAAGTGGTTTTTTGTTTGACTTTTTTTGTATTTTATAGTATTATCATGAGCAGTTATATGTATATTAACAATGAAAGATAGGCTTATTTTCGAGACTCAAAAGCTCAAGAACGGTATGATGGTGTATGGTAAGCCATGGGATGTGCCATTTGTGATTGTCAGGTTCTTTGTTCCTATTGGGACAAGAAATAATACTGACTCAATTATTGCAGGTTCGGCTCATTTTTTGGAGCATTTAATGTGTAGTCGTTCACAGAGTTTTCCTGGAAAAAGTCAATTCAAGAAATTCGTCTCATCTTTTGGTGGTGAGTTCGGTGCTGCGACATCAGAAACATTTACTGAGTATCATTTATCAATACCTTCAGCTGCCTTTTCTGAAATATTCCCGAAATTCATCAATCATATATTTAATCCACTCATAACAGAGGAATATATTCTTGAGGAATCTGGGATAATTGCCAATGAGAGGAAGAGGAAAGGAATATGGTTTCCTGGTGATTCAAAATTGGGGATGCATGTACGGACTGGCTGGCAGAATAATAATCCGTATACACTTCGCCAGATATTTGGAGAAGATGATGATTTTAGTAACATGACGCCAGAAAAGTTCTATTCACTGCACTGTGCATATAAAGATCCACGAGCACATCTGTTTATTGGAGGTTCTTATGATGCTCGATTGGCAATGAAGACACTTGAACAGATAGAAACAAAGTTTAATGATCTTCCTGTGTTCTGGAAAAAAGCTTCATGGCAAAAACGCGAATATCATGAAGAAAAGTGCGTGGAATCAGATAGACATATATATTATCTGGGCGGTATTGTCGATTCTCGGGACCCATTCGTATTTCGTGGTATAACCTTGCTTGGTTCTTTTCTCACGAATAATGTGAATGGTATGCTATATGAATGGCTTAGGCGTGATTTGGGGTGGGTGTATAATATTAATTTTGGTGCATCTGTATCAATTGCTCCAAATATTGGTGCTTGGCAGTTATCGCTACCGCTTAATGACATAGGACAAGTATCTCATGTGCGATCGAAATTACATCAAAAGATATATGGCGCAATCTCCGATCAAGAACAGATCGATCTGCACGTGAAGGAAAAATTGACTAAGCAAATCTTCAATTATCAAAGAATAAGCGATGTATTGGATGATCAGATTTTCTCTTTGCATTACTTTGGAAAAATTTCGAATGAAGAAGAGTCAGGCGAATTATTACGACAAGCTGCATATTCATCGTTTTTGAAAAGAATATATAATACGTATTGGCATCCGGATGTTTCGGGAGAATTCCTTGCTTTACCAATCAATTCTTAAATGTGCAATATCTATCACAACAAAAAACCGATCGAAAGATCGGTTTTTATTATTTTCTTACAACTTGTGTTCCGTTTGGGGTATCTTTTACTTCATATCCCAACTTTTCAATTTCGGTACGTAATTCATCAGAAAGATTCCAGTTTTTATTTATACGAGCTTCATCTCGTCTTGTGATAAGGTTGAGTATTTCTTGTGGTAATTCTGTAATCATTGTTTTTGACAAATCAAATACATCCCCAAATATTTTATTGAGTTCAATAAATAATTCAAGCACTTGTTTACCATTTCCGCCACGTATATTCTGTTCTCGGATAAAATCAAAAAGATGTGCAAATGCTTGTGGAGTATTAAAATCATCATCAAGTGCGGTAATTATTTTCTTTCTTACTTCTCCAACCATAGTTTCATTTCCAGTATCATCTAAACTCGGATCAATATTTGCAATAAAATTCTGGATTCTTTCGAGTGTGTTTTTTGCCTGGTCGAGTCCGTCTGTGCTGAAGTCTATTGAAGTACGGTAATGTGCGGAAACGATAAAGAATCGAACGATCTTTGCATTGTACACTTCCAACATGTCTCTGATTGTTTTAAAATTTCCTTTTGATTTCGACATCTTCTCTGAGTTGATGTTGAGAAATGCTGTGTGGAGCCAATATTTTACCAAAGGAACCTTTCCTGAAGCGGCTTCCATTTGTGCAATTTCACAGTCGTGGTGGGGGAAAATGAGGTCTACTGCACCACCATGGATATCGTACTGTGGGCCAAAATAACTCTCTGTGATGGCAGTATCCTCGATATGCCAGCCAGGACGTCCTCGGCCAAGAGTTTCTGATTCCCAGACTGGTTCACCAGGCTTCTCTGCTTTCCAGAGACAGAAATCATTCCATCCGCGCTTAAAACCACCTTCATCAATACGACTCACTGAATCATCTTCTTTGAGATTTGTTCGGCCTGAGAGTTTCCCGTATTCGGCAAATTTTGAAACCTCAAAATAAATACCATCTTCGGTCTTATATGCAAATCCTTTTGCCATAAGTGCTTCCACTTGCGATATGATCTGCGGGATATGATCTGTTGCGCGCGCGTATTCTGTTACTGAAGTGTTGCCGAGCGCGATCATGTCTTCTTTGTATGCATTTTCAAATTTGGTAGTGAGGTCTTTCCAATCAATTCCAGTGGCATGTGCCCGGTCGATAATCTTATCATCGATATCGGTAAAGTTTTGTAGATAAAACACGTCATACCCGCTGTACCGGAGATATCGAGTAATTAAATCAAATTGCGTATAGGTCTTTGCATGTCCCAAGTGTGAATAATCATACACAGTAAGCCCACAGACAAATAAATTTACCTTTTTACCATTGATAGGGACGAACAATTCTTTTTGTTTCGACAGTGTATTGTAAAGTTCTAGAGCCATCGTTTTGTTTTAAATAATAAGAAAAAAGCAAGAGCAATGAACGCCATTCCTCCAATGGTAATAAAGAAATCTCGCATGTCTTTAATAAATACAAAAGCCATATTCATCCCAAAAACTCCAGTGATAACTGTAAGTGGTAAGAGAATAGAGTTAAGGACCGTTAGATTTTGAATTGTACGATTTGTTTTTGATGCGAGAAGGGAATCATTGGTCTCACGCATGTCGTTGAGCGTCTCTCGATAGTTATCGAGCATGGATTCTATTTTGTTGTATTCATTTGTGATTGCTGATAGATAATAGTCAAAATTTTCTCCAAAGAAATTTTTTCCCGCATGTTCAAGGGATACAAGTATTTCTTTGTGGAATTTGAGCGCTTGTCTGAAATCAAGAAGTACACGGTTGATACGAGAAATAGTTTGCACCGTTTCTCTTTCTTGCTTATTAAAAATACCCTGTTCGATTTCTCGAAGTCGTTCATGAACGCTATCTAGATCTAGGTTTGCTTTATGGTAAAGCTCTTTGATTAAATAATAGAATACGAAGCCCGCATGTTCACCCATGTGTTGTTTTCCATATTCTGTGTTTGATTCAAAACGACTTGCGAATTGTTCAATAATATCGATCGTTTCGTAGTGTGCCGTTATGAGAAAATTTTTACCAATCAAAAAATCAATTTCTTGATCGATCATTTTTCCTGCTTGGATTTTAGGCGGGAAGTGTAAAATGAGATAGATGAAATTTGGGTATAATTCTACTTTTGATCTGAGAGTGTTTGTCGCTAATTCATCGAGGACTGTTCCTGGTATTTGACATTGTTCTGTGACAATTTGGAGTTCTTCTTTGCTTGGAGAGTTGAGATCTACCCAAGTAACATTTTTATACTGATATTTAGAAATCATACTTTTATTATATAGATATATTCAAAAGAATACAATAAAAAATCCCCCACCAAACTTGGCGGGGGATGATTGGAAATATAATGAATTCGGTTTTATCCGAACAATGTTCTTTCCGTATACACACGATTGTTGTGTATCTTTTCGGGTTCTCACTTTTTTGTATTTTATTTGAATCGGGTATCTAGTGTCCCTGTATAGGGGGTGATAGTTCCGTATCCGTCTATTTGATATATAACCTGTTTGAGGGTAGTTTTCCCTCTATTTTTTTCTGTAACGATTTTTCTTCCGAAAGCAACAAGATTCACTTTTGGCAGTTCACTTGTCCAGTTTCCGTTCTCATCCACCTTTTTGAAATCACTCAGATCTTTAAATTTTTCTGAGTACATTTCTTTACCTTCTGTATCGATATGATGGTATAGGATAACTCCTGTAACACTATCTCGCTCTGCGACAACAGCAAACCCTTCTTTGTAATTCCATGCTGACCAATATTGTTTTGATACTTGCATACCGGTGGTGTCAATAAAGAACCACTTGCCTTCGTTCCGAACAGCAGCTCGTCCATAGTAGAAGTTACGCACTTCACTAAAACGCTCAGTGTATATTGCAGAACCATCAGGTCTTGCGTGGTACGCAGGGTTATTCAGACTATTGATCGTCTTGAGAGCAATTGAGAGATCCTCTTTAAAAGAGTATACTTTTTTTTCAATTACTACTGGAAATGTTGCGATTTCAGTTTCCTCAACCTTTTTTTCGGTTGTTATTTCTGCACTCGTTACATCTTCCGGTTGTTTTTCAACTTTTCGTTTCTGTTTCTGCGCAGAAGCTTTTAAATCAGCTTTTTCGCGTGAACGTTCAGCTATCTTTGCCGCTTCCTCCATTTTTGCTTTCTCAGCTTCTTCCATTTTCTGCACAATGTTTACTTCTTTTTGCTTTTCAGCAATTAGAAGTGATTCAGTAAGCTTCTTGGAGATTTCTTGTTGTTTCAAAGATTCTTCCGCAATACCACTTTTCTCTTCATAGATAGTAATAGCATCATCCACTTCTTGTTGTTCTTTTTTATCTTGAGTGGGAATCTCTGTTTCTTCCGGTAGGATTGTTTCAGCGGTCATTACTTCTGTCTGTATCCGGTCTTTTGGTAATACAGAGAGCAATTGTTCGTCAAAAGGCATCTCTGTGACAATAGTTCTTTGCATGAGCAATAACTCATTTGATGAATCATCACGCATTTTTATGAAGTTGATTTCCATGGATCTCTGTTCTTCCTCTACTGTTACTGGTCCCAGTATTCTATTTTCAGTTGAAATATCTGCAACTGCAGGTATTTTATTGCTGATCATTTTGTTATCAACTTCTGCTAAGTATTTTTCAAACAATTCAATTTCTCTTGCAATAGAATCATTAGCAAGAGGTTCATTTTCAATAGCAGATTTTGTTACATATTTCGCAACAAGTATCTCTTCCTCTTTCTGTTTAACAGTACTAGTCTTCATCTCTTTTTTCCCTACAGAAGATTTATTCAGTGCCTTCTGTTTTTTTACTGGAGCTTTTTTAACCCACTCCTCCTTGTTTACTGTTTTAATAGTAACCTCTTCCGGTGATTTCTCTGCCGTTTTTGCAGGGGAGTCAAAAGAGTACGCAGTATCAACATGGAGCAGTTTTTCTGTCCAATCGTTTTTTACCTGTATTTTTTCAACCGAAACAAATGAAGCCTGTGCGACACTTTTTTCAGCAACTTTTTCAATGTTGAAATCTGTGTGTACCATATTCTGTACTTTATCCGAAGATGTGTACAGCATGGCAGATACGCTAATTGCAATCAATAGTGCAATTATTAAACGTCCAAAGACGCTTTTTACAAATCCTACTTTTTTCATGATTATTCGTTTTTTAATGTTCATACTCCACGATTTCGCTTAGGGCGTGCCGGTGGCTGTTCGGCATATTTCTGTGTCTATTTAAGCATGAAAGGAAAAAATAGTCAAGCTTTTTGGGAATAAATCCACAGCACACAAGAAAGGGGTTGCTTTTTATTGAAATTAGTATACAATGGCGACATTATGGAATTTGCAGTAATACAAACAGGTGGAAAACAATATAAGGTAAAAGTTGGAGATAGTTTGACTATCGAGAAACTTCCTGGGGAATTTGCAGAAGGCGACAAGGTCGTTTTTGATAAAGTTCTTCTTGTGGACAATGGTTCAGATACTACTATTGGTATGCCGTATATTGATGGCGCAAAAGTAGAAGCTGCTTTTGAAAAAAATGGCCGGGCAAAGACTCTCCTTGTGATGAAATATAAGGCAAAAAGCCGATATCTCAAGAAAAATGGCCATCGACAGCCATTCACAAAGGTAAAGATTACTGCGATAAAATAGATAGTAGTTTGTCTTCCTACGGGAGATGTCTCCGAAGGGACATAGCTGACAGCTAGTAGTAAAAATCACCCATCTAGGGTGATTTTCGTTAGGGTATTGACAAAATATTGTTATCTGCTATACTGTTTCTAGAGTAATTAACGCATTATTGTTTAACCCACTAAAACCGTTATGCCTTTGCGAACAACTTAAGAACTACTAGGTGTCACAAGCGACACCCTGAGTAACCCTCAGCCGATGCAACATATTATTGAAGGATACCTCAGCCGGAACATATAAATAAGGCTTGAAAGAACAAAACTATCCATTCACTTAAAGTCCCGCCCCATAAAGGCGGGACTTATTGTTTTTAGGAATACTTGACAAATTTATATGATTTGCTATAATATACTCCTAGCGTTAAATTATGCGCTTTATATGTTCTTTGAATCTATTTGTTTAACTAATACCTCATCTGCCGATGAAAAAACAAAAGAATCGAATTTGCGGTAACAGATAGCTTTCTAGAAGAGATCACTCTCTTTTGGAGAAACTACTATTTTCTTATTCGTTTGGTGATATGTGTTTGAGTATGGAGTCGACGCCATATTGAAAGACATTTATTGAATGTGTGAGATAGTTTCCTAACTGTTACCGCGTACATTTTGACCAACCATCCGACCATAGTGTCTGAAATAAAAAAATGGTTACTCGTAATGTAAGTCCCGCCCCATAAAGGCGGGACTTATTGTTTATATAGAGTATTTTTTATAAACTGTTCTTATTGCCTATTCTTTAATGCATTCTTAATCGTATCTGAATCAGAATATTCAAGTTCAGTTCCTGTTGAGAGTCCGCGTCCGAGACTGTGCACGACAAATCCTTTTTCCGTAGACAGCGTATTGAGTGTTTCTCGTACATGCGTGTCAGTGTGGTCACCTTGTGGACTTAGAGAGAAAGCAAGAATAACTTCTTGGAGACTATTTTTTTGAGAAAGCACTTCTATTCGTTTGATAAGTTCTTGGATTCGAACTTTAGAAAGAGTATTTTTCTCAACGACGGGGACTAATCCACCTAACACAAAATATAATCCATCATAGGCTTTACTTTTTTTAATAGTTTCAAGATCACTATCTTTTTCCACAACCAACAGGGAATTGCTTGCTGCTCTCAATAAGCAATTTTCACATTCAGGAGTCCTTGACTCGTGTTGCCTGAAACAGAGTGTGCATTGCTTCACTTCATTTTTAATATTTTTAATATATGCTGCAAGTTGGTCGAGATAATCTTGATTGCGGTTGAGAAGGTAATACACAAAACGCCTCGACTGTCGTTCGCCGATTCCTGGGAAATATGCAAACAGTTCTGCAAGTTTTGAAATGGGATCCATGGATTTAGGGTATAGGGATTAGGGTATAGCGTATAGAGATACAAAACAAAGTATATCATAGAACTTATGACATGAATCTTTGATTCGCATCACTTCTACAAACTACTATCTATCAGCTATGTCCCTTCGGAGACATCTCCCGTAGGGAGACAAGCTAACTTAGAATTGATCAAATTGTGATCCGCCACCACCGCCACCATGCCCTTGTTTATCGATAGAGAGGAAACTGGTTGTCTTGTCATCGAAGTATAGTTCAATTCTACCGACTGGACCGTTTCTGTGTTTTTCAACTAAGATTTCTGCAATGTTGGTTCTTTCGGCTTCATCTTTTCCTTTATCTTCTCGGTGAATAAACATAACGACGTCGGCGTCCTGTTCAATAGATCCTGAGTCACGAAGGTCAGATAGACGAGGTTTGCCACCGCGCTGTTCAACTGCACGAGAAAGCTGTGAGAGTGCAAGAACGGGAACATCGAGTTCACGGGCAAGCCCTTTCAATGATCGTGAGATTTCTGTCACTTGATTTACCATTGAGTCATAATTTTTGTTTGTTGACATGAGCTGGAGGTAATCCACAACAATGAGACCCAAACCATTCTCAGCTTTCAGTCTGCGTGCAAAAGATTTCATTTTGGTAATAGAATTTCCTGCTTGGTCATCGATAAAGATCGGAGCTTTTGCAAGCTTGTCGAGCGAGTCGCGAATCTTCATAAACTCGTCATCTTTTGTGAGTCGTCCAGTGCGGAGGTTCCAAGAATTCACACGGGATTCGGCAGAGAGGAGACGAGTGGCTAATTGTTGTGCACTCATTTCGAGAGAGAAAATCCCAACGGGGATATTATGAACAACAGCCGCATGACGAACCATATCAAGTGCAAGAGTTGTTTTACCAACAGAAGGGCGAGCGGCAAGAATAATCAAGTCAGATTTTTGAAGTCCTGAAAGCAATGTGTCGAGATCTTTAAAACCAGTTGGCACACCTCGGATTTCTCCATTTGATTCTTGAAGTTTTTCTATCTGTTCCCATGTTTCCGCAAGGGTATGTTTGATGCTGATAAATTTTTGACCTTTTTTAATTGAGGTAATGCCGAAGATTTTTTTCTCAGCTTGATCAAGTACGTCTTCTACGGGTTGGTCGGTATCATTGAAAGCGAGATCAGATATGTTGTCCGCCGCAGTGATAAGATTTCTCAAAAGATAATTTTTATGGACGATTTCTGCATAATAGGTGATATTGGTCGATGAAGGGACTGCATTGATTAATTCTGTCAGATACTGACTTCCACCTGAACTCTCAATTTGTTTCTTTTCAGTGAGCTTATTGGACAGAGAAACAAGATCAATCGGTTGTCCGTGTTGTGCAAGTTCCATCATATTTGCAAAGATTATTTTATGACGTTCCACATAAAAAGCATCTTGATGTACAAAGTCATCAATCTCTTGGAGCGCATTCTGCCTGAGCATGATAGATCCAAGAACTGCTTTTTCAGCATCTATGTTTTGTGGAGGAACTCGGAGTGCGGAAGACATTTTTTTACTCATGTGGCTCATTGTACATGGCACGACACATGATATGCAAATGAGGATTTTCGACGTTATGTGAGTAATCTGTGGACAGCGAACTTGGATACGGAAGATTACAAATGACCACTTACAAAGTACAATTGAATTTTAAATTTGACAATTATATATTGATTTGTAATTTGTACTTTTAAATTTCAGTTTTGTCTATATCTTCAGTATGGTATACTTTTTGCATGAAAACTATAGATTCTATTGTGCTTACCGGGGATCGGCCAACAGGGAGATTGCACCTTGGGCATTTTGTCGGTTCTATTAAAAATCGTCTTAAATTACAAGAAGAGAATAAAACCAACTATTACATGATTGCTGATGTGCAAGCGCTCACTGACAATGCAGAAAATCCTGAAAAAGTCAGAAGTAATGTATTAGAGGTTGCACTTGATAACATTGCATGTGGTCTTGATCCAGCAAAGACAACATTTTTTATACAATCACAAATTCCAGAGATTGCTGAACTTACTATTTTCTTCTTGAATCTAGTTACTCTCGCTCGTCTCAAGAGAAATCCTACCGTTAAAAATGAAATGAAGCAAAAAGGATACGATGAAGATGTTCCAGCTGGGTTTTTATGCTACCCGGTTTCTCAAGCAGCAGATATTCTATTCGCCAAAGCAAATACTATTCCCGTTGGAGAAGATCAGCTTCCAGTGATCGAACAAGCAAATGAAATCGTGGAAAAATTTAATAGAATTTATGGAGAAACATTCAAGAAGATCAATCCAGTAGTGAGTGAGTCCTCTCGACTGGTTGGTATTGATGGTAATGCAAAAATGTCGAAATCACTCGGTAATGCGATTTACCTCTCAGATTCACGAGAAGAGATAGAAAAAAAAGTACGAGATATGTATACGGACCCAAATCATATCCGTGTTGAAGATCCAGGAACTGTTGAAGGAAATGTGGTGTTTGACTACTTAACTATATTTGATCCTATGCAAGACGAGGTAGAAGAATTGAAGAATAAGTATCGAGCAGGAGGACTCGGTGATATGGCACTCAAGCAACGTCTCACTGATGTACTCGATGTGTTTATTTCACCAATCCGCGAACGACGTGAATATCTCGCTAAGGATCCAAAACAAATAATGCAGATTCTTGAAGATGGGACGAAAAAAGCGCGCATTGTTGCAGCTGAAACTCTTCGTGAAGTAAAGAGAAATATGAAAATCGAGTATTTCTAGACAAAATTACTTTAATATGTTAAAATATAAAAAATAGTTAGTAACTTGAAAATGAAAAAAGATACAGAGGATCAAAAAATAAGTTGGAAAGGATATCTTCGTGGTATACAAATTATATGGCACGAAATAACTTCTCGATATAAAAAACAAACCTATCTGTTGATTGGTATTTCTTTGCTGATCGCTCTTGCTGGCGGATTGACTCCGCTTATCTCGGGTAAATTTTTTGACGCAGTATTTCATCTTGAGGCAGGGATTGAAACAACATCCACCTTTTTCTCTTTTGGAAATGTGTGGTTTTCTTTGATTATCCTTATTGCTTTCACTGCGCTTGCCACATTTGGTAGTAGATGGAAAGGCGCAAAAGGTGATAATGTTTCTCAGGAACTTTTCGCCCGGTATCTCGCTGATTCAGTGAAAGTGTTACTTCGGTTGCCGATGTCATTTCATAATAATAATCCGATATCTGAAATCGATCAGAAGATTGTTCGTTCAGCGAACAATCTCATCAACATGTTTACGGGAGTTATTTTAAGATTGCTTCCGGAATTTTTGGGTATTGTGGTTGCACTGGTTACACTTTTTTCAGTGAATACCACACTTGCTTGGATAATTATTGCAGGAGTCGTTCTCTATATCATTATCTTGATTCGAACAGTCGGTGAAGGAGCACTATTGCAGAGAATCAGTCATAAGGCGTGGGTGCGGGCGTGGCGTGATCGAGGTGACGGACTATACAATATTGCAACCGTTAAACAGTTTACCGCTGAAGAGTTTGAGACAAAAAAGAATCATACAAACTACGTGGTTAATGCGTGGGGTGCACAATGGAAAATTTTCGAAATGTGGAACCGTATTAGCTTTTGGCAGAAAGTAATTATTATTGTGACTCAAACCGTTGTATTTATTGTATCAATATCTTTTGTACAGAAAGGAATTTTGACGGCCGGTAGTTTGATCGCACTTAATGCGTATGTCGGTATGATGTTTGGTCCATTTCTTGAGTTAGGTAACATGTGGCGAACAATTCAGAATGCAATTATTGCAATTTCTGATGCTCATGACATATTACATACAGAACCAGAAGAATATGATAAAGAGGACGCAGTCAAAAGAAAAATAATAGGAGATGTTTCATTTAAAAATATTATTTTCTTTCATGATGAACGTAAGAAGATTCTCAATAATATATCGCTTGAGGTCAAAGCGGGGCAGCGAGTTGCACTTGTTGGAGAGACAGGGTCAGGTAAGACTTCACTTGTTGAACTCATATTTAGATTCTATACTCCTCAAAAAGGCGAGATTGCTATAGATGGTGTCCCGATTGAGAATTATAATCTCAATAACCTTCGCTCACAGATCGGAGTAGTGCCACAAGAACCAGTATTGTTTGATAAGAGTATTCGTGAAAATATTTCATATCCTCACACCAACATTCCGTTTTCAAGGATAGAAGAAGCTGCAGAAAAAGCTGAACTCGCAGATTTTATAAAAGAGCAGCCGGATGGATGGGATACTGTTGTTGGAGACAGAGGGGTAAAACTTTCTGGTGGACAAAAACAGCGTGTCGCGATAGCGCGAGCAATTATCAGGAATCCGAAAATTCTTATTCTTGATGAGTCTACCTCAGCGCTCGATGCAAAAACTCAGAAGAGTATTGAGAAATCTCTTGAAGAACTTATGGAAGGGAAGACGACGTTCATTGTTGCTCACCGATTGAGTGCAGTTCGCAATGCAGATATTATCTGTGTCCTTCATAAAGGGAAAATCGTTGAACAAGGGTCTCATGATGAACTTATGGCAAAACCAAAAGGTAGATATAAACAGTTGTATGACCTACAATTTCACGAAAGAGAAATTTTGGAAAAAGAAAGTGAGGTATTAGAAGAATAAACAACCGCCGGATCAATATCCGGCGGTTTTATTTTGCAAAAATAAAAAGTATGGTATAGTGCTGATAGATTACTGCACATTCTTGTTTATGAAAAGGTATGAGAGAATTAAGTCAAAAGAAGAACTTAAAAAAAGCATTATCGAATCAGTTTATGATCCGGACAAAATAGATTTTACTCTCAGTGAGACATTACAATCTGTTCGTGGAATTACTCAGTTTAAAAAAGAATGCAAGGAAGAGTGTAAGAATGTCGTACCCGTTACTAATCCTGCAGATATTAATGTGGATGATGAAAGAGATCCATTTTTTCTGAACAAGAGCAGAATGAATTAAATATAAAAACCCCCAACCATGTTGGGGTTTTGTTTTTATATACCGTGTGGTATATTGGAAATAACCAACGATCCGACTGACAATCGGGGAGGACATAAATGCAAGGTTCTAGGGGCTAGGTTCTAGTCGCTAGTAAACTTCATTATACTTTGAGCCCTTCACTTATATCAGTGTCGGGAAAGTAGGGTGGCACCGCGGCTTACCAAGAGGAAAGATCGCCCCTATGAATTTATCAATTTAATTAGATAAGTTCAGAGAGGCGATTTTTTCGTTTTTCTCTGATTAAAACATATGAAGCACGCATATCATGTGAAAGAAATTTCACAACATGAAGGTGAGACAGTTTCTATCCAAGGGTTTGTTCACGCTATTCGCGTACAGAGCAAGATTATATTTCTTGTTCTTCGCGATGTTACCGGTCTTGTTCAAAATATTATTGAGATTTCAGTTCCAGAAGTATTTGATGTAGCAAAAGAACTTTCTCTTGAATCTGTTGTCCGAATTACCGGTCTGGTAAAAAAAGCTCCGCAAGCGCCGGGTGGGTTTGAACTTGGGGTTACTGAAATAGAAGTATTATCAAAATCATATCCTGAACTCGCTATTCCGGTGGTTATCAAAGGAAATGATGAAGAAACAGAGGCGCCAACTCGTTTTGACTATCGTTGGATTGACCTTCGTAAGCCTGAAAAGACCAGAATATTCAAAGTATGGACTGCGCTTGAAAAAGGGTTTAGAAAATACTGGGATGAAAACAATTTCATACAGATCTACACGCCATCATTTATGTCTACTCCATCTGAAACTGGTGCTGAAGTGTTTGAGGTAAATTACTTCGATCGCAAGGCATACCTTGCCCAGTCTCCACAGTTTTACAAGCAGATGGGTATTGCATCAGGTTTCGAACGAGTGTTCATGGTAGGACCGGTATTTCGCGCTGAACAGTCATTTACGACTCGTCACCTAACTGAGTTTACTGGTTGGGACTTTGAGTTAGGATTTATCGAATCTCATCATGACGTCATGGATCAAGAAGAAGGAATGATTGTTACCGGTTTTGAAACTGTTGCAAAAGAATTTCCAGAACTCAATATTACTATTCCTGCACAACCATTTCCTCGAATTCCAATCACTGAAGTAAAAGAAATTCTTAAAAAAGAAGGTATTCCAAGTGGGGAAGACCATGATCTTTCTCCAGAAGAAGAGCGTGCAATTTCAGAATATGTGAAAAAAGAATTCAACCATGAATTTGTATTTGTCACTGATTATCACAAATCAAAAAGCGCTTTCTATCATATGCGCCTTGAAGAAGGATCAGACCGTTCTCGCCGAGCAGACTTGTTGTTCAGAGGTATAGAAGTCACCACACTCGCTCAGCGCGAACATCGAATCGAAGTCCTCGAAAAACAGGCGATTGAAAAGGGGATGAACCTCGAAGAGTTGAAAGACTATCTCAATTTCTTCCGATACGGTATTCCACCGCATGGTGGTGCTGGAATCGGTCCAGGTCGCTTCATTATGAAGCTCCTCGATCTTCCAAACGTCCGTGAGGCGACGTATCTCCCGCGCGATGTAAAGAGACTTAATCCATAAT
>CALRET010000001.1 GCA_943356375.1 Candidatus Nomurabacteria bacterium | reverse complement strand
CATTTACACCATTAACACCACCCGCATAGCCTTTTGCGTTTGGGGCTCCACCACCTAACATAGAATTCCCACCAGTACCGCTTTGTGAGTCAGCATTTGATCGAGAACAAGCGCCACCCCCGCCGCCAGAAATATTAACATCACCACCTAACCCGATTCCACCAAGCGCACCTGTTCCATTATTTATCGCTCCAGCCATGCCACCCTCACCACCAGAAGCAGAACAATGATTACCAAAAAATGAAGTGTCCCCTGGTAAACCTGGATAATTATTACCAAGAGACCCACCGGTACCGCCTAATCCAATTGTTATAGTTTCCATAGACAAGAGATCATCGGTGGATATTATTTTTTTAGCATACCCACCACCTCCACCTCCTCCACCACCAGCACTAGTCCATACACAAGACCCGCCACCGCCTCCGCCGCCACAGACTTCGACAATAACATATTTAAGATCTATTGGTTTTACCCAAACCGTATCTGATTCATATACCCGAATAATCGGCATGATGCTATTTGTTGAACCTGTAGGACCAGTTGAACCTTGAACACCTGTCGGACCAGGTAAGCCATTCATTCCAGTTTCTCCAGTATTTCCTTGGATACCTTCTGGACCGGTAGGTCCGGTACCACCAGATAATCCATCTTGCCCAGTAATTCCTGTTGGGCCTGTGGGTCCAATCTCTCCTGTAAAACCAGATGGGCCTTGGATTCCCATAGGTCCGGTTGAGCCAGGTAAACCTGTTTCTCCAACAGGTCCAGTCGGGCCGGGCAAACCAGAAGAAGCATACAGTGCATATGGAACAGAAACCAACTCTTGATTTCCCATTGAAACAAAGCCGGATCCAATATCTAAATCAATGAGAAAATAGATTGGTGCATTTCCCCATGGAATTAAGCTAAATAATCCATTTACAACGGTTCCATTTCCAATCAATACATTGATCAAACCAAACTGATTAGTAGTCACCGCTTGTGTCTCTTGATAAAAAATCTGTTGACCAAGCACATCACCCGAAATCGTAAATCTAAAATCTGCGTCTTGATTTACCAATACATTACCAGATTCATCTCGAACCACTCCCTGATATGAAAATTTCTGCGGGACTTGTTGTGCAAAAAGACTAGTATACAGTATGAGAATACTGAATAAAACAAAGATAACTTTTTTCATTGTAAAGAAATTTTGGTCTGAGATAATTATATGATATTTAGAATGAAATCAAAACTATCTAGTCAAATAACCTATAGCAAGGACGGTCCTTGCTATAGGTTATGAGTTAGAATTTGAATTTAAAACCATTCCCTGTTTCTGGGTCAGTAATAAAATAATTTTCAACAAAATCCTTAAATGCTTTCCCGTCTTTAAAATATTCTGGAAAAACATCAAGTTTAAGAATTTTCGATTCGACTCTTGGATCTTTTATATTTATATAATCCATATAACTCGAATATCTATATGATTCTAAAAAGATTTTCATATCTTTCTGATCATATATAATCTCATCTTCGTCGGCATTATTACCATCCGTATCATCACTATCCCACCCAGAAAATTGAATATCGAGTGGATTAAGGTGAATATATCCCAAAAGATACTGCATGTACCCATCATCAACACCAATAAGTTTTGACTTAAAAAGTCCACCGAATAATGCGCCTTTTCTCTGGTATTTAATATTAAAGTACATTGAATATCCTGTACCCAATTTCTTCATGAATTTTGTTATTCCGCCTTCGACTTCTTGTCGTATCAGTAAGTGGAAATGATTAGTCATGAGACACCATGCACCAATAGAAACTAGTGGATTACCTTTATCTAATACAAGAATTTCTTCAAATTTTTTATGAGAGTGATTTATAAGATTATCAAGTCGTAACTGTTTATCTGAATTTGCAACATATAACAACATGATAAATCTTTCGTGATCAAATTTTGATTTAAAGATATCTCGCTTGTCGATACCTCTATTGTATATATGATAGTATTCACCAGTTATAAATGGATCTTTACGGAGCATTAGTCTATTTTATCAGATATAAAGCCTGTAGCAAGGACCGTCCTTGCTAATCCTTCCTGATAACTTGAATATCTATATGATTCCAAAAATCCCTTCATCTCTTCTGTTGGTCTATCAAGATTCTGTTTCCATTGATAGAACTCTATATCAAGTGGATTGAGATGAATATACCCCAAAAGATACTGCATATATGCGTCATCTACTCCGATAAGTTTTGATTTAAATGGTCCCCCGAACAACGCGCCCTGTCTTTGATATTTAATATTGAAATACATTGAATACCCAACCCCTAGTTTCCTCATAAATTTTGTAATTCCACCTTCGACTTCTTGTCGTACCAGTAAGTGAAAATGATTGGTCATGAGACACCATGCACCAATAGAAACTAATGGTTTTCCTTTATCTAAAACTAAGATATCTTGAAATGTCTTATGAAGACGGTTAACCAGATTATCGAGTCGTAAGTCTTCGTGAGAATTTGCAACATATAAAAGCATCATAAACCTTTCGTGATCAAACGTGGATTTAAAGATATCTCTCTTATCAATACCTCTATTGTAGATGTGATAGTATTCTCCAGTTATAAATGGGTCTTTTCGAAACATATGTCTTTATTATATATCAACTTAGTCTGTTAGCAAGAACAGTTCTTGCTAATCTACATATAAAAGCATCATAAACCTTTCGTGATCAAACGTGGATTTAAAGATATCTCTCTTATCAATACCTCTATTATAGATGTGATAGTATTCTCCAGTTATAAATGGATCTTTTCGAAACATATATCTTTATTATATATCAACTCAGTCTGTTAGCAAGAACAGTTCTTGCTAATCCTGTTAATCCACTAATCCTGAAAAAAAGACAAACAAAAAACACCCTCTCGGGTGTTTTTTGAATACTTTTTAAGGCGTATTAACCAGCTATGTCTAAATAATCATAGTAATAAGAATTGTTCTTATTAGCTAGATAATTTATTAAGAAACGAAGTTAATTACCTTTGTTAGGTCTTCATCAACATCTTGTCCATCAACATCATCAAGTGTAACATTGTATTCTCCCGCACCAGTTAGAGTGAGGGTGATTACTGTGACACGGAATGTAATAGTTCCTGTCTCATCGTTCCAAGTAAATGTTCCTGGAACATCTTCATCAATGTTACTATCTTCATCGATCAACTCAACGCTGTATGAATAGTCAGTGTTAAGAACACCATTACCAACTACAGTTTCGTTGAAATCTGTCTCATCAAGATCAACATCAGCATCTCCATACGCTGTAATATCTACAACAAAGAGGAATTCTGCCTGGTTTTGACCAGCAGCAACCGCTTCAGATTCACCCTCGTCAAGAATAGCTGAAAATCCATCTTCGTAGAATGACTGAGCCTCACCAGCTGCAGTACCGTTAAGTTCTGAAGTTGTAAGATCATCTGAGTCTGTTTCAGCTGATAGGTCATCAGCATCAACACTTGCAGTCAATGAGTCACCCGCTACGAATGTAGCACTGATTTCATTAAGAACAGCCTTGATTTCAAATTCAAGAGTATCACCATCAGCTACAGTAACTTCGAAATCTTCGAATGTGTATTCAACAGCAGCTCCTGTTCCATCACATGTTCCTGAAGTACAGTCATCTGAATTTTCAGAAGCAACTTCTTCACCATCAATCATGAGGATGTAATCAGAAGCAATATCGTAAGCATCTCCTGTTCCCGCTGGAGTAATATCAACAACGAGTTCAGTTACTGTGACATCAGATCCATCAGCTTCGAATTCTCCCTTCAAAAGAGAAGCTTCGTCACCACCGTCTTCATCAACTTCAACTGATTGTTCTGCAGGTGAAGCAGTAATGTCATCAACAGTTAATTCTACATCATTTGCAGAAAGAGCTGTGTCAAAGAAGAATCCACGAGCAACTCCAATGTCTCCTGTTGTTGTGTCAGTTGTGAGAGCTCCATCACCGTCTTCATAACGAATACTTGTGACAGTAGCATCCCAGTCATTGTTTGCTGATCCGAGATCAGCTGAATCAATGTTGTTTACAGAAGAAACTGCAACATATAATTTTTCTGTGTCCTCAGCTTCAATAACTACACCGTCAAGTGAGATTGATTTTGACCAAATATCATTATCTTCGTTGAAGTCTTCAACGTCAGCTGAACCAACTTTTTCTGAACCGAACCAGATAGAAACTGAATCTGCGTAATCATCAAAGTCAACTGAACCACCAGCACCTTGTTCCGCGAAAGAAACCTTCACGCTTGTGAGTGCAATATCTGAATCATCACCGGCCTCAATTTCAAGACCAAGAACTTTTAGATTTTCAGTATCTTCACCAACTTCTTCATTGTTATATGATGAAATAAAGTCAGCATCAGAAATTTCTCCTTCTCCACCTTCAAGTTCTGAAGATGAATTTGATCCGCCGTTAGATGCTGGAGGAGTAACTGGTGCTACTGAAGCAGCGAAAGCCGCTTTTGAAGCAGGACCAACTTTTCCATCAGCTACGAGACCGAGCATAGCTTGTTTAGCCATAACTGCAGCCTTTGTGCCTGAACCGAAGTTTCCATCAGCATTAATGCCGAGGAAGGTTTGTAAATTTTTAACATACTGACCCATTGAACCTTGTTCCAAAGTTGTTGGACCAAGATCAAGAGAAGTCATAGTAGAAACTGGGAACAATGCATCGATCTGGGCTTGTGTAAGACCAGCTGCGAGCAATGCAGCGTTTACTGCTGGTGATGCTGAGTTAGCGGCGTGCGTAATTGCAAAGCCACCAAACGTCATAGCTGCACCGAGTATTACTGCTGAAATTTTTGTAAATTTAGTCATAATTAAATTATCGTGATTAAAATGCGCTTACATTGGTAATTTTCGACAAATTATACGCGCATGTTTTGATCAACTATTTATCCTTTTATTGAACAAACAGTTGATCGGTTTTTTCCACAGAACATCAAAATATATTTCGATGTTCATTATTGTAAGCAAAGGATATAGCGTGTTGCCACGCAATATGCACCTGCCTTGTCGACAAGACCGATACATGGCATGTCGACAGAAAACTGAATAATCGTTGAGTGATTTATTTCGATAGCACAATAAATCACTAATGTGATGTGCGAACACATCTGTTATGCAGTTTTCAACGATCATGCCTTCACACAGATTGCTCTGTGCACGTCCCTAGCCGATAGCGCCAGGAAACTTGTATATACTAGCATACGGGGTAAAAATATACCAGTACTGTATATACAGATCAAAGTATATCTCCCTAAGCCAGAAGTCGCAACCATACCTGTGGATAAATATACCATTTAACCCTTGTCATAACTCACTCGTTTGGGAATGGTACACAAAACACCTAGTATATCGGACTCGTATGTTATGACGGTGAAGTGGGTCAAAAATTACATAGCTGATTATGAGTGATTTTAAAATACAATAATATAAAAAGCTTGTCAAATATGGCTTTTAGTAGTCTTCGGAGTACTGTCAGGAATGTCTCTTATTGAGACTTTTGGAGTGAGTATTTACTCCATCGTTTGTCCCCTGTCTTTTTGAGTATTCCCTGAGAAACGAGATCACTTAATTCTCGTTGAATTGTTTTTTCACTACAATCCGTGAAAAGTGGAATAACATCTTTAATCATTACATTTTCTTTCTGTTTAACCGTTTCAATAATGATCTTTTTTCTGTCAATTTTTATCTTTGGAAACTTATTTGTTTGAATATTTTGTCCGATAGACTGGAAGCGTGGTTTTGGTATATAGGCCGTGTTGTATTGGACATTCTTAGGGACATTAGTATTGTCCTTAAGATGTCCTTTATAAGCTATTTGCCCTCTAAAATCAGAAGTGTCTAAATCTTCTGCTATAAAAAAGTTTTCTGGTAAGTTAAACCCTTTTCCCTGTATCGGCAACGACATAAAACCGTTCGAAATATTCTTATCTAGCGATTCGCCCACTGACTGTAATTCTTTGCATAAAATAGAGTAGTTCATTTCGGATATAAAGCCGATTGTTTTAGCAACGCTCAAATAGCCGATCATCATGGTTATTGTATTAAAAACTTCCCTAAAGAGAAGGTGTCGTTCGGTAGGTAACCCAAGTGCGAGAGATCTGACTTTTGCGACCATTTCGACACCGAGTGTGCGGACTTTTTGTTTAATAGGATCTTCCCCTTCCATACAGTCGGTTACCATATAGAGAGCCGAGAGGATCTTTTCTGTTCGAAGTCCTATAGCATGAGTAAAAGTGTCCCTTGAATCATTGAGTGTGGAAACGGTGTCTTTTTGATTTTCCCTTTTGTTTTCCATAGTTTGTATGAGACATTACTCACCTGTAGCAAGAACAGTTCTTGCTACAGGTGAGTGTCTCTAAAGTGTCTTTTATCGTAAAAATTCTTCTCAGAGACATCTGATATGCCTGATTATATATCGGACAAAAAGAAATGCAAGCCTATGGACAGATAGTAGCTAGTAGCTGACAGCTTGTAGAAAATGCGAATTCAAATAAACACTTAATTTAAAGCGTAAGTAAATTAGAAATTGTGCTGTTGTTTGTGCTAAAATACATTTATCTTTTCGATATATATCTGAAAAAGTTATCCACACATTTTACACAACAAAAGTAATGAAAAAAACCGACACCAAACCAACAAAGAAAAAGGAAACTGAAAGTCCGCTTAAAATAATTCGCCAAGAAACAAAACATGGAATATACGCTATTGTATGTCTCCTCTTTGCTTTCTTTTTTGTTATTGCGGCATTCCACAAAGGCGGTGTTGCGGGAGATTTTGTGTACAACTCTCTCACCGCATTGTTTGGTCTTGGGTATATATTAGTCCCGCTTATTCTCACGTTACTCGGTATTACTTTTCTTAAAAGCGAACGTCCAAATCTTGCAACAATTCATACAATCAGTGCGCTCATTTTCTTTCTTTCGGGATTGGGAATTTTAGATCTATTATCAGTAACTGCACGTGGGGGAATTATTGGTCATGCAGTTGGTTTCCCTTTTGTTGCACTCTTTGAGACTTTTGCAGGGGTTATATTTTTGACTGCAATACTTGTCATTTCTCTGTTGGTTCTTTTTGATGTAAAACCTGATTTCTCACAACTATCTGAATGGTTTAAAAATAAATTTAAAAAAAGCACTTCTGTAGCTGTTGTTTCTATTTCTGATACTGCAGACTACACAGAGACATCTGAAGAAGAAAGTGTTGCAGATACTGAAGACGAAAAACCTCTACAAGAAGAGAGTAGGAAAAGTACCAAAGAAGAAAAAGATACTGATGATGAATTTGAGCCTGTTTCTAAATCTCATTCAGGATTTAAATTCCATGGTAACTATGTTCCCCCTCCCCTTTCTCTTCTTGAGCAAGATCGTGGAAAAGCAAATGTTGGAGATATCAAAGCAAATGCAAATATTATTAAACGAACACTCCTTAACTTTGGCATCGAAGTCGAAATGGATGAAGTTACTATTGGTCCAACAGTAACTCGCTATGCACTCAAACCCGCGGTCGGCGTTAAACTCTCTCGTATTGTCGGTCTCCAGAATGATATGGCTATGGCTCTCGCTGCACACCCGATCCGTATAGAAGCTCCAATTCCCGGGAAATCGCTTGTGGGTATTGAAATACCAAATAAAACAAAATCAACAGTCGGACTAGGGACCTTGCTCGCAGACGAAAAATTCAAAAATGCGTCAAAAGCACTTACTGTTGCAATCGGACGAGATATTTCCGGTCGTGCACATTTTGCAAATATGGCAAAAATGCCTCATGCTCTTATTGCAGGAACAACTGGTTCCGGAAAATCCGTAACCATTCACACGATTATTACCTCACTCCTCTACCGCAATAGTCCAGATGATCTCAAGCTTATTTTCGTCGACCCAAAACGTGTCGAATTGACTCTCTACAACAAAATCCCTCACCTCCTTACCCCAGTAATCACTGATGCGAAGAAATGTATCTTGGCTCTCAAATGGGCTGCAAAAGAAATGGATCGTCGATATGACATCCTCCAAGCTGAATCTGTGCGTGACATCGAGTCGTATCACAATCAAATTAAAAATGAAAAATCAAAAGCGAAAGATGAAGAAGCTATTGAAGGGATCGACCCACTACCCTATATCGTCATTATCATCGATGAACTTGCCGACATTATGCAAACATATCCTCGAGAGCTCGAAGCAGCGATCGTTCGCCTTGCACAAATGTCTCGTGCGGTTGGTATTCACCTTATTCTCTCAACCCAGCGTCCAGAAGTGAATGTCATTACTGGACTTATCAAAGCAAACGTCCCAACCCGTATCGCGCTTCGTGTACCAACGCAAGTCGACTCACGTACTATCTTGGACTCTGCAGGAGCTGAAAAACTCTTGGGTGCCGGAGATATGCTCTATGCTGATGGTGAAGGACAACCAAGACGTTTACAGTCTGCATTCATCTCTGAAGAAGAAGTAAAAAATGTGGTAAAATACCTCGTACAAGCATTTAAAGATGAAGTACCTGATACAATCGAACTTTCAGGACCTGTCGAAGCAGTAAATTCAATTTTCTCTTCAATGGTTGACGGTGGGCAAGATGCAGACGATGAACTATACGAACAAGCCCGACAAATCGTCATTGAAAGTGGAAAGGCGTCGACATCATACCTTCAAAGGAAACTAGGTGTCGGTTACGCACGCGCAGCACGACTTATTGATATACTGGAAGAACGTGGAGTAGTGGGTCCAGGAAACGGTTCGAAAGCGCGAGATGTTCTAGAGAAAACGATGACACAGGAACAAGCTGGATCCGGTGATGAAATGAATTAATAATAAATTGTCTTTTACTATAATCTAGTTATTATGAGCACTGATAAGCAAAAAATAAAATACAAAATATTTATTTTATTAGGAGTAGCTCTCCTGGTTTATATTATCTTTATGATATGGTCTTCGAAACGACTCACTCTCTCATATTCATTTACTCAAGACTCAGTAAATGCTCGATTGGTTGAATTCAGTGGACACGCCCTTCATGCAAAGGAATTGACTATCAATGACCGACTTGTCCTTATTGATCGTGACGAAACGTTTACCGATACAATACTCCTTCAAAAAGGATATTCTGTGGTAACACTAAAGGCAGAAGATAGGATAGGAAGAGAAGTGGTTAAGACGATAGAATTTTTTAATAGCTAAGACTAGATAATAGGTTAAAGCTTGTAGCTTGTAGGAGAAATCAAAAAGATGAGTACACAAATAACATCATTTAAAGATTTACTTGTTTGGCAAAGATCCATGCAATTAGTTAAAGAAATCTATATGTTATGTGAAAAACTCCCAAAATCTGAGATATTTAATTTACGCTCTCAAATGGAACGTTCCGCTGTATCAATTCCTTCAAATATAGCAGAGGGTAAGAAGCGAGGTACAAAAAAAGATTTTTCACAATTTTTAAGAATTGCAAGTGGATCAGCCGCAGAACTTGAAACACAACTACTTATTGCAAAAGAATTATATGCTACAATTGATACTGAAAAACCTCTAGGTCTCGTTATTGAGGTACAAAAAATGTTAGCAACTATTATAAAGAAATTTCAACAAGACAGTGGTCCTATCAGCTACAAGCTGTAAGCTACTATCTAATACATATGATGAAAAAGAAAGCGGAAAAAGAAAAAAAGGTGGTAGGTGCTGGAATTGAAGATACTATTCGTTCAATTCAAACAAAATTTGGTGAAGGATCAATCATGAAATTTGGCGAGGCACCAAAGGTTGATGTTAAAGTTATCCCAACTGGATCGATCGGTCTTGATATTGCACTCGGTATTGGCGGTGTTCCCTGTGGCCGTATCATTGAAATTTTTGGTCCGGAATCATCTGGAAAGACAACGCTTGCTTCACATATTGTCGCAGAAGCTCAAAAACAAGGCGGTGTCTGCGCATACATTGATGCAGAACACGCAATGGACCCTGATTATGCAAAAGCCCTCGGTGTTGATATTGATAATCTACTCATCTCCCAACCTGACACAGGAGAACAAGGATTGGAAATCTGTGAATCACTGGTTCGCTCAGGTAAAATTGCTGTCGTTGTTATCGACTCAGTAGCAGCATTGACTCCAAAAGATGAAATTGAGGGTGATATGGGCGCTCAACACATGGGTAAACAAGCACGTCTCATGTCTCAAGCACTCCGCAAATTAACCGCAATCGTCTCTAAATCAAATACAGTGGTTATCTTTATTAACCAGATTCGCATGCAGATCGGTGTTATGTTCGGTAACCCAGAAACAACTCCAGGTGGAAAGGCCCTCAAATTCTATACTTCAATCCGCCTCGACATCAGACGCATCGCACAGATAAAAAAAGGTGAGGAAGTGGTTGGTTCTCGCACACGTGTCAAAGTGGTGAAGAATAAGGTCGCTGCCCCATTCAAACAAACTGAATTCGATATCATTTATGGCGAAGGGATCTCGCTCGAAGGCGAACTCATCGCTCTCGGAGAAAAACTCGGCATCATGACTAAATCAGGAACTAGTTACAGTTACACCCCTATCGACAAGGAAGGAAAAAAAGGTGAAGAAGTAAAATTGGGACGCGGATATGATGCAACTCGAACCTTTATGAAAGAAAATACAAAGCTACGCGACCAGATTATGAAGGATGTCAGGAAACGCATGAAAGAAGTAGTGATGGAGAGCGGAACTGAATAATCTATACGAAATATAAAAACCCCTGGCAAAATCAGGGGTTTCCGTATTAGGTATGCTTGGATAAGTATTTTTTCAATGATTCCATTTTTTTATATTGGGAACTCCCTTTTTCCAAATTTCGTAATTTTTTCTTTGATTCGATCTTGATCTTTTTTAAATACTTTTTACTGAGTCGCTTTTTATCATCAAGCTCAATGGGACCTACAGAAAAAAGGTGATTGTTTTTTGTGCCAGATCCAAAGCACCGTTCGATCGCAATACAGTAATTTTTAAGTGGGAGTGATGAAGAAATGTTTTTTTCAAGACCCATGTGCTCATATATATCTGTTTCAGATAATACAATAAAACAACTTCTCAAGCAAGATGGGTTGTCGATCGAGCTCTATTCTGTTATACTCCCCTTCGATTGGGTCATATTGTTTACTATAATTATATATGACTTATCATCTACATCTATGTTGGAATATAGCGAAATCCGAGAACGAAAAATGATCATCTGGGAAGGAGAACCTTATGAGGTCCTCTCAAGTCATGTTTTCCGTAAACAACAGCGAAAACCGGTCAATGCGACAAAACTAAAAAACCTCCTTACTGGACGCGTAGCAGAAGTTTCTTTCCATGTCTCAGAAAAAGTTGAAGAAGCAGAACTCGGAAAACGGAAAATAAAATTCTTATACGAAGCAAAAGGCGACTATTGGTTTTGTGAAGAATCAGACCCAGCAAAAAGATTTTCAATACCAAAAGATAAAATTGGTACTCCTGCAAAATTCCTTAAACAAGATGTCATTGTTGATCTTATGACTTTTGAAGATGACGACGAAGAAGAAATAGTCATTGGGATTCAATTACCAATAAAAATAGAATTCACTATTAAAGAAGCTCCCCCATCAATGAAAGGAAATACTGCAGCAGGAGGAAATAAAGTTATTGTTCTTGAAAACGGAACAACACTCAACGGGCCACTATTCCTCGAAGCAGGACAAAGAATCATTGTGAACACTGAATCCGGTGAATATGTCGAACGTGCATAGACACATGAAAATACTGAGATAACTAAACCGAGTGTGCAAAGGTGGGCATAATAAATAAACATCAGACAAAATCTCCTAGTGAACCGTCGGTTCACTAGGAGATTTTGTATATACAACTCTTGCCTTTTTACAACTAATGATGTATAGTATATTCAGACGAAATGTACGTTATATGGTTAACGAAAAAATCTTGATTGCAACTATTCCGCAACAAAGAAGTGACTATTCAGGATTCAATACTATGTTGAAAACCTATTTACTGGATATGTTTCCACATCTGCAAGACAAATCACTGGGTGGCAAATTATTACATCCATTATGTATAACAGGTAATACCAGTGAAGCGCTGGAATTCACTCTAAATGAAATTACTGAATTTTTGTCAAAAGCAAAAATAACCAGAGGTTTAGCAGTGAGGCAGTTAGAGTTGTTGGATCCAACACTTGATCCACCATATCAACAAACAAAAGATATCAGATACAGTAGGAATAACATCAAATCAAAAACAACAACCCTAAAAGAATCCCTGGAAAAGATTGTACGGTCTGGTACAGGCGCCTATGATATATTTATTGTATTATCTGTTTCTGATATACCTGAAGAGATTCTAAGTGGTATGGATATTCCCTACCAAATAATTGGTTCAAAAGAATTACAAGAAAATATTTTAACGAACTAAAAAACCCCGCATAAAGCGGGGATTTTTATTTATCCGTTTATTTTGCGATAAATGGTAGAAGTCCCATAAATCGTGAGTGCTTAACTGCGGTCGCGAGCTTGCGTTGATTTTTTGCAGTAAGACCACTTCGGCGCTTTCCTGTGATACGTCCGTTTGGATTTAGGAATTTCTTTAGAATATCAACATCTTTATAATCGATGTATTTGATATTATTTGATGAGAAATAATCTTGTTTCATAAGTATTTTTATATTAATAAAAATAAATTTCTAATTTAAAAGTATAAGTTACAAATCAATTTTTTAATTTAATAATTTTAAATTCATTTGTACTTTGTAAATCATAATTGAAAATTTATCTAGAATGGTATATCTTCAGCATTAATGTCTTCTTCTGGATATTCTATCGATTCGAGTGAATCTTCTTCTTTCTTTGCACTTTTCGGCACTGGAGCACTTGATTGACTATATGGTGAATCACTTCCTCCTCCTGATCCTTTTGGACCGAACTGGAAGTTTTCAATAATGATCTCTGAGCGATATTTTTTAGATCCATCTTGTGCATCCCAACTTCGAGTCTGCATTCGGCCTTCAACATAAATAGAATTACCTTTCTTGCAGTACTGAGCGATGAGTTCCGCTTGTTTACCGAATGCGACCACATTGTGATATTCAACTGCTTCTTTTTTAGCACCTGTTTGATCTTTCCATGTGCGGTTAGTAGCAACACCGAAACTCGCCACTTTAATACCAGACGGGAGCGACTTGAGCTCCGGGTCTCGGGTTAGATTTCCTATGATAATCGCTTTATTGAGATACATATATTATTTTGGGGTAACCAATTCTTCAATCTGCTCATCGATAACTTTTTCATCAATGACTTGTTTTGAGGCTTCGGTTTCTTCGACAAGAACAGGTTGTTTTTTCTTGGTACTATCTTTTGCAAGTGATCTTTTCGACGATACGGTGTTTTCACGAACCGTTTTTATAATAATAAATCGAATAATGTCCACTTCATTGTCGCACCAGTTCTTAATAGATGCAAGTCCTTCCGGAAGCACCTCGAACTTAATCCAACCAAAATATGCTTCATCGAATTTCTCTTTCTTGTTTTCAATGGTTTTTGCCATTGTATACGCAAGATCGATCGATATCGGTGAATCCTCTGATAATAGAGTAGCGCCGAACTGTGATAATGTGTCTTTAATTTTTTGTGCAGCGTCTCGTACCTTCTCTTCGGCGAGAGTTGGGACAAGGAGATACCCGAGTTCGTAAACTCGAGCTGTTACTGCTCCCTCAATCGTTTCTTTTTCCATGGGTCATACATTAGCAAGAAAGGAGCGATTTGTCAAAAAACTAGGTGCTAGGTTCTAAGGACTAGGTTTTAGTAAATTCGGATACCCAGTTATAACCCTAGGATCCTAAAGACAGCGATACCAAAGGCGACTGAAACATTGAGGGATTCTTTTGTTCCGGCCATAGGTATTTCTGCCACTACATCTACCATCTCCAATATTTTTTCAGGTAGACCTTCAACTTCTTCTCCAACAATAAAGGCGATTAATTCACCAACCTTCACATCTTTATAATCAACACTTTGTGGCGATTGTTCAATGGCAACCAATTGGTACTCTTTCTCTTTCAGTTCCGAGAAGACTGCATCAATAGTCTCATGGTGCGACCATGGAATAGACACTTCTGCTCCTAATGAGACCTTTGCAATATCTTTCCGTTCTCGACCAAATCGATCAATCGGAGCCGGCGTATAGCCAATCAAATAGATGTGCGAAATCCCAACCGCATCTGCAGTGCGAAAGATTGAGCCCACGTTATGTGTGCTTCGAGTGTTATATAAAATGGCAACGGATTTATTTTTCATATTGCTTTTGAGCTAAGAATATGGTATTTTTCTCTTATTGTAAACAAGAGAAGTTGTTTTTTATCTTTAATTTATATATGCGCCCGTAGCTCAGTTGGTAGAGCAGCTCCCTTTTAAGGAGATGGTCGTAGGTTCAATTCCTACCGGGCGCACAAAGTGTGGGACACTTTGTGCGAGCCACAGGCACGACGGTGCCGAGGCGGGGTCGCGCAAAAATTCAGCAGAATTTTATGTGTGACCACAGCTAAATTAAAAAATCTCCCCTGCGGGAGATTTTTAGCTTGTGCGAGGCGGAGTGATGTTTTATCAGCAGATAAAACCGCGAGCCAGGGTCGTGGAATTTTTTCTGTGACGACAGAAAAAATATCCCTGACCACAGTTATAAAATTGAGGATTCCGAGTGAAACGAGGGGCAATTCCATACCCAGGGTCGTGAAAATTTTGTTTTGACGAAAACAAAATTATTCCTGACCACACTATCTCTAATGTATCGATATCACCACTTCAACAATCAATCCGATAATTGCTCCAATGAAAAGGAATACGTATGCAATCCCTTCGTAATGTTTTTTTAAGAAAAGAAAAACATCGGTAACGACGATCGTATAGAAAAAGATTGAGATGATGTGTACAAATCCTTCGTATGATCCAAGATCAAGAAATCCGCCGAGAATAAATCCAATAAGGAGACCAGCAATAGAAATTCCAAATACAGAAAGTCCACTCACCCACTTTGGAAATCCCATCGCTCGAAGCACACTAAACAAAACTCCTGTTCTGAATATCTCATGTCCCACGATTGCAAGCAGTGCGAATATCCCAGCACTGGTCGAGAGCGACCATGCACTATCAAGAACTGACCCATCAATAATCGTGTGCCCGAAACTAGTTAGACAGACGACTAAAAGAAATGAAAGATCCTTTGAGTTGTCCAAATGCACATGATCACACACACTCACATGTACAGCAAGAAATCTCCCAACTGCGATACCTAAAGCAATTGCAAGTGCTCCATAGAGAATGACACTCAGTTCGTAGGAAGATTCAGACAATTCATGAAAGAACGAGGTAATAATAAGCACAACCAAAAATCCAACTCCTAACGAGGTAATATTTTTTGTTTGATTCTTAACTAGAGAAGTAAGCATATGTGAGATTAGTATAGACTATCATCATTAAGATCTATGGACAAGAAGGTAGACTGTATTCAAAAAATAATATATATTTAACAAATATGAGCAAACTTACATACATTGTTATCGGAATCTGTGCACTTGGTTTTATCGGCTTAGGAATTTGGTTTGGTGTTCAAAAAAAACAACCGACAATTTATGATGAATTTGCGACTTGTCTTAAAGACAGCGGAACAAAATTTTTTGGTACTTTCTGGTGTCCACATTGCAGGAACCAAAAAGCATTATTTGGTAAATCAATGAAACTCCTTCCTTATATTGAATGCTCAACAGCAAACGGACAAGGAACTCTACAGATCTGTAAAGACGCAAATATTACCGGCTATCCAACATGGGAATTTCCTGATGGATCTCGTCTCTCTGGAGAAATCCCACTAGAAACACTTGCTGAAAAAACAAGTTGTCTATTACCTGAAAAACAATAATATGCAATCACTCATAGTACAAGGAACCGCAGTAGGGACAATATTTCTTCAAATAGTATTCGTTGGTATTTTATTTACATGGATCATTAATATTCGTCCTATCATAGAATATATAAAAAAACATGGAGATCTTTTTGTATGCCTTTTGTCTTTAGGATCTATCATTGGAAGTCTGTTATATTCTCTAGTTCTTTCCTTCCCTCCATGTGATCTTTGTTGGTATCAACGAATTGCACTATACCCATTGGTTATTATTTTCGGATATGGTTACATTAAAAAAACAGACCTATTTCTTATACCAGGAATTATCCTATCTTCAATAGGAGTGATTATTGCGTTTTGGCACAATGCACTATTTTGGTTTAATGCGAGTACCTCTCCGTGTGGCACGGGTACCTCATGTCTCCTTGAATATGTACGGGAATTTGGATATGTCACGATACCTGTTATGTCCCTTACGATTGCTGCGCTTATCACACTTATCTTAATAATCCGCCTCCGAGAGAATAACTAGTAACTTAAATCTTATGGGTATTTACTAGAAACTAGCACCTAGAACCTACCACCTGTTCCAGAGTTATCCACAGCTAGATATTGCCATATGTGCTTTCTAAGGTACAATGTATCCAGGTCTTTGAGAGAATCAAATTTAAGAACTTATGTGGTTCCGCATAGGACATAAAAATGAAGTTGCTAAAATTAGCATTCTCTCCTGCAAACATTATTATTTTTTGCAGACTTGTTCATTGTTTTGAAATCAACCTGTTCTTTAAGACTTATTAAAGGGTCTCATGTATGTCATTTATTTTTAGATGCCAAACATGAGACCCTTTTTTATTTGTCTTTTTAAATAAAAAAGGAACTAGCACCTAGTCCCTAGAAACTAGAACCTGTGTTTTATATCTCCCTCAAAATCCATTCTTCCAACAATATCTCTAAATCAATTCCCTTCTTTCTCGCTTCATGAAAAATAATCGTGAGTGATACGATCATTCCATCCAATTTTTCCTTAGTAAAATTCTTAGCTCCATGTCCGGCTTTCTGCCAGACAAACGGATGAATGCCCAATTTTGAAAGTTCAGTTTCTCTGATATCCTTTTCGTGGCGCAGCCGCAGAATCTTCAACATCCAAAACAATACACCGAATATTTCTTCTGGTCGTGTTCCCTGTTCACACTCCTTGAGATAAAGCACCCAGACATCTTTTTTTGAATTCGCAGCCAAAGCATCAGTCAATGCAAATAATGTTTTTGATCTGATTCCTTCTCTCTTTTCATCTCCGGTATGTTCTATAGATATATCGGGATGTGTAAAATATTTCTGATCTTTCTTTAAGAATGAATCTTGTGTTGCAATAACAACTGTTGGTGAAACAACAATAGCATCGATATTATTCTTTAAAAATTGTAATACATCTCCATTGCTTGTTGCGCAATCTTCAAGTATCACTACTTGTGCATCTCCAAACAAAGAATTTCGTTCGAGTGAGGCATTAAACACTCTTTCTGAAAACGTATCCGCGGTGAGACGCTCAACATGAGGATTTTGAAGTGTCTTGATATATAGAGTCACCGCTTCTAATCGTGCCCTATAATCTGTACCGTAAAAAAAAGATAGCATATAAAATAATTATCTTGTAACTCTTTTTTTGTATTCTCGATACACTTCCCCGTATTTTTTTTCAAGTAACTCTTCTTCTTTATTAAGAAAAAATATCTTTGATAAAACATATGAAACAATAGAGAAAATAACCATTCCGAGTGAATTCACTAGTACGCCAAATCCGAACAACATACAGAGTAATCCAAAATGTGTCGGGCCTCGAGTGAATCGATATGGTCCGTCTAGAAAGTCGAGAAGTTCTGGTGTTCGCCCAGCAACACGCTTATTAAATGATTTAGAAGTTTTTTGCGCCCATTGCACAAAGATAGATCCTAAAACAATAAGTACTCCGCCAATCCACAAAGTCCACTCTCCTGTAAAAAACATATTAGGCCAGATGAGATCATAGATTACTCCCAATAAAAATCCGACAAAAAAAACACTATAGGATTGTGCGAGTACGTGGTGAATTGCTCCTTTTCTTACTTGGTTTTCCGATGATTGAGAAGTCATATATACAGGATAGCAACAAACCTCCTAATAGTAAATCAATTATTACTCTATCCCAAATACGCGTTTTACATTGGAGAGCATTGCCTGTTTGCATTCTTCTTCAGTCATTCCCTTTAATTCTGCGATCTTTTTAATTACTTCTGTAACCATCCATGATTCACAGGTTTTTCCTCGATATGGCACAGGTGCGGCATAAGGTGCATCAGTCTCGGCCATAATGTTTTCAATAGGTGTGGAGCGAATTACTTCATCGTAATCCGTTGAGAATGTAATCGGTCCATCATATGACATTGTCCAACCGTTTATAGCGATTCGGTTTGCAATAGATAGGTCACCGACGAAGAAGTGAAAATTGCAGAGCAGGTTAAAGGTTGCAGGTTGTAGGTTACAGTAGGATTCCAGAATATTTAATACGTCTTTATATGCGTCCATACTTCCCTTGCTTGGTCGAGCGTGGATCATGAGTGGTTTTCCAACTTCAATCGCTAATTCAATTTGTTTTTTAAAAATTTCTTTCTGTTGTATTTTTGTTTCTTCAGACTGATCTCGAAAATAGTCGAGTCCACATTCGCCAATTGCCACAACTTTTGGATGTTTTGCAAGTTCGAGATATTTTTCATATTCAAAAATTTCGTCTACATTATCATTCGGATGCAATCCTACCGTTGCCCACAACAGGTCAGGATTTTCTTCTGCAAGATCAATCGCAATCTTCGATGTCCCATAATCAACTCCAACCGTAATCGTCCCCACCCCCTGCTCCTTCATACGCGCGAGAACACCCGCGCGCGATTCATAGAGCGGTTTTAGATTTAAATGAGAATGGATGTCAAAATAGTTGAATTGCATTAGTTCACTGTTATTGGAATTGTTTGAGTAGTACTTTGCCCAGAATTTTGATTAGTAATGGTTATTTTTCATATTGTAATTGTACTATACCAAATAGTATTCGTCATTTTGCAGTGATTTGACTGTACGAGATTTAAATGTATAATAAAGAAAAACAAACTTGTTCTATGTCAACTGAAAAAATAATAAAAATTGCCACTACTGGTGGACCCTGTGGAGGAAAAGATTCCCTGCAACCATATGCGGTCGAGTATTTGTCCAATAGAGGATATAAACCATATATCGTTCCTGAAGCAGCGGCGCTTCTCATTAACGGTGGTATAGATAAGATGCGACCGGATTTTCAAAATCGTATTCTTGAGACGATTATACATTTAGAAGACAGTTTTTTGAAAGCAGCAATTTCAGAGGGATATACAAACCCTGTAATTATATGCAACCGAGGCACTATGGATGGATTGGCGTATTGTGATGAGGAATATTTTCACAAAATGGTACAAAAGTATAATTATTCGATCCCAGAACTTCGTGATCTGCGTTACAACGCTGTCATACATATGATAACTGCTGCGGATGGTGCACGAGAATTTTACACTCTTGAAAATAATACAGCGCGTGATGAGAGTCCTGAACTGGCGATACTTCTTGATACAAAAACACAACATACATGGCTGGGTCATCAGCATCTGCGCGTCATCGACAATTCTACTGATTTTGAAACAAAAAAGAGACGAGCGCTTGCAGAAATCTGTCGAGTTTTAGGAATACCCGAACCACTCGAAATAGAGAGGAAGTTTTTGGTTGATCCAATGTTTGATATCAGTGGGATTACTGTCCCCCATGCAAAGATATATATCACACAGCACTATTTGGAACAGACAGAGGAAAACACCATTGAACGAGTCAGAAAAAGAGTTCAGTACAACTCCCCTATATTCATCCACACGATTAAAAAAACAATCAAAAAAGGTGTGAACATAGAAATAGAGCGGTTTATATCTCAATCCGAATACGTTGAATTTCTTGAAAGACAAGATCGCGAACGTTTCCCAGTAAATAAAATTCGCGTCTGTTTTCTATGGAAGAATCAGTATTTTGAGATGGATTTTATTTGCAGCCCTATACAACTAAACCTTCTCGAACTTGAAGTGATGAGTATAGATGACAGTATATCGTTTCCACCTTTTATTCCCATAATACGGGAAGTAACTGGAGAGAAAGATTATTCAAATTCAATTATTGCAACTAACAAACCCCGCAGATAGCGGGGTTTTAAATTTATTCATGATAATTATCTGGTATAAGTGGATCTGCGTGATTGCTATCTTTAAAGATTTCATCCACACTGTCTGCAATTTCCCTAGAAATCTTCGCAAGACGATATGCTTTGAATTCATATTTTCTATACTCAACAAGGTTTTCATCAATTTCTATTTCATGAATATCATCTCCGCTGAGAATTAATTCTATCTCCTCTTGTTTTTCTTGTAAAAATTCTGTCGGCATCTTAAGTTTTAATTGTTCTTCAATTTGAACAAGTGCTTTCTCATCACCATGAGCACGAGACGCGGAGATGTCATGTATACGGATATTGAGAGTCTTCATAAAATGCTTTATCCTATCTTCTAAAAACTCCGCGAGCCATACATCGAGCACTTCTAATTTTTCACGATCAAAAAGCACTGTATTTGTCAGTGTGTCCACAATCTGTTTGTATCTTCCGAGTAGTGGAACGATTTCGCTTGGGTTTGGTTTTGAGAATTCTGCATTTTTATAAATCCCCATACCAATTGATTTTCTAATATAATCATCGAACTCAACAAATGGATCCGGAAAACCTTCTCGTCTAAAAACCCCATAGAACATATTCCCCTCTATTAACTCATATGGCTTTGTTATTTCTCCCTCAATAGCAATCTCTTCAAATTTTTGAAAAGTGGAAATTAATTCTTTTTGTTCAACACTCTTCTCTTTTTCTACTACAAGCCCCTCAGTCTCTGTTACAATCTTTTGGGTTTTCTCTACTACATCAATCTTAATTTTCTTCTCGATGGACATATTATTCTTTCCTTAAAAATAATGGCGTTTCTGGAGACTTATTTTCTTTGACTAGAGCTTTAATTTTATTGGATGTTTCAGGGAGAATTGGATGCAACATCCGCGCAACAGTATACAATCTCTTTACCAGCTCCTCTACAACAGCCTTCCCTGCCTCAAGGTCTGTTTTAACCAATTTAAACGGTTGTTTGTCTTGGATCAATGTATCGAGTGCTGTTATTTCAGCCCATACAAAATGCACCGCTTTCCCTATTTCGTATTCGTCGAGAAAAGCAAAATATTCTTCTGGAATTGATTTCTCGTCTACTTCAGGGCAACCACTCAAATGCGTCCCCGCCATTTTCATAATACGGGAGGTAAGGTTACCAAGACCATTCGCGAGTTTTGCATTATATGTCGCTTTAATAAGTTCCATTGAACACGGACTGTCCTCGAACATCGAGACTTCTCCAAGAACATAATAACGAAGTGCGTCGGTACCAAATTCATTCACCACATCATATGGATTTACTACGTTACCAATAGATTTAGACATTTTGAGTCCACCAGGAGCAGTAAAAAATCCATTGATAACGATCTGGTGAGAATTGGGCAATCTCGCCGCCATAAGCATTGCTTGCCACATCGCCGATTGTTGGCGTAAATTATCTTTACCACAATATTGAAGAGGGGTGCCGTTTACCCAGAATTTTTCAAACTGTTCTTTGTTGTCTGACCAACCGAGAGTTGAAATATAATTCACCAATGCATCAAACCAGACATACATCACCTGTGTATCATCTCCTGGAACAGGTACTCCCCACGGCATTTTTGATTTCAATCGTGAAATAGAAAAGTCTTCAAGACCTCGCTCAACGAACGCTTTGATTTCATTGAAGCGAAAATCAGGTATAACAAAATCTGGTCGTCTTTCATAAAATTCTAATAGTTGTTTTTGAAATACTGAAAACTTAAAGAAATAATTTTCTTCATCGATTGATTCAATGGTATAAGTCGGGTGAATCGGGCATTTTCCATCTACGAGCTCTGAATCAGTTTTCTCGAGTTCACAACCAACACAATATTTGATCTGATATGACTTTTTATAAATATACCCATTTTCGTCACACAATTTCCAAAATTCTTGTGCAGCAGATTCGTGATTTTTGTCTGTCGTGCGAATAAAATGCACGTCATCTGAAATGTTGAGCAAATCTTTCAATCCACGAAATTCCTGTGCATATCTATCTACGTATTCTTGGACAGGAATCCCCTCTTTTTGTGCAGATAAATAAAGTTTTGAACCATGCTCATCGGTACCAGTATTGAAAAAAACATCATACCCCTGAAGGATCTTTGCACGGGCAATGACATCTGCTCGGATAAGCTCCATAGCAAAACCAACATGCGGCTCTGCATTCACATACGGAAGCGTAGTTGTAATATAAAAATTTTTAGTACTCATTACTGTAATAATTACTCAACCTGCGGAACACTTCTTTTTCTTTTTTCTATATCATCCATGAATTCGAGAACACACACGGCTACAGGGACCGCAAGAATAACTCCCCAAAAACCAGCAAGCTGAGAGCCAATGACGATCGAAATAATAACCATAAGAGGAGAAATGCCTACTATTTTTTTAACTACATATGGTTGAATCAGGTATGTTTCAAATTGCTGAATAACCAGATAGAGTGCGAGAGTGATAAATCCAAGTGAAATACCCCCATCAACATATGCAATAATAACTGATGGAATAATAGCAAGAATAAGTCCAAACGGAATGAGTTCGAAAAATGCTGTGATAAGCGCAAGGACGAATGCATACTTAACACCAAAAATAAGTAACCCTATATATGTCAGTGTGCCAATAATAACCGAAAGAAGTAATTGCCCTTGGATCCAATGACCCAGCTTTCGCTCTGTTCGCTGCCACAAATCAATAGCATATTCTTCTTGTTTTGGAGGAAGAATAATACGGAGAAAATTTGGAATCCCATTTTCTTGGGTAGAAAGATAAAAGGAAATAACCACAATGAGTAAAAAATTTATAACTCCTCCGAATGCAGCACTAAAAACCCCAATGAATCCTTCTGAGATGTTTGATATAAAAGACTGCGCATCAGCTGACACTGAAGTGCCCCCGTCTGAGAATGATGAAACAAAAGATTGAACACCGGAAATATCTGTAGAAACTTCATTAATAAGTCCAGAGGAACTGTATTTTGAAACTAACGCAACAAGTCCGGATGATTCATTAACTACTATTGGAACAACAAGATAGAAAACCCCAGTAGTAACGAGGATACTCACAAAGTAAATACAAATAACCGCAAGTGTTCTAGAAAATCTATATTCTTTAAGTTTTTTTACTCCCGCTTCAACAAATGATGCAATAACAATAGCCGTAAGGAGAACCAGTACTACATCTCGCAACACAAAAAGCGCAACAATGAGCAACACTAATAATAGTATGTTAATGATTGTCCGAGTACTTATATTGACGATGACTTTTTGTGGTTCCCCCTTCATATACTTCAATCCTAGCACTTTTTAAAACTTGAGCAATGAGAGAAGTTTTTTCTCATCTTGTTTAGGTCCAATTGCTGCCAGATTAAGGTTTTTTTGAATAAATATCTCTTGAGCGATTTTTTGGATCTGAGCCTTGGTCACTGCGCGAATCTCTTTTTCTACTTGCTCTGGAGTCTTTAGAGGTCTATTAAGTATCTCCTGTCCTCCAAAATAATATGCCACCGCATCTGAAGATTCCAATTCAATCTTCTGATGCCCAATAACATACTCTTTTACTTTTGTAAGTTCTTCATCGGTTACCGGTGTGTCTTTCAACTTTTTACATTCAGTAAGAATAACTGAGATAACTTCCTGAAATCTCTTCGTATCAACACCGGCAGAGATTTCAAAAAACCCATGATCGGTATATGTATCATTAAATGATCTGACATAATAACAAACACCCATCTCTTCTCGAAGTTTTTGAAATAGCCGTGAAGACATACCTCCAGCAAGAATCGAAGCGAGAAGTGCTGTTGCGGGAGATTTTTTATTGTGAACATTAAAACTACGAACACCGAGCACAAAATGTATCTGATCTGTCTTCTTTTCTTTAAGAAATATTTTAGGTTTTGTTTGTACGTCAATAACTTTTAATTTTGACTTCTTTTTTCCTGACACAACACTACCAAATATTTTCTCCGCAATATTTTTTACTTTCTTTTCATCAATATTCCCTGCGACAATGATTGCTGTTGCCTTTGGTACATAGTGATTCTTTTTATAAGCAATAAAATCTTCTTGTACGAAACTTCGAACAGACTCTTTGGTTCCGGCAATACTCCACCCTGCCGGTTGATCCCCATACAGAAGTTCCATAAATAAATCCTGCACATGACGTTGTGGCATATCTTCATACATATTAATCTCTTCAACAATGACTCCTTTTTCTTTTTCGAGTTCGACTGCTGGGAGTGTTGAGTTTAGATAAATATCAGATACCACGTCAAACAGTTTTGGGAAATGTTTCGCTGCACCTTTTGCATAGTAACCAGTATATTCATGTGAGGTAAATGCATTTGACTGTGCACCGAGACTATCGAGCTCTCGTGAGATATCAATCGCTTGTGGACGCTTGATTGTCCCCTTGAAACACATATGTTCAAGGAAGTGTGACAATCCGCTCTCTTTTTTGGATTCATATTTTGATCCAGCTTCAACCAAGGCAAGTACTGTTACTGTTCCAGTATCTTTCATAGGTACCGTAATCAATCGCAAGCCGTTTTTAAGAATTTTCTTGTGTATACGCATATACGAGAGAATACCAGAACGTACCAAATAAAGAAAATTGACAATACTGTGGAAATTAGTATAGTAAAAATAGACGTAATTAAACAATAAAACATGGATGAATTTGGATATATGACGGCTGATACTGTAAGCAGACAAGTCAAAGAAGCTGTAATACGTGCAATAGAAGAAATCAACCAAAAAAGATTTGATTTCGAAGCTAAACAGAAAGTGGTTGATTATAAGAAAGAAGAGGATTTTGTAACTTCTGCAGATATATCTGCTCAACACATCTACACACAAATATTCAAAGAGAGTTTTCCTGATTATGGAATCATCGGAGAAGAAGACAACCTAAGAAAAGAACCAGGTGAATTAGGTCTCTGGTTTACTGTTGATCCACTTGATGGAACAAAAGCATTCATTCGAAAACAATCTCACGGTGTTGCCACAATGGTTGCACTAGTAAAAAATAAAGAGATTATTGGAGTATGGATCGGTGATGTATTTACAAAAGAACTGTATTATTACAGACCAAAATCAGATAAAGTTCACAGGTTAATTAATTACAAGTTTCCACAGAGACTTGGGATTCTGGTTAAGAAACCATTGAAAAATCAAGTTGTGGTACTCAGAACTCATCCAAGAAATTATTCGAAAGTGATTGAACGAATGACTCTTCCAGGAGAACTTTTCAAAGATATCAATATTGATAGCGGTTCTATTGGAACAATGTTCGGGAGACTTTGGAAAGGAGAGGTTGGAGCATTGATACTTCAAGAAGGAAAAGCCACCCCTTGGGATAGAACCCCTATTATAGGTATATCTAAAAAACTTGGATTCCAATTTTTATCTCGAAAAAAAGATGACTTCATTGTATTCAATCCAGATATCTCTATGGAGATGATCGAGATGGACGAACATATTGTTGTCCATGAAAAAAATGTTCCTGATGTTATAGACTGGTTCCGTGAATTCAAGAAAGTAAATAAGAAATTTTAAATCAGACAAAAAACCCGCAATTGCGGGTTTTTATTTTATAATCTTCCTTTAATATAAGAAATTAATTCACTGATGGCAATTCGCTCTTGAGCTCCCGTATCACGATCACGGATAGTAACCGTATCGAGTAGTTCCGTTTTTTCCTGCCCTGAAGCATTCGAAGGGTCCCCAATGGTATCGAAATCAATAACGATACACCATGGTGTACCTATCTCATCTTGTCTGCGATAGCGCTTGCCAATGTTTCCATTGTCATCATATGCAATACTGCCAAATTCTTTCTTGAGCATGACGAATACTTCTCGTGCCTTTGTTTGAAGTTCTGGTTTGTTTTTGAGAAGCGGAGAAACGGCAGCAAGAATCGGGGCCATTCCAGGCTTTAATTTGAGATACGCTCGTGGTTCACCGCCCAGTTCATCTTCGGTGTATGCTTCGAGTAATGTAAACAATACTGCACGATCAACACCGCCAGAACATTCTATGTCCCATGGAATAAATCGTTCTTTGGTTGTCTCGTCAAAATATGAGAGATCTACTTTTGAAAATTCAGAGTGACGACGCAAATCCCAATCTCCTCGATGATGAATTCCCCATGCTTCCTTCCAGCCGACATCCGGCATATTGTATTCAATATCCCACGCATCTTTCGCATAGTGAGCCCGTTCATCAAGTGCATGTTGTCGCAAACGAAGACTTTCTTTTTTAAATCCGAGTCCATAATACCACTCAAGGGCAAATTGCTTCCAGTATTCAAAGAGTCTCTCCCCTTCTGCTTCTTCAGGTTTTATATAGTATTGAATTTCCATCTGTTCGAATTCTCTCTGGCGGAATAGAAAATCGCGCGGCGTAATTTCATTGCGAAATGCCTTACCAATTTGTCCGATACCGAATGGAATTTTAGGATGCATTGAATCCAACACATTTTTAAAATTAACATGCACACCCTGAGTTATCTCTCCACGCAAATACACTGATGTTGCAGTTTTCTCAGATGCGCCAAGTTTAGTTTCAACAAGCAAATTGAATACACGCGGTTCAGACCATGCCATTTTTGCTCCATCTTTTGCATGAGTTGACTCATGGTCACGAATCGCTTCAGGTTGATCAGCGCGAACACGTTCATTACAAATCTTACATTCAACCAACGGATCAGTAAAAAGTTCTGTATGTCCTGATGCTTGCCATACTTTTTCAGGCATGAGGATTGCAGCACTCATACCGTAGGTATCTTCTCTGTCTGTAATAAAAGCTTTCCAGAAATAATTTTTTATATTGTTGCGAAATTCAACTCCCAGTGGTCCGTAATCATAAATACCAGCGAGTCCACCATATATTTCAGAACCCTGAAAAATAAACCCTCGGCGCTTGCAGAGTGAGATCAATTTTTCCATCACATTAGAATTTTTACTTTTTCCTTCGTTCATATATTGTTTGTATTTTTTACCTACAAGCTGTAAGCTACGAGCTACTATCTGTATGTATTCCTCTACCTTACCTTTTTTTAGGGTTTTTTTCAAATAAGGCTATTCAACCACTGTTTCTTTTCCGAAGACAAAGGTTCCATCACTGGTAATACGTGTTAAGAGTGGATTTCTCTTGAGTGATATATCAACACCCGTATACAAGTCTCGGATGGTTAATACCGATTCACCAATAAGTTCAGGCACGAGGCCCAATTCATTTTGTGTTGGTGTTAGTCCAACTTTGAATGACACGGTTTTGAGTGGAGCACTGAATCCTGACCCTTGCTGAACAGTTCCAGTGTTCCAAGTTACTTCGCGAGTTGCCTCATCAAAGGTTATTTGTTCATTCGTAGGGCTTGTTGTATTTTCCCAAGAAACAAAGAGTGGAAGCACCGCCCGAACAACACCACTACCGAGTGGACTTGCAGTATTCTTGATACTCCAGGTTATTGTATAGGTTGTCTTATCATCAACCGATGGAGGAAGTGGGCCACTGTTTACAAATGGACCACTGGTAAATGATGCAACAGAAGTAAATTGTGTATCAGTGATGATTTTAATTGTTTTGGTTGATGAATTATTGATTTCTGAAATAGATCCACTGCTCGCGGTCTTGCCGCGAATAGAAACGGTAATAGTGACATGTGGATCTGAAATCACTGTCCCCTGTCCTGTTACCAAAGGAAGTGTATTAAATGATAGATCGAGGGTACCACCTTCACCTTGTTCAACAGATGCGAATTTGCTATCAATATTTTTGTTCCAACTAATTGTATTAGTTACTGCGTTATAGAATCCATCAGTCTTCAGTGTGTCTTCTTTGTATACATTACCATCTATAGAAACAGATATTTCAGCGTCAATAACTTTTTCTGGGAGATTGTTCTGCCATTTTACCTTCGCGTTAATCGGAGACCCTGTTCGTGCGGCATACACATCTGAATCTTTGTTACCGATCAGTAGTCGTGCTTCAATAAATGGACGATCGATCACCATGGTATGCAGTGTTGAATTGTAGACCACATCAATTTTAGAATCGTCTTTCGGATCACCTTCACCACTATACACACGGAACATTTTTTCATCTCCATCAATACCCTGAAGGACACCTTTAACAATTATTGTTTTTTCTGCATCAGGTGGAAGATCTCCAAGATCAAAGATGGTATCACCAGAAGATGCTTCGGGAATAGATGTAGTCGGTTCGAATCCTGGAGGAAATTCAAAAACCAATCGCATGCGCGGAGAAACTTTTGCTGCATGTGATCTCAAAACAACCTTGAAAGTAATTTCTTCTCCAGAACTTGCGCTTGCAGGTGCAGTAACTGCCAATTCAAGTGGAGCACTCGAAATAGATACATCATATGTTTTTTCTTTTACGAATATTGCATTTGATCCTTTGATGCGATATTCGAGACGAGCGCGGATAGTCTGCACAACACCTTCTTCACCGTATAGAGTGAGTGGAATAATTTCCTGTGCACTTTTCCCGGCACCAATAGTACCAATGGAAATACGTTTTCTTTCAAAATCCTGGTTGGTCATACCATCAGACCCACGTGGATATTCCACAAAAAGGTCAGTGAGCTCAAGTGGTGTGGCATTTTTATTAATAACTTGTATTTGAATTGGAAGTTCAGCGCCACCTTCGGTAAATGCATTACCAAGGATTTCTATTTCAACATTATCAGTTGAGACTGTTCCCGTCCCTTTCAAGAAAACAAACCCTGCGACGACAATCGAAAGTCCTAGAATGGCAAGGCAGAATAGGAAGAACTTTTTAAATACTGATGTATCAAGAAGTAGTTTTTGTACTTTCATTTTTTTCTCGGGAGTAACTTGCCAAGACTCAGGAACAATATGTTCAATAGATTTGAGAACACGATCTTTTCTTACACGAATAGCATCTACGTTTCGACTGTAGAGTTTTTCTTTCGCTTCTTCAATTCTATCTCGGTGATCCTCCATATTGGTTGCATTATACCATGAGACAGGTGATAGGTTAAAGCTTGTAGGTTATAGAAAATGCGAAATCCAAGACAAACAAGATTTTATAACTCAGTGAAAATATTATACCGATGCCTCGCGAAGAGCATTATTTACGGAACTGATGATCAGTTTTTTTTCTTTGGAAAGCGAGACGAGGAGTGGAAGATCAACAGGGCCATAGAGGGCTGGTGTGAGTGTCTCATGGGCCTCACCATAGCCAAGTGCTGATACAACACGGAAAGCCATGATCGTTTCAAAAAGTTCAATCCAATCTTCAGCGAATACTGGCTGAGAAAAATGAGTATACTCGCTTACTAAATCATCAAACAGTTCTGGGTGTGGGTCTTCTCCATGATACAGTTCTCTCAATAGATACAATGTTTTTATCCATGCGCTGTATTTTTTCTTATTGGTCGTCAAAAATTCGAGCGTATCTTTCTTGCGCGCATTTACGATTCTCCATACACCGCCCTTCCCCTGCACGACATCAAGTGAGATGAGATTGTAATCTTGGAGCGACGGGCGAAGTTTTGATTTAGCAAGACGGACGGATTGCGCGGTCGCCTTGATCATACCGAGGTCGCGGGTGAAAATAGTAAAAAGCCGGTTTGCTTCGCCGATGTTGCCGTGATATATGATGATGGCTTCTGTGTGATAGATGTGGTGCATGGGGCTAGGGTTTAGGGTTTAGGGTTTAGGGTTTAAGAAATACAGATATATTATACCAAATACAGAATCCAGAGCGACCGTAAGTCGCTCTGGATGGCTTGACAAATACTGCATTTTCATGTAGTTTTAGCTCAGACAAATCTTTAGATACATGGGAACATTGATAGCCATAGAGGAATTGGTTGCAGCAAATTTCTTGAGAACTGACCAGAAATTTCATGATTGGGCATATGAAACTTGTAAACATTTAAGAAGTTTCAAAGATGATGGTATTAACAAATCAGAAGAACAAATTTACTGGCTTGGATCAATTCCACTATTTCGTGCAAATACAAAAGGTAGAAATTTTATACAATTCACCAACAATAACTGGGAGTTTGAATTTGATGGTAAATTTGTACGAGATGTAGCTGGTGCCACACTATCAACAAAAAGAAACGAGTTTGATTTTTTAATGATACGAAAAACATTAGATGAACAAACGAAAGTGTCCTATAAAAATTTCAATGTTTTGATTAAAGAAACAGTAAGCAGATATGGAACACATTCCATATCTCTTATATTCAACCAGAGCTACAAAGGTTCAAGAAAATATGGAATCTCGAGTGAAAAAGCGTGGTTCAATATGCCGGTAGCAGACCTTCAGAGAGAAATTAAAACAATCTTGGAAGGGAGTGTGAGTATGACTGAAATATTTAGAGATGAAGTTTTCTTGCATCGATAACAGTTTGCACCCACTCTACGCTGAGAAATATTTTAGAAAGTATCTACAGTTATCGATCGCCATCTTCAGTCAAAAATATTCTTATAAAAAAGGATATCGAGACAATCCATACTGGAATGAATTTATAGCCCTTCTTCGTGAAGCTGGGGTGAAAAAAATATTCATCTGTGTCGGTATGATAGTTGGTGATATATCTGTGCAATACTTCTGCTCCCCTATCACAGAAAATTCCCCAAGTGAAGAATTTGTCCGTAATAGATATTGTATATATGAAGAAATAGACCTTAAACAAAACCCTGAGTGATCGGGGTTTTTATATTTTATCCCTATCAAGCGGATGATATTTTCTCCATGCTTTGCGCCAGATCGGATACAAGAGAAAGATGAATACTCCGACTAATGCTGCCCATGCGTGGAGCAAAAAGAAATAGGCGAAAAATGAAATCTCTTTTGCGTAGAAATAATATTTGAGTTTCCAATAGCAATGCACTTCTACTTTTTTATCTATATGATAGCGCTTCGCTTCCCGCTCTTCGAGCCGGTCCGCGATTTGCACATAAGCAAAATTAAAGAGGACTGCAATAATACCAATCCATTCAACAAGTCCCTTGCCGGAAATAATTCCGACCGCAACTAAAACAATAACAACGAACACGAGTTCTATATGCCATGTTTGAATAGCAGGATTTATCCGACACATCCATGCAACTACCCGAACAGGAATTTTTTCGAGTGTTTTTAGCATATCTCTAGGTACGCATTCTATCAACCTCTAGCAGGCAACACGACATTGACAGTTTCAAGTTTTTTGAGTATTTTGAATATAGATATATGTTTTTATATAAATGAAAAAACCCATTTTAAGCGACATACTTAAAAAACATGTCTTGAGTAATTTCCAGCTGGCGACCCTTTCTAATCTAATAAAAAACACAAAAGACTCTCCAATTACCCTGGATACTGAAGTAATAAAACTTTTATCAATACCAGCATCTGAATACCTGCGTGTATTTGAGGGGAACAAAGATCTCTATTTAACACTATGCGATATACTAGTTCTCGATGGATCTATACCTGGAAGCCACACAGGTCCCGGGAGTATCATATTTGAAGGGTACATGAAAGAAACAGGTTTAATTACATGGCATTTTAAAGAAGGACAGTATGAGATTGCTGGACTACCCAAAGCTTTCAAAATTGCAGAAGATATTTTTGCTGAAAATGTATTATGGGACAAGAAATTCAAAATTGTGCAGAAGATGAGAATTTTAGCAAACTATTATTTAATTGCTGAACGTGCAGAAGATATCATGGGGAAAAAATATTTCCTTGACCAAGCAAAAGAGTTGCAGAAAGTTGAATACAAATTTGCAATGGAATTGTAAACAAAACACAGCCGCACCACGCGGCTGTTTTATTTTATATATTCCAAAATTTCAGGAATTTCAGTTATACCATCATCAGTAGTGAAATGTCCGCTGTTTTCAAGAACTGTAACAGTTGCCCCGAGTTTTTCTTCAAATACTTTCTTGTTCTCTGAAACACAACCATATGGTTCATTTGAAGAAAGTAACACTGAAATATCTGCGCAATTACTTTTCGCTTTTTCAAAATCAATTGGCGTCTGCTCCCATTCATCTGCCACCTCTCTAACTATCTGTCCATATTTTTTAATTTCCTCATCAATAACTCCCCTGTCCAACTGAAACCATCCAGCAACTAAAATAACTTTTCCTAAATCAGCTTTGCTGATCGGACGACCATTTTTATCAAAATGGTTTAGTCTATCTGTCTCTGCGAGATAGCGAATAATGGTCTGACATCCAATACTGTGCCCAATAAGTATCATATCTTCCGAAGAATTTTCGACTGCTTCCCTGAGATTATCCACCCACACAGTAATATGTGGTACCAATGTTTCTGACATTTCCGGAACGACTACGTCAAAACCTCGCTCGATAAGTTCACCTTTTAACCATGGATACCAATTATCTTCTGGTGTAAATCCCCAGCCATGTACAATAATTACTTTTTTCACTTTTTCATTATATCACTAATAATTCCCATAAGGATTTCCTTCCCTTCCGTACTATCCACAAAAGCTTCCGGATGAAACTGAAGTCCGTAAATTGGTTTATGTACATGCTTGAAGAATTCAATTGCATGCTCTGTTCTCCCTAATACAATAAAATCTTCCGGAAGTTTTTTGATTCTGAAATGATGAGCTTCGTATACTTTTACATCTTTTCCTTCTATGAGATGAAGAGTCGTTACCCCTCTGTGATCTCCATCCATTCGTTCGAGTAGTCCACCATAACTATAGACGATAACCTCCGCTCCATAGCACACGCCAATAATTGGAATTTGGGATTTCTTAACCAGATCGAACTCCTCACCCAAAAGATCATTAGTGAGGACAGATGGTCCGTTACGGGATCCGGACAGAACTATTAAATCAAATGATTCAGTATCAACAGAAGAAATATCCTTCATACCAATAATAACTTTTTCATCAACAATCAATTCGCAGAGCTGGGTAATCCATTTTGAACCATTATCTATAATCAGTGTTTTCATATATCAAAATCTAAATAGAGCGGTGCATGATCAGATACTTCATCTGGTAATACCTTAAAATCAGTAACGTGCATATCTTTCGTGAATATATAATCAGCAAAACGTCCTTCTTTTGTATAATGCGAAGTTCGTGTATTTTTAATATTATATTCCTTAATAAGATTCTTCATACCACTTTCGAGAATCCTGACACTTTCAGTCTCTGGTTCAAGATTGAAATCACCAGCAAGAATAATTGGGCAATCAAATCGAGATAAGAACTCTTTTATTTTATTTGACTGTTCAATTCTTTCTACTGTATCTTTCTTTCCGGTACCAGTCCAAAGTCCATGCACATTTACCACAACAAACTTTTTACTCTCCTTTTCCAGAAGAACATACTGTAGATTACGTGGATGATTAGAACCGTCTTCATCAACATAATCTTCTGCACTTTTTTTGTAAATAAAAATATCACCCTCTTCAAGAATTTTAATATCTCTTTGTATAAAAACAGCAACTCCGTAATGGTCAAAGGTGTTTGGTTTAAAGAAACCAGTATGTGTAGTTAATACTGATTGAACATTTTGAAAAAGATCTAACACTCTTCCTGGAAAATCAACTTCACTAATCTTCCCTTTTGCATCAGAATACACCTCTTGAAAACAGAAGATATCTATTTCTTTTGATTTATTCTGAATAAATTTAATAAGCGGTTCTTTTATCTTCCCTCCCCATGTGTTAAGTGTGACTAATTTCATACCTCTTTAGTATAGAGCATTTTTATAGAAAACTTGAAATTCATATCATCAATGGAAATTATATCCCCTTCATTTTTTTGCAATGAAAGTTCCCTAATATTTACTATTTTTTTAATTTCGTCTTTAAATAATTCTATAATTTCATTTCCCTTATTATCAGTTTCAACCAAGAGATTAATCACATCAGCTGGGTTTAGGCCTAATCGTTTACGTTCATCTTGAAAGCCTCTAATAAGTTCTCTTATCTGCCCTTCTTTCTTTAATTCTTCAGTTATTTCAGTATTGAGTTCAAATTCATCACCAAAAACAACTTCTTTTATATTCAATTCTTCTTTTATAAGTTCTAGGTATTCGCTTTTTAACTCTTCATTTTTAACTTTTAATTTACTAAGTGGTTGTTTAACTTTAATTCCCGCTTTCTGTCTTGCTTCTAATCCTAAAGATACAATTTCTCGTACAATTCGCATTTTTTCTAGAACCTCGCCACTAGAAACTAGAACCTGCGACTCCGGCCAAGATACGAGGTGAACTGAAAGTTCATCTGATGACTGACGGAGTCGTTGCCAAATATCCTCTGCAGCAAAAGGTGCGAATGGTGCAAGTAACTTTGCAACAGTTTTTAAGACTACGTACAAAGTTTTTTTAGAAACGAGAGATCCTTCTTTTAATCGATCACGTGATCGGCGAACATACCACGTCGAAAGATCGTCGATGAATTCACGCATCGCACGAACCGGTTCAAGCAATTTATAACTTTCTAGATTTGCCGTCATAGTTTCTGTCAATTCTGCCAGTCGAACAAATATCCATTGATCCAGAGGATTAGTGGAAGTTGCAGGATCAGCATCAATATCACGTTCAAGTTCTCTATCACGATACAGCTCGTAGAATGCGAGTACGTTATAGAGCAGGTTAAATACTTTGTTATGAAGTTCTGCAACAGTTTTCTCGTCGAAGTTTTTTGAATCCCCTGGCTGGTTCACCGCATACATCCACAAGCGGAGAGTGTCGGCGCCATATTTATCCATCATCATCCACGGATCAACGACATTTCCTTTTGATTTCGACATTTTCTTACCATCTTTATCAAGAATAAGCCCAAGGCAGATTACATTTTTATATGCCTTCCCTGTACCCATGAGTGCACCCACAGCATGGAGTGTATAGAACCAACCGCGTGTTTGGTCGAGCCCTTCGGCAATGAAGTCTGCTGGATAATACATCTTGTCAGTGAGAAACGGATACCCATCCTGTGCAAACGGCATCGCACCAGAATCAAACCAGACATCCATGACTTCTTTAACACGCGTAAATTGCTTACCGTTTTTCTCAAGGACAATCTTATCTATAAATGGTCGATGTACATCAAGTTCATAGATCTCATTGTGTGGTAATGGAATAAAATTGAAATCTTGAAATTTTCCTGGAGCAACCAGATTCATGTGCCACTTCTCCCACATCTGTTTTTTATCATATCCACACTCAACGGCCGGAAGTGTTTCAAGTCCGATGCCATGAGTAACAACTAAAACAGTTTCATTCTTATGTTGCTGATCAATATCATAAAAGAATGATGCAAAACGATGACGCGCATCTGAGATACTCTCTCCATTTGGTGCTTGTAAATCAATAGAGTCTCCTGTTTCTTTTCTCCATGCTATATATTCTGGAAATGGTTTCAGATGAAAATCACCGAATTTAAATTCAGCAATCCGATCATCATAGATTATTTTTGACTTGTCGAAGCCGATCGCATCAGCGACAATCTCTGCTGTTTCTTTTGTACGGAGAAAGGGAGAACAGTATATTGCTGTAATATTTTTACTTTTAAATTCTTGTGCCGTCTCTAGAACTGTTGCCTTACCACTATCAGTAAGATGATGAGGATAACCCGCAACAGAACTACATAACCAATCCACATTGTGAGTCGATTCACCATGTCGCATGACAACATATTTGTTTCCTGATTTCTTGGTATATTTCTTCAATGTTTCAAACGAATCAACGACAAATTTTTCTCCGTCTTCCGCAACCCAAATAGGAAGTGGCGTTCCCCAATATCGTTCACGGGAAATCGCCCAATCTTTCACTTCGCGAATCCATTCGCCAAAGCGACCCTCTTTTACATGAGATGGTTCCCAATTAATACCTTCGTTTTCTGCAACAAGTTTATCGCGGAGTTTTGACATGCCGATATACCATGAATCACGTGCGTAATAGATGAGCGGAGTCGAACAGCGCCAGCAATGCGGATAACTGTGCGTATATTTTTCTTTTTTGAATAGTAATCCTCTGTGTGCAAGGTCTTTGATGACGTCCACTGCAACTGCTTCGTCTTTTACAAATCTTCCTTCAAAGATACCAGTGCCAGTAATGAATGTTCCGTCTGGATTTACGAGGTGGAATTTTGGTAATCCAACTTTTGTTCCGAGTTCAAAGTCTTCTTGTCCATACATAACAGCAGTGTGAACAATTCCAGTACCATCAGTTGTGGTCACAAAATCTGCCGCGTACACCTTGTATGCGTTATTTAATTTCTCATCTCCTTTATCAAGCTCTGCAAGATATGGATACAGTGGTTCGTATTGCATGCCAACCATTTCTGAACCCTTATGTTCCGCAACAACTTCGTAAGGTTCAGTAATTATTGAAAGGCGGTCTTTTGCAAGTACTAAAATTTGATTACCAACTTTTGCTTCAACATACGTAATATCACTACCTACAGCCAATCCAACATTACCTGGAAGTGTCCATGGTGTTGTTGTCCAAGCTAAAAAATATCCATTTTCAACACCAACGATTTTAAATTTTGCTGTAACTGAAAGATCTGTATCATCTTGATATCCTTGTGCAAGTTCGTGAGAAGAAAGAGCGGTTCCACAGCGTGGACAATATGGGACAACTTTGTAATCTTTATATAGCAAGTTTTGATCGTCTATTTTTTTGACGACATTCCAGAGCGATTGAATATATGAATTGTCATACGTTCGATATGGATTCTCATGATCGATCCAATACCCCATGCGATCGGTAAATCTCTCCCATTCGTCAATATAAGTCCAGACACTTTTTCGACATTCGGCATTAAATTTCTCAATACCGTATTGTTCAATTTCTTTTTTTGATTTGAGTCCGAGCGCTTTTTCCACTTGAAGTTCCACTGGCAATCCATGTGTATCCCATCCCCCTTTACGGCGCACATGAAATCCCTGCATTGTTTTATAGCGAGGAATCGCATCCTTGAATGCGCGCGGTTCGAGATGGTGAATTCCCGGCTTTCCGTTTGCTGTTGGTGGACCATCATAGAAAACGAAATCACCTTTTGGAGATTCTTTTTCTAATGTTTTTTCAAATACATTATTTTCTTTCCAGAATTGCAAAACTGCTTCCTCCCTGACCGATGCACTAGACTTGGTGTGTTTAGGTTCGAGAGCTACGGTTGATTTGTTTTGATTGTTTTCTTCCATTGTTTTAGATTAATTAAAAATAAAAAACTCGTCCACGAACTATGAATAATCATAATCCAAGGACGAGTTTCTACTCGTGGTACCACCTTAGTTGCTTCTTAATTAGTGGGTTCTATTCCCCTTTTGCAAGGATTTCTTCCCAAGACTCCAGAGTGATAGCTCCTTCACCGTCTATACTTCGAGTATACCCTAGCACTTACTTCTTTGCAAAGAAGTAAGTGCTAGGGTATACCCCACTGCTTGCTAAAATTCAATATATCGCTATACTGCGAACAGAGATACCCTATTATAATGAGTTTACTAACCTGGCTTGCGCAAAGACTTATTAGAAAGAAAAACAAAATTCGAACCGAAAGACCCACCGGTCCAGGATATTGCACCTGCAAAAAATATACCCCTATCAGTCTCAAAAAAGGTTCAATAAATTACGCATGCAGTAAATGCGGAAAACCACCCAGAACTATGGTCTTTGGAGGATGAGTACGGATTTAAAATTTCATCAGACCCGCTTGAGCGGGTTTTTATATTACTAATATAGATATTGACGATGTTATTTTTATATGTTAAATTCCACACAGAATATTCTTACACAACATGAAAACAAAGATTTGCCCCAGCTGTCACGGTGAAGGTAAAAAATACAAAAGAGGTAATCATTCTTCAATCATTACTTCTCAATACACCTGCCCTACCTGCTTCGGAGAAGGAGAAATACCTGTTGAAGAAGAAGGTGTCACTAAAACTGAGGCACAACAACCAGGATCGGCTCTTTATACCGCAGACACTGTTGTATCTAAAAAATACAGAATTATTATGTATATCTTTCTGTTAATAGATTTTATTCTCGGTTATTTTGGGAAAGAATTAACTACTGTTTTTTCACAAAACATCGTTATTGAAATATTTTTTGCTTCATGTGTTTTAACTATATTCTTCTGGACTCTTGGTTTAGGAGAAGCAGAAAAAGATACCGAGGTAAAAAAACTTAAAGAACAAGAGGAACTAAAACAAAAAGCAATTTCTCGTTTCAATCGTTTACCTCTATAAATTAAAAAACCCGCACATGTGCGGGTTTTGTTTTAGGCATATACCTTTTCAGCAACTGCTGCATAGATTTCCTCGTGGATATCTTCAACTGTGCGAAGTTCTCCGGTCGGAGCGCAATAGATCTTCTGCCAGTATGAATACTGGTTCACGACAAATCGATACGCTGCCTGAGCGTTTGATAAATGCTCTCTGTTTTCATGTTGGTCAGCACCTCCTTTGCTGTACTCCTTACCCTTGCTTCCTCTCTTTGCAATGAGTTCAAGATTCTTCTCAAGTGGAAGATCAAGGTATAACACCTTGTCAGGAACCGGAATTTTAAATGTTTTGTATTCCAATTCATCAAGCCATCTCAAACACTGAAGCTTTTCTTCCTCGGTTTTTAACTTTCCAACTTGATGGCCTTTGTTCGAAGTATCGTAGCGATCAAGAACCACATACACCCCATCATTCAACCATTGCTCAATCTGTGGCTTTGCCTCCCACCGATCACCCGCATAGAGTACTGATGCAAGATATGGATTGACTGCAGATGCGTGTCCAAACTTACCCATCAGATATTCATCAACCATGACACCAAAGAATTTTTCTCCGTGACGTGGAAAATGAAGTGACTCAACTCGTTTCCCTTCTTTCTTGAGTCGTTCCATCAAAAGTCCTTGCTGTGTTGTTTTTCCTGACCCATCAATACCTTCGATGACGATCAGCTTTCCACGAGTCGGTGCTTGAATATTGTGTTTTTCAACAAACGCAACCACTGCCAAAATCATTTCATCAATGCTTTCATAATCATGAATTTCAGCATTTGGCACACCCAGAATCACTTTCGAAACCAATGAACCGGTCTCAGCTAAAAACAAAACTGGTTTTTTATATTTCTCAACTATCGTTCCTGTCTCATACCCCAAACCAAGTGATGGATGAGTAACATCGGCAACCATCAGGTGACATTCTTTGACACATCCTCCAATATCATTATTGTAAACTTCTTTTGGTGTCGCATCTGACTCAGTGACAAATTCAAGAATTTCACAATTGAGATGTTTAGGTAACTGTTCTTTAAACAAAGCGATCCTCTGTTTGTATTCTAGGGATGCATGTTTGAGTGCGCAACCAACATAAATTTTAAGCTTTTCCATTGGTAAAAAACTATTTGGTCTGACACTATCGTACCTGTTCACTACGGAAAGTCCAAGTGGATTTCATCAAGACATATTCCGGCTTTGTTAGCAAAAAATTGACCGATTTTAGATTGAGGTATATAGTTATTTTGGTCGCTCCTTGTGCGGTATAGGTAAAGACATTTGATTGTCTAAGACCTAAAAGAACTTCTCCTTTTCGGGTTTAGGTTTAAGTTAAGTTCTTTATGTTGACCAAACAAAGAAAAGAGGATTGATTACCCTCTTTGACCATTATCCGGGATGACTTTCTTAGTCCCGGATTTTTTTATTTCTTTTGAATTTCCTAGACGCTATCCGCTATACCCTAGTCTCTACATTTTTTCCGGAGTTTGAATACCTAATAAATAAAGACCATTTCTCATAGTTATATAAAATGCACTCACTAGTACAAGATGATAGTCTTTATAAGGATTATCATCAACTAAAATTTTAGTATTTGCATAAAATGAGTTAAATTCGCTCGCGAGTTTTGTTAAGTAAGTCGTAATATGGTGTGGCTGGAATTCTTCTTTTGCATGGATAACCACTTCTTCAAATCCATATATTATTTTTTCTAAATTAGTAATCACATAACCCTCTATCGGTTCTACTTCTTGTATAATTTTACTGTTCCCCGCTTTTGCAATAATAGACTGTGCACGTACTGCTGTGTACTGTAGATATGGTCCCGAATCTCCTTCAAATGAAATTGATTTCTCTGGATCATACACGATATCCGAACCGATTGAAGATTTGAGAATTGAGTACTTGAGCGCAGCAACACCGACAATCTGTGCGATCGCCTTTTTATCATCTCCACTCATTTCACGTTCTACGACTTTTTCTGCAACTAATGCAATTGAATCACGTATTATGGATTCGCCGGTAATAATATTTCCTTTGCGTGAAGACATTTTACCAGAGGTCAAACGCATCATTCCATGTGTAATGTGCTTCATGCGAGATGCCCAATCTGGCGCAATAACTGAGAGCGCAGTGGTAACCACTTTCATATAGTTGTCTTGTTCTATTGCAGTTATAACTATGGAAAGATCTGGATTTTCTTTTTCAAATTTTGTTTTTGTCAGACCGAGTTCTTTGCATTCATATGTCGGGAGTCCTGCGCCAGTAATAAACACGCGCGGATTTAATTTTGGATTATATCTTTCAGCATAAAAGACAATGGCACCATCTGATTCTTCAAATACAGGACCTGTATGCTCCTTTACAATCTGTGCCCCAACGACAGCCATATCTGATTCAAAGAAATAGTGCACGAATTTTGTTCCCAATAATTTATATATCTCTTCAAACGCCTCAAGGGTAACTTTTCTGCCGTGTTCATATAAAATATTTATTTCACTATCACTTTTTTCGTATATCTTTTTGTTTATTGCATCGATTTCTTTTTTAGTTTCTTCATTTGTATCATATTCGTTCGAACCCCATGAATAACGTGTACCGATAATCTCAGCTTGTAGGGATGCCGGGAGCATTCCGTCTGGTCCACCCTCTTTCAACATGCCATATATCGCCTTTGCAACATGAAGTCCGACATCACCTTGATAGTTTGCTCGAACGACTGTTGCACCATTTGCCTCAGTAATACGTGCAATAGATTCACCAATTGTATTAGTCATTAAATGCCCAATATGAAATGGTTTGAATGGATTTGGATCCGTATATTCAACCATTATTTTTTTACCAGCAAGCATTTTGTTTGTCCCCCATTCATCTGGTTTTGCTGTAATATAGTTAACACGTTCAATAAAAAAAATTTTTGATAAATAAAAATTAATAAATCCTGGACCAGCGATTTCAATTTTTTCTATTTCAGGAGGTAAATTTTTATTAAGTTCTACGCAGATTTTCTCTGCAAGCGCGCGAGGATTCTCACCTTCTTTTTTTGCAAGTACAAAAGCGACATTAGTAGAATAATCTCCATGAGAGAGATCTGCTGGATGTTCAAGGCGGATATCGCCTTCGAGACCGAGCGATTGCAAAGCCTTTGTCACTCCAGACTGTATAGTTTCAGTAATCATAGCGTCATAGTAGCATGTAAAAAGCCCTTATATCAAGGGCTTTTTTTGACTTCTATTTTTTGGAGAATAGCAGTATAGATAATCGCATATAAAATATTATATACCGCATCTTCCATTATGCATTTGTGATGTTCATTTTTATAGTGATCAATAGAGCTGTTTATCTGTGAATATTCCAAGCGTCCAGCAAACTGTCTATGGAGCTCAACGAAGGAAAAATTTTCTCCGTAGGTTAATAGGATGATACCGATGCTTATTTTCCTCGATACATACAGATTGTATGGGATGCATTTATCTTTAGTGCCCAGTGTATACACCGTAAGATCAATATTGAATTTTTCTTTCACTGTTTCAAAAATGATTTCAATGAGATCTACTGGAGACACTTTTTTAAACGCTTCAGGAATTTTGAATTCTTGTACCTCTTCAGGAATAGCAATGGTGCGTTTCGGAAAGACAATTTTTCTGATAACCGGATGCTGTTTTTTAAACATTCCGTTATATCGATCAAACGATATCTCGTGTGTCGGGTCAGAGAAGAATCGATTTTGATGAATAATAAATCGCTTCATTTTCTCTTCTGTCTTTGATAACACAATGAGAAACAAGTGTATCGCAGTTGGAAAATGTTCATATATAAACCTGAGTAGGAATCGATGCGCAGCACTAATATCTGGGTTTGGATTACTGTGATAATCCCTGAGCGCAAGAATTTTTTCTACCGAAATATGCATATCTTCGGCCATACACACCAAGAGCTCCCCTATGTATCCAATCACCTCGGATTCTTCTTTTGTGTAACCGGATTTTTTTGGGATAATAAAGACTTTCCTTTCCGCATTCCATTTTGGACGAGCAGTGATCGATTCTTTCTTCTTTGTCATGGAACAAATTTTTTCTTTAGACTACAATAAAAGTATTATATTAGCAAACGAAAACCCCTCCGTATCAGGAGGGGTTATGTTAAGCAATAACTACTTCTCTCTTATTTTCTGTATGTACATGTATGAGATTTTTTCTCGCACTCAAAATAATCCCATCGAATATTTCCTTCTTCCTCTTTTCAAGATCTACAGTATCGCTATCCAAACGTGCAAATTCTTCTTCATACAAGAGGTATGCATTCAAAACAAATGAGACGTGGGTAAGAAAAATAAAAAATGTATCCATATAATACTTGTCGTTTTCAATCAGGAATTTATGGTCTTTGATTGAGAGTTGTACATTGGAATGATTTGGCATCTCTCCTTTGGGTGTAAAAAATGATGCAAGAAAAATTAATGAAATTTCATTTCCATACACTTCCTTCATTGCTGAAAAAAATATTTTCCTCAAATCAGAATACACCCGTTTAGTCCTCACACGAGAACCGTTAGACCTTTTCCCTTGGGCAAGTACCAATTTTTCCTTATGTATACCCGAGAAAGATTCTATCGATGAAAGAATGATCTGAGAAGAACGGTGTACCGGAAAAGTTTTTAACTGTACATACACTCGAGACCGCAACTCTTCAAATTTTTGCGTATCCACCTTAACGATTTCAATCTGAGGATGCGCAGTCTTTTGCTTGATACTCTTTTTCTCTTTGTAAGTATGAGCATTATCCCAACGTGCTTTACCGTCAGGTATATAGTCAAGCACTCGTTCAAAAAATTTACGCGGACCAATCCGTTTAACGAATAACATCCTTTTTGTTTTTTGATAACGGACCACGACACCATCTTCACTTCTAGCAAACACCGAAGCTACAATCGCTCGTGACTTGGTCCGATATAGACCCATGCTCACCAGTATCCCAATAGAGAGATATTGGTACATTTCATGTGATTGCGTTATAGCGCTCTGAAGGACATCCAGAACCTCCACTTCAGACATACCACACTCTTTTGCGTAGCTGGAAATAATACATTCTAAATCCTTCTTTTGTTCTTCTGTGTACTGTACTGAACTGGGAATACACAATCCTTTTGTAGTGGTATCCCACTTTGCCTTACACTGCACTGGAATCATAGAATATAAATAACGTCTGAGCACAGACTAACACAGAAAACTGAAAATACAATATAAAAAGCCGATTACTCGGCTTTGTGTATTATGCAGCTATTCTGCGTTTTTCTTCTACTTCTTCCAAGACTAGAGGTATAACTTTCGTATATGTTCCCCAATTCATCTTGTGTTTAACCTTTCTGTTTCTGTTGTACAAATAATTATCATCATAGAGTACATGTATATATGATGGTTTTCTCCGTTTTGCTTCCCCACTACCCGGACGATCATCAATCAATATATCACCATGGAACATAGTTTTATCAGAAAGTGGTATGAGTGGTGGCGCGTCTTTCCCTAAATAATTGCGAAGCCATTCTTTTTTTTCAGTAACAACTCGTGACCACAATTGATCGCGCTCTGCCAATTCCTTTAAACTGAGATTGTGCCCATCTGCCTCATATACCGGTGTAGTTACCATGACCACTTCAGCTATTTTTTGAAGTTCTTTGATTGCGTCAATGGCACCCTTCATTGGCTCAAGCCTGAGATAAAACCCTTTTGGCGGTTTCATAAACATTTTATTAATGATCGGCTGATGAAATAGATGGTAATTCTTTTCAACCATCCAGTGAGGAGATTCTTTACATCCCAGATATTTAACACCAGGCAATCGTTTTTCCCATAGCTGTAAGAAAATACCACCCGGAGTCTCATAATCAGCACTAACCATATCCATATCAATACCAATAAGAAATGGTTTATATTCATATTCCATACATAAAAAAACTTTTTAATCTGATTGGATATTAATACAAAAAAATAACCTTGTCAAAGCTTTGACAAATTCTTATTTAAGTATAGATTAGAGTCAGACGAAAAAATAATTTGCACCATGACAACCCAAAATGGATTAGAAATCCCCGTAATCAATAAAGAAGAGATTGCGGGACACAGACAAAAATCAATAAATCTTGCCGTAAAATACTTATCGGAAGACAGAAGAGTAATTGTTATCGATGGATTAAATCCTGAAGATAATGCGATGATACAGGCACTGTATTCTCGTGATCCTAAAAGCGTTCTCAAGCATTTTGAGAAACTTCGCAAAGACGGAACAAAACAAATAATGGGAACATTTTATGTTGGCTATGGACACGGTTCTATCGGTCAATGCGGGTATACTACTATTTGTCTCGAAAATGTTTCAATGCTTGTTGCAAAAGCTTTTCAAGACTCAGCTTTGTATGATGGACAAGAATCAAGCACTCGCTATCTCAATATGTCTCTTCAGGCGACTAAAAATCCTGCCGGAACTCAAAGAGGAGAAGATTTGCAAAAGGAAAGCATGGCGTTTTACGAGAAAGTACTTGCTGAACTTGTTCCTGATCTTAAGCTTCGTTTTCCAAAACCAAAATGTGATAAAACGGAACCAGATGAAATTGCAAAATTTGATCTGAATTATGAAAAAGGGATTAAAGCAAAAGCATTTGATATTGCTCGTGGGTTCTTACCGGCCGGTGTTACAACATACCTCTCTTGGACAACCAGTTTACAGCACGCAAAAAATCGTCTCGATATTTTGCGCATGCATCCTGTTTCGGAGATTTCAGAGATTGCGGATCAGGTCCTTGTTGCTTTAAAAGAAACATATCCTGATAGTTTTGGACACAAAGAATATCATGACCAGGTTGCATATAATGCAAAATGCGCAAAAGAGTTTACTTACTTTGACTTGCCGTATCAACCGTTCACAGTACTTAAAAATACTCTGGATGTGAACGATTTGGAAAAATATCGTGGTCCTCTTGAACACAGACCCCAGCATTCTCTACTTCCCTCTCTTGTAAATGAATGTGGGCAAATTAGAGTCACTTTTCCGATAGACTTCGGATCGTTCCGTGATATGCAGCGTCATCGTCCTTGGGTACTTAAAATGCCATTACTTCATACGCAACACGGTTTCTTTCCGTGGTATATGGAACAGTTACCTGAATCCCTCCGAAAAGAAGCAGAGAAACATTTATGGCTATTTAAAGAGAAACTAAATAAACTGTTACTCTCTATATCAAGAGAAGAGGCGCAAAACTATATTCCTATGGGATACACAGTTCAAACTGAAACCACAGGATGCCTTCCTGAGTATGTATATGTATGCGAACTGCGCACACAGCAGACTGTACATCCGACATTTAGAATTCCCGAACAGCAAATGGCCACCTACCTCAAAGAATGGTTTACTGAAAATGGATTTCAGTTAGCTCTACATGTTGACATGAATCCTGATGCCTTCAGTATAAAACGTGGAACACAGGATATTACAGAAAAGAAAACTACATCGTAGTTTTACAAACCGGTCATTGCGACCGGTTTTTTATTTTTTAATAGTCAGGTTATAGATAAAAGACTATAGTTTACAACAATTATCAATAAAATCTTATATTATATTGATAATTTGTATTTTTACTACAAACTACTCACTACCAACTACTATCTGTTCAGTTTTGACACTCCTTACTCCATATGGTAGTGTTACGGTAGAAAAAATAATTTTGTTTATGAAAGGATTTGGAGCTCTTTCCAATATTGATATAGGAGAACTGGCAAACAATGGATTTATTAAGAATCTAAACCCAGAAAATATTAAACCATCGTCACTCGATCTCACATTATCCGAAGAGTGCTATGAAATACGCGCACCGTTTCAAACCCCTCCAGGAGAAACAATACGTTCGTATATGAGCAAGATTGATACAAAAAAACACAGTTTGACCAAACCGTTTCTGAAATCAAAAACATATCTCATAAAAATTAATGAGGTGATTGATTTTCCAAGAAATATCTACGGTATGGCAAACCCAAAATCATCAACAGGGCGACTAGGCATCCACGCACGACTACAAGTAGATCGAGTGTCCAAATATGATTGTTTGTGGCCAGCCGGATGGAGTGGAGAAATGTGGGCATTGGTTTCGCCAAAAGTATTTAATGTGCTTCTGCATCCAGGAACATCGCTGAATCAATTGCGTATCCTCAACACAGATACAAGATTACATTCGGATGAGCTTGAGATTTTAATGCAAAAAACAGGGATACTCTACGAACCGATCAGCAACACACAAAAGCGTCAGATAAATTTCAAAAACATGGATTCACATGATGCGACATCATCGGTCATGCTAACCATCGACATGAAAAATGCTTCTCCTTTTGGATATGTTGCAAAACAAACAAAAGAAGTTATTGATGTGGCAAAAATAAATCACTATCCGAAAGATGATTTCTGGGAAGAGATTTATGCCAATGACGAACTCTATTTAATGAAAAAAGGTAGGTTTTACATCATGTGTTCTCATGAGCACATGGTAGTACCACCTGATTATGCAGTGGAGATCGTCTTTATGGATGACCGATTGGGAGAATTTCGAAGCCATTTTGCCGGGTTTGTTGATCCAGGATGGGGGTATGGAAAACATGGCGAGGTACAAGGAAGACCAATTGTGTTTGAGGTTATTTCTTCTGAAGATATGTATATCAGAGACAACCAGCCATTTGCACGATCAACATATGAGAAAATGGCAAAGACGCCTACTATCATCTACGACACGATCGCATCGAATTACACCGTACAAGACGGTCCACGACTTGGAAAACAATTCAAGATGTAAAATCCTAAAACAGTGTACACTTACACTGTTCGGACAAACAAAAACCCCTCAGTCGAGGGGTTTTCATTTTGATAATTATGTATTATCCTTTGATTTCAATACCTGCCTGTCTTGCTGATCCTGCAACAATTTTCATTGCTGCTTCGATATCATTCGCATTAAGGTCCGGCATTTTCTTTTCTGCAATCGCCTGAAGTTGGGCTTTAGTAATGCTTCCAACTTTTGCGGTATTTGGTTTTCCTGAACCTTTCTCAACACCTGCAGCTTTGAATATAAGTCCTGCTACTGGTGGAGTTTTGACAATAAAGTCATATGTTCGGTCTTCGTAGACAGTGAGCGCAACACCGACAGTCTCACCCATCATACTCTGAGTCTGTGCATTGAATTTCTGAACGAAATCTCCAATGTTAACACCAGCTTGACCGAGTGCAGGTCCAAGTGGTGGTGCAGGAGTAGCTTTTCCTGCTGGCACATTTAGTTTTACCTTCTTGATAATTTTTTTAGCCATATATTTAGTAAGTAGTTAGTAGAAAGTAGTAAATTAGTACTACTGTTTGAAGCAAAAGCGTAACGTGAGTACATTAACAGATTTTCAACCTAAGGTCAAACGATTACATTAGATCTTCTTTATCTGCAAGAAATCAAGTTCCATTGGAGTTTCGCGACCGAACATTGAAACAAATATTTTGACTTTCCCTCTATTGTGATCGATTTCACTCACACGACCTTCGTGTCCTTGGAATGGACCGTCTGTAATGAGTACTGTTTCGTCGATAATAAGATCAATGTTGTGTTTAGCGGTCTGATTATCCATCTTAGAGAAGAGAAAATCTACTTCGCTTTGAAGTAGTGGGACAGGATTTACTCCTGCACCGACGAACCCAGTAACACGGGGGGTGTTTCGCACAACAAACCATGAATCATCGGTAACAATCATATCTACCAAAATATATCCGGGAAATACTTTTTCTTCTGCTTCAACACGTTTCCCTCCTTTGATTTTAACCTTCTTTTCAGTTGGGACAATTACATTAAAAATTTTGTCATGCATACCCAAAGATTCGATACGCTGTTTTAGATTTCGCATCACTGCGTTTTCATACCCCGCATATGTATGGATAGCATACCAGTTTCGGGAACCGCTTGTTTCTTGTTTT